>JACQDH010000009.1 GCA_016201215.1 Acidobacteriota bacterium | reverse complement strand
CTCATCCAGCGAATAGACATGCGGCGAGACGCGCTTGGAGACCAGCATGTGTTCGGCGATGCGCTGGCGCATCACGCTCATGGGCTGCACTTCGTAGCGCCCGAAGTAAATTCGCTCGCGCGGCACAGCATTTTCCAGCACCGCGTGGACCATGGCCCCGCTCGGGCCCGGCGCGGCCGGAGCTGGCGTTGGAGCAACAGCGGCGGGAACAGCACCGACCGGCCCAGCGCCTGACTCAATTGCCGCCAGAATGTCTTTCTTTCTGATGCGGCCGCCGGCACCGGTCCCGGTCAGCAGAGTGAGATCGATATTGTGCTCTCGCGCGAGGCGGCGGACGAGCGGTGAGCTGTGAATCCTCTGGCCGTCGCGGCGGGGCGCAGCAGGAGTGCCCGCAGCCACGGCCACGGTCGGCTTCAGTGCCGGAGCTGGTGCGGCGGCCGCGGGAGCCTTGGTTTCGACCGCGGCAGCCTTCGGTGCCTCCGCTTTGGCAGCAGCCGGCGCTGGCGCGGCGGCTGCGACGCCAGCGGTGTCAATCACCGCAACCACGGTCTGAATGGGCACGGTTTGCCCTTCGCCGACCCTGATCTCTTTCAGCACACCGGCAGCGGGCGCGGGGATTTCGGCGTCCACCTTGTCGGTGGAGATTTCAAACAGCGGCTCGTCGCGCTCGATCTTATCGCCGGGCTTCTTCAGCCATTTGGTGATGGTGCCTTCAAAGATGCTTTCGCCCATCTGGGGCATAATCACATCGGTTGGCATGCGTATCTCCTCGTTCGTTCTCCAGCCTTCAATATCTCGCCAGGTCGCGCGCGGCGTTGGCCACGCTGGCCACGTTGGGTAGAAACCGCTCCTCGAGCGGCGGCGAAAACGGCACCGGGGTATCCAGTGACGTCACGCGCAGCACCGGGCCGTCCAGGTCTTCGAAAGCGCCTTCGCAGACCAGCGCAGCAATTTCCCCGGCGATGCCCCCGGTGCGCGTGTCCTCGTGCACGACGAGCACCTTATTGGTCTTCTTCACCGAGGCCAGAATCATCTCGCGGTCGAGCGGCAGCAACGTGCGCAGGTCGATGACCTCGGCCTCGATTCCTTCCTTGGCCAGCAGTTCGGCGGCTTCGATCGAAGTGTGCATCATCGCCGCGTAGCTGAGGATGGTCAAATCGCGCCCTTCGCGCCGCACCACGGCTTTGCCAAGCGGCACGGTGTAGTCGTCAGTGGGGATCTCTCGTGTGCACGAAGTACATCTCGGGATTGGCCGAATGAAACGGCCCGCCGTGCACGCCGCCGCCCGACGGCCCGCGCAGGACCAGGGGCACCGGCGCGCCCCAGCGGTAGTGCGACTTGGCCGCAAAGTTCGTAAGCTGGTTGAAGCAGCAAGCGATGAAATCGATGAACTGCATCTCCGCGACCGGCCGCAGGCCCAGGTAGCCCATGCCCACGGCGGCGCCGACGATGGCCGTCTCGCTGATCGGCGTGTCGATCACGCGCTCCCAGCCGAAGCGCTCGAGCAGCCCCTCGGAAACCTTGAACGCGCCGCCATAGACGCCCACATCCTCGCCGAGCAGAACGACCGTGGGGTCGCGCTCCATCTCTTCAAACAGCGCCTGACGGATGGCTTCGAGGAAAGTGACTGCGGCCACGCCTATCTCCTCACCTTGCTGGGCGCCGGCACCTTGGCCGGTTTTGCTTTCCGGGAAGTTTTTTGTGCCCGGCGGTGGTTGCCGCCTCCCGGCACCGCAGCGGCCGCAGCGCGTTTGCCGGACGGGGCTGCCCCGTCGGGCCCGCCGAAACTTTCCACTTTCCAGACCGGCTCGACGCACGACTTGGGCGGCAGAACTTCCTCAATCGGGCGTTCCCAGATGGTCTCGATCGTGTGGCAGCCCTCACAGTAAACGCCCTGCTCGGCAAGTTCCGGCGGCGGAAAGGGTGAGTCTTCGGCAAATTCCAGATCCTCTTTCAGTTCGCGCTCGATGCGCGCGTCAATCTCGGCCCTGGCCTTGGCATCCAGCATTCTGTTTTCGGTGAGAACCTTCTGGTACCGCTCGATGGGGTCGCGCGCCTTCCAGTACGCAAACATCTCCTTGGGCACGTACTCGGCGGGGTCGTGCTGGGCGTGGCCACGCATGCGCATGGTCTTCGACTCGATGAGGATGGGCCCCTCACCCGAGCGGGCCCGCTCGACCGCCTCTTTCGCCACGCGGTAGACCGCCAGCACGTCGTTGCCATCGACCGAGTAGCTGGGGATGCCATAGGCTTTGGCGCGGTCGGCCAGGTTGCGCAGCGGCACCTGGCACCGCACCGGCGTGGAGTAAGCCCACTGGTTGTTCTCGACGACGCAGACAAACGGCGCCTTCTGCGCCGCGGCGAGGTTCATGCCTTCATGGAACGCTCCGGTGGACGTGCCGCCGTCGCCGATCCAGGTCATGGCCACGATCTTCTGCCCCAGGTAGCGCCCGGCCAGGGCGATGCCGGTCATCACCGGAATCAGGTCGCCGAGCATGGAGATGGGGGAAACGACGTGGCGCACCTTGAGGTCCCCGAAGTGACTGGTGCCGTCCTTGCCGAGCGTCGGCGCGGTGTGGCGCGCCATGTGCTGGGTGAAAATATCGCGCGGGCGGAAGCCCTTGACCAGCAACGCGCCGATGTTGCGGATCATCGGGGCCATCCAGTCGCGCGCTTCGAGGGCGTAGGCCGTGCCCACCGAGGTCGCTTCCTGCCCCAGGCTGGAATAGAGGCCGCCGACGATCTTGTTCTGACGGAACAGCCGCACCATCTGCTCCTCGAGCATGCGGTTGAGCTTCATGTAGTAGTAGAGTTCGAGGTGCAGTTCGGGCGTGAGCGAAACCTTCATCCGTGGCTCCGTATCTCCTGAGCGGTCCCTATAGCGTCGCGGTAGTCGGCTGTTCTTCGTGCGCGCGAAGCAGCTCTTCGAGCGCCTCGCACATGACCGGCCGCATGTGCAGCCCGAAAACTTCCCCGAATCTTTCGACCATCCGCGGTGCGACCTCTGCGACGCTCACCGGGCGGCTCAGCAGGCGCTCGAGTGAGGTGGGCCGCTTCTCCGGGATGCCGCACGGCACGATCAGATCGAAGTAGCGCAGATCGGTGGCCACGTTGAACGCCAAGCCATGCGAAGTCACCCAGCGGCTGATGTGCACGCCGATGGCCGCGAGCTTCTCCTCGCCCCCACCGGGGACGTCCACCCACACGCCGGTCTTTCTGTCCAGACGCGTAGCGCACACACCGAAGTCCGCTGCCGCGCGGATCATGGTCTCTTCGAGTTGGCGGACGTACCAGACGACGTCGCGGCAAATCTCGCCGAGGTTTAGGATCGGGTAGCCGACCAGTTGGCCTGGGCCGTGATAGGTGATGTCCCCACCGCGATCGGTGGCGATGAACTCCACGTTCATCTGCCGCAGCAAGTGCTCCGAGGCGCGCAAGTGCTCGCTCTTGCCGTTGCGTCCGAGCGTGATCACGTGCGGGTGCTCGCAGAGCAGCAGCACGTCCGGCAGGACGCCCGCCTTACGCGCCGCCACCAGCCGCCGCTGCAGCTCCCACGCCGCGCGGTAGGGCACGACTCCGAGCTCGGCTACCAGGCAATGCTTCATGTTCCGCGTCATTCCTAGGCGTTGATGGCCAGGCCGCGCACCGAGGCGAACGCGTCGCCCATGGCTTCCCACACCGTGGGATGCGCGTGCACGGTGAACAGCATGTCGTCGAGCGTGGCCTCGAGTTGCAGCGCCGTCACCGCCTCGGCAAGGATTTCGGTCGCCAGCGGGCCGATGATGTGCACACCGAGCACCTCGCCGTATGTTTCTTCCGCAACCACCTTGATGAATCCTTCGTGTTGCCCGAGGATCGACGCCTTGCTGTTGGCCGCGAAAGGGAATTTCCCGGTCTTGATCTTCAGTCCCGCGTCGCGTGCCTGCTGCTCGGTCATCCCGATCGAGCCGATCTGCGGGTCGCAATAGGTGGCGTTGGGGATGCGGTTGCGGTCAAGAAGGGGCACCTGCCTTCCCGCCATCTTGCCGGCCGCGACGATGCCCTCCATCGAAGCGGCGTGCGCGAGCTGGGGCATCCCGGCGACAATGTCCCCGATGGCATAGAGCCGGGGCTCATCCGTCTCCATGTATGGTCCGACGTGCACGAAGCCGCGCTCGACTTTGGCCTTGGATTTCTCCAGGCTAATATTCTCAGTCATCGGTTTGCGCCCGACCGCGATCAGGATCTTCTCCGCCGAAAGCGTGTGCGCCTTGCCGGCCTTGTCCTGGAAGGTGACCGTGGCGCCTTTGGCGTCCTTCTTCACCCCTTCGACCTTCGCCTCGGTGAAGGTCTTGATGCCTTTCTTGCGGAAAGCCTTGTCCAGCTCGGCGGAGATCTCTTCGTCTTCGAGGGGCACGACGCGGGACAGCATTTCAAGAAGGGTGACCTCCGTGCCGAAGGAGTTGTAGATGGAGGCGAACTCGACCCCCACGGCGCCGGCGCCCACCACGAGGAGCGATTTGGGTATCCCCGGCAGCGACAGGATCGTGCGGTTGCTGAGGATCGCCTTCCCGTCGAGCTCGACGCCGGGCAGCGAGCGCGCTTCGGAGCCGGTGGCCAGCAGGACGTTGGCGGCCTCGATTTCGCTGGTCTTACCGTCTCTTTCCACGGCCACGCGGCCGGGCCCGGCCCAGCGGCCCCAGCCGGTCTTGACGATTTTGTCCTTGCGCGCCAGCACCGCAGGCCAGTCGAGCTTGACGCCGGTCACCTCAATCCCGAATTCCTTGGCCTTCTTGATGTGGTCGTAGAGTTCGGCGTGGTGCAGCAGGACCTTGGTCGGGATGCAGCCGACGTGCAGGCAGGTGCCGCCCAGAAAACCATCCTTTTCGATCACTACGGTCTTCAAACCCCACTGGGCGGCGCGGATGGCGGTCACATAGCCCCCCGGCCCGCTGCCGATAATAGCCAGATCATATTTAGACAAGAGGTTCCTCCGCACTGGGCGGCGCAACTCTTGACAACTACTGGGTTTGGGATCAAAAAGGCAAGCGCCCGCCCACCATCGCTGCCCCGGCCCAATGAACAGACGTTCGATTCTAGCAGCCGCTCCGGGGAAGCCGCAACCCTGCTTGGCGACCACCGCCGTTGCGCTCCTTCGGCGCGAAGGCGAGGCGCCGGAGCGGGCGAGTTTTGCGTTAGCCGCAGGGCCCCGTGCGCGCGCGGAAAACAGCCCACCCGGTTTCCTTGACAGTCTCTTGCGCGGAGTCTAGAATCACTCGTTTGTGGCAGCCGCAATGCAGCTCACTATGGGGCCTGAACGATGGATAAGAAACGCCTCGAATACTACAAGAAGAAGCTGCTGGCCAAGCGCGAGGAGCTGCTGAAGATCATCGCGCGCACCGTAGAGGAAGGGCGCACGGCCGATGAGGATCCGACCGTGGACCTCGCCGATAAGGCCGCCAACTCCTATACGAAAGAATTCCTGTTCGGCCAGACCAACCACGACCGCGCCACCCTGCTGTTGGTGGACGGGGCCCTGGAACGGATCAAAGAGGATGAGTTCGGGTTGTGCACGCATTGCCAACAAGAGGTTCAGCAGAAGCGGCTCGAAGCGGTACCCTGGGCCCGCCATTGCATCACCTGCCAGGAAAAGCAGGAACAAGGCCAACTCTGATCTCGCCCGGCATTCTTTCCTTTCTGTTTCCAATCTCGGCGGGAGCCTTGCGGCAGGCTTATTGGCGCTCTGAATAACTTCCTCTTTTCATAGTTCCGAGGAGGGAGTAACCTGCTCTTCGTGTCACCGCTTCGCCTACCTGCCCGGGGTATCCTTCGAGAGGTCTGCGATGCACTTGCCTCGCTGGCCTTCCCGGCGCCGTGCCGCATCTGCGAGGCCACGCTCGAGACGGCCAGCCGGCTCCCCATCTGCCGCGAGTGCCTGAGTTCGCTGCGGCCTTTTCCCGGCCCCGGTTGCCAGAAGTGCGGCCGGCCGTTTGTCTCGGCTCTGGCGGCCCTGGCGAAGCAACCGCTTTGCGGCCTGTGTCGCAGGGATGTGTATGGTTTTGATCTCGCGCGCAGCTACGGCGGCTACAGCGCCACGATGGTGCGGGCTGTGGTCCTGCTGAAGCACGACGCGGTGACGCCGCTGGGCGACTGGTTTGCGGCGCGGCTGGCCGAGGTGGTGGCTGGCGAGCCCGAATCCCTCGCCGCGGACGTGGTCGTGCCTGTGCCACTGCACCCTGCCCGCCTGCGCGAACGGGGATACAACCAGGCGGAACTCATTGCGCGCCCGCTGGCCCGCCGGCTGGGCCTGCCGTGCCGCTCCGAACTGATGGTGCGCATCAAGCCGCGCCCGGCCAAGCTGAAACTTACGCGTCACGAGCGCTGGGAAAGCGTGCGTGGCGCATACGCTATTCGGGAACGGGCGCGGGTTGACAACCTGCGGGTCTTGCTGGTAGATGATGTATTGACCACAGGAGCGACGCTGGATTCCTGCGCAAGAGCCTTACGGAAAGCTGGCGCGGCCCGCGTCGTCGGTTTGACCGTTGCCCGGGCAATGTCCGATTGGGCGGGACCGAGTTGGAGCCGGGAACAGCAAGCACGTGAGGGGCCGGGAGACCTGTCGGCATGAGCATGAACAGGCAGGACGGATCGTATCCGGGGCCGAGAACGGTGCCGCTGGCTTCGGCGGCTGACAAGAGCCGTCTGCCTCTTGTTCTGTCCGGGGCCAGCCGGCCTACGGTCATGCAGGAACCTGTGCTCGTGCTGAACGCCACGTTCGAGCCCATTAATGTCACCGCGGTGCGCCGCGCCATGGTGCTGCTGCTGAAGGGTGTAGCCCAGGCGGAGGAGTTGAACCACGCGGAAGTGCACTCGGCGACAAAGACGCTCAAGGTTCCCTCGGTCATCCGGCTGTTGGCCTACCGCCACATTCCGCAGCAGACCCGGGCGTTGTCGCGCAAGAACATCCTCCTGCGCGACCACAACACCTGCCAGTTTTGCGGGAACGTCTTTCCGGCCTCCGAACTCACGCTGGACCATGTCATACCACGCTCGCGCGGAGGCCGCTCATCGTGGGAAAACCTGGTGGCCTGCTGCTACCAGTGCAATAACCGCAAGGGCGACCGCACGCCCGAAGAGGCGGGCCTAGAACTGACTCGCCGGCCACGCCCATTCACGCTGCACACTTCGCGCCAGCTCATGCGCCTGATCGGCCATAAGGACGAGAAGTGGCGCAAGTACCTGTTTTACTGAGCCGAGTCCGGTGGCTCCCGCCCACTCTTTCTGCTGTTACGTCCTCGGAGCGCTCGCCAGTCGCCCTGATCAAAAGGGATGGGAGCCGCCCATTTGTCAGGCATCCTTTTTGTCGCCCGCGCATCCAAGGGAACAAAACCACTTCTAGGACACACCCCGGGAAGCAGCGTTGGCTCTGCCAAGGCTGCTTCTCTTTTTTTGTGCTGATGGTTGGTCGGCTTTGCCAGAGCCTATTGCCGGAAAACCACGCGCAGGCCGCGCCGCCAGTTTTCGTTCAAGCCGACGCGCGTGACTTCCACCTCCCGAGATAGGTAGCGCAGGACGATGTCGGTGGCCGGATGAAACCGGAAACCGGGCGCAACCAGGTAGAGCAGAGGAGGCTTGGGCTGGAGTTCGATCCCCGCAAAATAGCCGTAGCGCCGGAAGTCGTCCTGCTGATGGTGCCAGCGAACGCGCAACCAATAGTCCACCGCCTGCAGCGCCAGATGGAGATCCTCCGCCGCCTTCAGCTCCAGCACCGCCAGGCGCCCGTCGCGCGTCACGCCCAGCAGATCAATGACTCCCCGGTCGCCCGCGGCAAAGGCGGGCACCTGGCTGTAGAGTTGCGTTGGGTCGAACCGCGCGTCGATCTGTGTGGCGTCGGCCTGGACGACGGTCTCCAGCCACCGCTCGGCCTGCAGGCGATAGAGCGGGTGCGCGGTGTCGGTGGCCAGGGGATGGCGGAAGGTTGCGAGTTGCTGGATCAACTTCTGGAGGTTCTTCCCATTCCTCGGTGTGAGTTCGTGTCGCTCCTCGCCCAAACCAAAAACCACTGTACCGCTGTGCCAGCGGGCAAATTCGAGTCCGCGAAAGCGCAAGGACACCTCGCACGTGCCGGGGGAGACACCGGCGCTTATCGCCTCGGGCGCCAGCACGCGGATCTTCTCGATGGCCGGGCGTGCTTCGGCCAGGGTGGACTCCGTCTCGCGCCGAGGCGTCAGCCAAGTGGCCAGGTTGCCGATGTCGCGGGGATCGATCGGCCGGGCGCGCCAGCGGGATTCGTTGATTTCGTACAGCTCGATAGGCGTGGAGGGCTCCAGTGCGCTCAGGCGATGGCAGGTGACGCGAATCGCACCCTCGGGAAGGAACAGGCGCAGGCCCGCGAGAACCTTTCTGCGGGCGTGTTCTCGCGCCCGGTCAAGCCACAACAGCCCATAGGTCAGGCTGCCGTCGAGAGTTGCGGCATGTTCACCGCTCGATGCGCCAAGGATGGCCCAGGCCCGCTGGCCGCGGTGCAGCAGGCCGCGGGTGAAGCAACCGGACAGGGAATGTTCGAGGTCCGATGCCGTGGTCAGTGAATCGATCTGTTCATCGGGAAATTGTTCGGCGAGCATTTGGCGGAACCGCGCGCGAAACTTCTCCCGGGTCAGGCGCTGGGCAGGACGCTCGACGCCGGCGCAGACAATCTCCAATGTGCCGGGCCTGGTTTGCCCAAAGCGCTGCACCTCCAGAACCACCCGCTCCGCTGACCGCTCGGCGACGCGCAACACGCGCCGCACCAGGTTGTGTTCCTCCGACCAGAGGTGCAGCAGCGTGGCGGCGCCCTGGCGGCGCACCTCGCATTGCCCGCCGGAAAGCGCCGCCAGCCACTGGCCGTTCTCGTGGATTTCCACGCGGCCCAACCCTATCAGCGCGGCCAGCACCGCTTCGAGTTCCGCAGCGTCTCCCATGGGGTGAAATTATAAAGTGGTAATGGCTTGGTGTGGTAGTTTTCCCGAAGGAGCAGATGCCGCGGGCTACTCGAAGAGCAGGCCAGTGACGCGGAGGGAGGGGAACTGCTTGTTCCAATCCTGCGGCACGTGTTCAAAACCGAGTTGGAACTCGCGGCGCTGCCCGGCGGCCAGCGGCGCCGATCGCGCCCCGAGTGCGCGCCGGGAGTCGCGTAGCACCACTTGATTAAACAAGTCGTGGAACTCGATGGTCACTTCAATCTCATGGAGGGCGCGCGGGCCGTCATTCCAGACCGAGCCGAAGAGAAACGTCACTTCCTGATTCAGAAAATTGGCGGCGCGGCTCATCTTTACATCGGAGAAGTGGATCTGGACGGCGTAGGCCTGCTCGGTTGCGCCCATGGGCAGGGGTTTCTCGGCGACAGGGTCGCCGGAGCTCCTGCTCCGCGTCAGCAGGAAGACGCCGGCAAGCAGCAGGGCCACGACGACCAGGCCCGCGAGAAACGCGGTCGGCATGCCGCTCTTGGTTTCTTCTGCCATGGGATTCCGGTTTCCCCGTCACGAGCGCGCCGGCAGGTCCGCTCAACGGCCGAAGGCCAAGCGAAGGATGAGCGGTTCGGGGAGCCCGGCGCGCTTCATGCGCTGCTGCACGGCCTCGATGTCATAGGGCACACGCCAGAATTCAATCACCGCGTGGTTCAGGTCGGCGATGGCAAACGCGGCGCGCGGGTCACCGTCGCGGGGCTGGCCGATCGAGCCCGGATTGAGCAGGTAGCGGGTAGCCGGTTCCACGCGCAGGGCGGCAAAACTCGTTCCACCGTCCGGGCGCAACTGGATGACTTCAAGCTTGTCATCCCGAAAGGAAAAGCCTCCCTGAAAGTGAGTGTGGCCGAAAAAGGTCACCGCCGAGGGCGATTCCAGCAGCCCGTCGAGAGCTTGCGCCGGAGCGAAGACGTATTCGTCCTCGTCGTGGAAGGCCCCGTGGATCAGCGCCAGGCCATCGGCTTCGATCGGCCCGTGCGGGAGTGCCTGGAGAAAGGTCAGATTTTCGGCGCGCAACTGTGCGCGTGTCCACTGCGCTGCTGCGCGCGCCACGGGATTGAAATCCTCGGCGTCGGCCAGCCCGCAGGCCGCTTTATCGTGATTACCCCGGATGATGGTGGCCTGCAGGGTTCGCACGCGATCAATCACTTCATTGGGATCGGGACCGTAGCCTACGACGTCGCCGAGGCACGCCGCGCGCTCCCAGCGCCCGTGGGCTGCTGCCAGCGCTGCTTCGAGCGCGGTGAAGTTGGCGTGAATATCGCTGAGAACGAGGTAACGCATTCAAAAATCTCTGCCCTGGCAGGTCCACGATTATAGACGAACCCGTGCCATCTTGCACCTCATGCCGGAAATCTGCCTCTTTGAAGGGCTAACGGTTTGCCCGTTCCCCTCGTCTAACAGGTATGAACCGGGGAACCCCGGCAGGTTGGTGGGCCGCAGTGGCCAGACGGGCGCTTCGATTCTGGAAGTTCCGCTTTGCCTGGCTACGGGGGGAGTCCCGAGCCTTCGCGGAGCGTTTCCCAGGCTGGACTTGGCAACTTCCTTGGGTTGTGGCCCGGGCAGTGGCCCAAGGATTCTTTGCTCCGGGCGAAACATTTGTCGGGGTCTCCTCGTCTCTAGAGTGTGGCTGCTTGGCGGGGCGAGTCGCTCCACGCCGGGGTAGCAGCCCAAGACCTAGATTTTCCGTTGTGGGTGCTGTGAAATAAGGAATTCGGGGGAAAGTAAAGCCCCGCGGTAGCAGCCGCGGGGCCGTGACACGCAACTCTTCACCGGCTGTGAACGCAGGAAGGACTGTGTGTCGCCGCGGAGCCCACTTTTTGCTCCCGCCTCTGTCAACCCCTTTCCCTCGCCCGCAGCGATACGACACGGTTGTCCTGGAAAACTGAAAAGGAGAAACGAAGATCATGAGTACCAAGTCCTTGCTTCGGTTCGTCGCCTTGCTGGCGGTGGTTGCTCTGGCCATGCCCGCCATGGCCAAGCCGATCAGCAAAAATGTCAACATTTCGCAGCCGGCCAAGCTGGGCGCGTCCCAGCTTGCCGCAGGCGAGTACCACCTGCTCATCGAGGGCACGAAGGTAACCATTCAGAAGGGCCGGGACGTCGTGGCCGAAGTGACCGGTCGCTGGGAGCAGCGCGATGCGAAAGCCCGCTCCAACTCGGTGCTCCTCGGCCCCGATGGCCAGTTGCAGGAGGTGCGTTTCGCCGGCGAGAGCCGCGTGCTGGTTCTATCCACTCCGTAACGCAACCAAGGTCGGGTCCCTTGGAAAACGAAAAAGGGGAGGCGGCGCCTCGGTCGAGGCTGGCCTCCCCGGGTCTTTTTAGGGCCGGCTCTCAGCGGATCAGCATACAGTCGCCGTAGCTGTAGAAGCGGTAGTCTTGCTTGATAGCGTGACAGTAGGCGCGCAGGATCAGATCTCGCCTGGCAAACGCCGCGACCATCGCCAGCAGGCTCGACCTCGGCAGATGGAAATTCGTCAGCATCTGATTGACCAGCAGAAATTTGTGCCCCGGGAAAATAAAGATGTCTGCCTCGGCCTGGCCTGGTTGGAGCAGTAGATTCGGCCTACGCGCAGCAACTGCTTCGCAGCGCGTTCTGAGCTTCCGCGCTGCATCCTCCAGAGCGCGGACCACGGTGGTTCCCACGGCGAGGATGGCGCGACCCTCGCTCCGCGCGCTGGAGATCTTCTCGGCCGCAGCTTCGGTAATCTCATACGCTTCGCTGTGCATGCGGTGGTTCTCCAGGTTCTGGCAATGAATGGGCTGAAAGGTCCCAAGGCCCACCTTTAGGGTGATCTCGCAAAGTTCGATCCCGCGGGCGCGTAGCCGCCCGAGGACCGCCGGCGTGAAATGCAGGCCGGCAGTGGGTGCGGCCACCGCGCCGTCTTCCCGCGCGAAGATGGTCTGGTAGCGCTCGTGATCGGCCGGCTCGTCGGGCCGGTCCACGTAGGGTGGCAGGGGCACGTGGCCGATCCGCCCGATGGCTGGCGCCAAGTCTGTGGTCCCCCCAAAGCGCAGCTTTCGCAACCCGAATTCGCCGCGGCCTATCACCTCAGCTTCCAGCTCACCTTCGTCAAAGACGACGCGCTCGCCCGTGCGCATCTTCCGGCCGGGGCGAACGAGTGCTTCCCAAATATCGGGAGCGACTTGGCGCGTGAGGAGAACTTCGATCGGCGACTTCAGGAACTCGCGCCGCACGCGGCTGTGTCGGCCGGGCGGTTCTGCGTGGACGCCGGCGCGGTGACCGAACAGGCGTGCGGGGATGACCCGCGCGTTGTTCACTACGATCAGCTCGTCGCCACGGAGCAATTCGGGCAGCTCGCGAAATTCTCGGTCTGCCCAGGTTTGTGCCGTTCGATCGAGGACCAGCATGCGCGAAGCATCCCGCTGAGCCAGGGGGTGCTGCGCGATGCGCTCGCCCGGCAGGTCGTAATCGAGATCCGACAGCTTCATTGCTTGGGACCGTTCCTCACAAGAGCTTTAGCTCGCCATCAATTGTATCGGAGTGGCGGGTTGAATTCCCATGCCTGAACAGGGGAAACATCGACTCCGACACGCGAGACGTCACGGAGCAGATGGCACGCACGCCCATCTAAAACATGGTGGTAAAGGTACCTGCTAGATCCATTCCTCTCTATGTAAGTCATTGTACCCCTGGCGGATAGCGTTGCAATTGACGCCAGAGAATTTCAACCAGAGTCGGCATAAGAAATACTTGACAACATAACGCGCATATTATATGCTGCTTTAGAAGTCAGATTAGACAAGGAGGTCAGAAATGTCCACCATCACCCGTTGGGATCCTTTCCGGGGGCTTTCCACCTTTCAGGAGCAGATGAACCGCCTGTTCGAGGATGCGTTCTTCCGCGGACGCCCAGATGAGTCTGCTCTCACCACCTGGGCACCGGCCGTGGACATCTACGAGACCGAACATGAGCTGGTGGTGAAAGCCGACCTGCCGGACCTCAACGAGAAAGACCTCGATGTCCGCATCGAGAACAACGTGCTGACCATTCGCGGGGAGCGCAAGTTTGAGAAGAGCGTTTCGGAGGACAATTACCTCCGCGTCGAGCGGTTGTATGGTTCGTTCAGCCGTAGCTTCTCACTGGCGAACACAGTCAACACCGAGGCTATCAAGGCCGAGTACCGCAACGGTGTGCTGACTCTGCACATTCCGAAGCACGAAGAGGCCAAGCCCAAACAGGTCAAGGTCAGTGTCTCCGGCAACGGCAAGTAAGGCGTCGCCAGCATCCCGGGGCCGGCCACGCACCGGCCCGTTGGTGCCTCGAGTGGCAGAGGAAATACGGCCATGATTCGTATCGACAAACTCACCGTGAAGGCCCAGGTGGCCTTGCAGGCTGCGCAGGAGATTGGCGCGCGGCATGACCAGCAGCAGATTGAGCCGCTGCACCTGCTGGCGGCGCTGGTCGAGCAGGGCGACGGCGTAGTCCCGCCGCTGCTGGGCCGCCTGGGTGTCCCCACCGAAGTGTTGTCGGGCGATATTGAAGCCGGGCTGGAGCGCCTGCCTAAAGTTACCGGCGTCTCCCAGCAGTATCTGGGCGCAGCGGCGAATCAGGTGCTCGAGCGTGCCTTCGAGGAGGCGGAACGATTCAAGGACGAATTCGTTTCGGCCGAACATCTGTTCCTGGCCATCGCGGGTTTGGGGCGCGACCCCGCGGCTGAGATTTTGAAACGCCACGGGGCGACGCGCAACGCCATTCTGCGGGCTCTGGCGGGCGTCCGGGGAAGCCACCGCGTCACCTCACCAACCCCCGAATCCACCTACCGCGCGCTGGAGCAGTACACGCGCGACCTGAACGATCTGGCCCGGCGCGGCAAGCTCGATCCGGTCATCGGGCGGGACGACGAAATCCGCCGCGTGATGCAGATTCTGGCGCGGCGCACCAAGAACAACCCGGTGCCCATCGGCGAACCCGGCGTGGGAAAGACCGCCATCGTCGAAGGGCTGGCGCAACGGGTTGTGGCGGGCGACGTGCCCGAGGTGCTGAAACCCAAGCGGATTGTGGCGCTCGATCTGGCCGCGCTGATTGCAGGCACGAAATACCGTGGCGAGTTTGAAGACCGGCTGAAGGCCGTCCTGAAGGAAATCACCGAGGCTGAGGGGCAGATCATCCTGTTCATCGACGAGCTGCACACGCTGGTGGGTGCCGGCGCCGCCGAAGGTGCCATGGACGCCTCGAACATGCTCAAGCCGGCGCTGGCGCGCGGCGAGTTGCGTGCCATCGGCGCCACCACGCTGAACGAGTACCGCAAGCACATTGAGAAGGACCCCGCGCTCGAGCGGCGCTTCCAGCCCGTGCTGATCTGTGAGCCCTCGGTCGAGGATACGATTGCCATCCTGCGCGGTCTGAAGGACCGCTACGAGCTACACCACGGCGTGCGCATCAAGGATGCCGCGATTTTGGCCGCAGCGACGCTTTCGCACCGCTACATCACCGACCGCTTTCTCCCGGACAAGGCCATTGACCTGATCGATGAAGCGGCGGCCAGCCTGCGCATGCAGATTGACTCGCTGCCCGTGGACATTGACGAGATCGAGCGCCGCATCCTGCAACTCGAGATCGAGCGCCAGGCCCTGCTGAAGGAAACCGACGCACACTCGCGCGAGCGGTTGAAAGAGATCGAGGAGGAACTCGCCGGACTGCGCGAGGAATCGAGCGCCCGCAAGGCGCATTGGCAAGCGGAAAAGGAAGCCATCGCGAAGATTCGCAAGCTCAAGGAAGGCATCGAGCAGCTCAAGGCCGAGGAGCAGCGCTTCGAGCGTGCTGGCGAACTGGCCAAGGTGGCCGAAATCCGATATGGCAAGCTAGCCACGGCCGAGCGCGAATTGCAGCAGGCGCAGCAGCGCCTGGCCGAGTTGCAGAAGGACCGGCGCATGCTGAAGGAAGAGGTGGACGAGGAAGACATCGCCGCGATCGTCAGCAAGTGGACGGGCATCCCCGTCGGGCGGCTGCTGGAAGGCGAAGCGCAGAAGCTGGTGGCCATGGAGGAGCGTCTGCGCGCGCGGGTGGTGGGGCAGGACGACGCCCTGGCGCGAGTGGCGAACGCCATCCGCCGCAGCCGCGCTGGCCTGGCCGATCCGCGCCGGCCCATCGGCTCGTTCCTCTTCCTCGGTCCCACCGGCGTGGGTAAGACCGAACTGGCACGGGCGCTGGCCGAATTCCTGTTCGATGACGAAAAGGCGCTCATCCGCCTGGATATGTCCGAGTACATGGAAAAGCACTCGATCGCGCGCATGATCGGCGCGCCACCGGGCTACGTCGGCTACGAGGAAGGCGGGCAGTTGACCGAGCAGGTGCGCCGCCGCCCGTACTCGGTGATTCTGTTTGATGAAATCGAAAAGGCGCATCCCGATGTGTTCAACGTGTTGCTGCAGATCCTCGAAGACGGCCGGTTGACCGATGGCAAAGGCCGCACCGTGGACTTTCGCAATGCAGTGCTGGTGATGACCAGCAACGTCGGCTCAGCAGCCATCTTTGAACTGGCCACGCGTGACCCCGAGCGCGCACGGCAGCAGGCCCTGGAAGCGCTGCGAGCCACCTTCCGGCCGGAATTCCTGAATCGTGTTGACGATATTGTGCTGTTTAACCCGCTGGGCAAAGAGCAGCTCGAGAAGATCGTGGACCTGCAACTGGCCGCCGTGTCGAAGATGTTGCAGGAGCGGAACGTCACCCTCGAGCTGACCGCCGCCGCGCGCGATCTACTGCTCCGCGAAGGTTACGACCCGGCTTACGGCGCGCGCCCGTTGCGCCGCACCGTGCAGCGGCTGGTCCAGGACCCGCTGGCGATGAAGATCCTCGACGGCAGCGTCCTGTCCGGCGACCACCTGGTCGTGGACGCCGACCGGCGGTCCGGCCAGATGAAGTTCGAGCGCGCCGCAGAGAAGGTTGGCGCCGCGAAGGCCTCGAAGGATAGCCCGGGCCGACCAGCCCGGCAGTAGGCCTGAGTGCGGGAAGTTGACGCGCTGGTTGCGGGCTTCTAGACTTGTAGGTGGTATTCAAAGGACAACGAAGCCATGAAGACGCTTAAGACAGGACTGTTGCTGACCGCGCTGACGCTCTTGCTGCTTTTCGCCGGCCGGGCACTCGGCGGGCGCAGCGGCATGACCCTCGCGCTGGGTCTGGCCGTGCTGATGAACGGCGCGGCGTACTTTTTCTCGGACAAGATCGCCCTGGCATCGAGCGGGGCCCAACCGGTCGCGCGCGAGCAGGTGCCTCGGCTATATGCCGTGATGGAGCGGCTCTGCGGCAAGGCCAATCTGCCCATGCCGAAGCTGTACGTGATGCCGCAGGCGGCGCCCAACGCCTTCGCCACGGGCCGCAATCCCAGCCACGCTTCGGTGGCCGTCACCGCAGGCCTGCTCGAGCTGATGAGCGATGAAGAGCTCGAAGGCGTCATCGCCCATGAGCTTTCCCATGTGCGCAACTACGACATCCTCACCACTTCGATCGCCGCGACGCTCGCCGGCGCCATCACCTGGCTGGCGGAGATGGGCCGCTGGGCCATGATTTTCGGCGGCTACGGCAGCTCGCGCGATGACGAGCGCGGCGGCGGGGGGCTCTCCGCACTGCTGATGCTGATTCTGGCGCCGCTGGCCGCGCTGCTGATTCAGCTCGGTGTTTCGCGCCAGCGCGAGTACGCTGCGGATGCTGCGGGCGTGCGCATGGTGGGCCATCCGTTCGGGTTGATCAGCGCGCTGGAAAAGCTGGGCGCTTACAACAAGAAGATTCCGATGGACGTCTCTCCGGCGACTTCCTCGCTGTTCATTGTCGCGCCGCTCTCGGTCCGCTCGCTGATGACTGGCCTATTCAGCACGCACCCGCCGCTCGAGGACCGCATCGCCACCCTGCGCAACATGGTCGTCACCCGGTAACTCTTGCTCGGCCCTCGCGCCAGAGACAGTCAAGAAGCCCCGGAGCCGTTCGCTCCGGGGCTTCTTTTCTTTCGTGCTGCCGCCTTTGGCCGCGCGCGTCCAGGACGCCTAAGTTTTCAGCCAGCAGAAGTCGCGGGTGAGCGGCGTTTTGTTCATGATTGTGCCGCGCTGTTTGCCCACCAGCACGCAGTTCGAGTGGTTGTAGCCATAGCCGCCTTCGAGGTTGTAAAGCCCTGGTTCATTTGAGAAGGTCATGTTCTCGGCCAGCACGGTGTCGTCGCCCAGAGCGAGATAGGGCGACTGGTGGCCTTCCATGCCCTGGCCATGCGCCGGGCGGTGATAGACGTATCTCTCCATGTCGAAGTTTTTCGCAATGGCCAGCACGGCTTCGGCGACATCCTGGCAGCGCGCTCCGGTCTTGCAAAGCTCGGCCTGTTTTAACGTCATCGCTGTGTGCACATCCCACATCTTTTGTTGCCGGCCGTCTATCGGGGCGATGTGCAGCGCGCGGTAGCCCTCGCCGCCGTAGCCGCCGATGCGGATCACCGAAGAGATTTGCACTGCCTGGCCGCGGGCGATGCGTGTGTAAAAAAACTGATTGGGATGCGGATAGGCTGTGGCCACGCCAGAGCGGCAGGAAAAGCTGAGGTTGATCCCCACGGCATGGTGCGCGCGGCCGTCCACTTCGCTGCCCATCGCCGCCATCAGCGTGCGCGTGCCAAACTCCTCGGTGGCCCGGCGCACATCGAAGTCCGTCACCGCCGTGCCGTTTGTGAGAATGAACTCCCGGGCAAACGAGAGCATCGCGTCGTGCAGGTCAATGGCCTTTTGGATCAGCTCCAGTTCCTCCGGTGTCTTGATTTGCCGCATGCCCATGAGATCCTTAGACACGTCGGTGAGGCTGGCGGAGGGCAAGGTCTCTTTGAACTTCTTGTCCAGCGAGGGCACCAGCTCGCGATCCATCCCCAGCTTGGCGCTGCCGAAGCCGCGCTTGGCGAGTCTTTTCAACATCCACACGAACAGGTCCTCTTTGGGGCCGGCCTTCCAGACGACCTGGTTGTACTCGCCCGCATGGGGAAAATCGAAGTACCACTCAAAATCTTTCACCCACCAACTGGCCGCCATGTCGCGGTCGAGGCCCGGGATAAACGCAAAGGGCTCGCCCTGGGCGGGAACGAACAGATAGTTGGGTCGCTCGGTTTCGGTAAGAAAACTCCCGGTCAGGTAATTGCGGTTCAACGTGTCGCTCACAATCGCCCCGGCGAGGTTCTGCTGGGCGAGGCGCGCCTGGAAACGCTTCACCGTGGCGCGGTACCACTCCACCGGCAGCCGGAACGGAGGTTTGAGCGCAGGCAACTTGCCCGGCCGGATATCGGCGAGGAGCTTTGCCGCCGGGATCAACCCAGTGGCTCCTGCGGCGATTCCGAGCGACTGCACAAACTGGCGGCGCGAGAACATGGTGGGAGACCTCCACGGTCTGCGTGGGCTGACCTGAGCAGCCTGTATTCTACTCACAACCCCTGGGATGTCCATGAGCGCCCGAATGGCCTTTGGGGGCCGGGCTCTGGAACTGTTCCACGGGCACCGGCGTAGGCCAAGAATGAACTGCTCCACGTAAAGAGTTCCCGGACTAGTACTTGGTGCCCGCGGCGCATCTGCGTCAGAGACCCTGCTAATCCCTTGTGTATCAATACCTTAGCATAATTGCATATCGGGAGGGTAGCTGGAACATCGAATGCAGAGCAAGGGCTTCTCAGCATGCGCACAGCAGCTTCAGTCAGGGCTACGAAGTTGACCTGCAAAGAGACAATTCGGCTGATCTGCGAGTATCTAGACGGCCGGCTCTCCCCGGGCGTGGCTAGCGAGCTGCGCATGCATCTGGACGACTGCCAGAACTGCCGCATGGTTCTGGACGCGGCCCAGAAGACGTTGGCCACCTACTTCCATTCCTACCCCCCGCCCGCTCCCGCGGCCAAGGCCCGAGTCGCCTAGTCATTCTGCACTCCGCGGCTGTCCGCGTCGGGTTGTCGCAAAGCCACCTCTGTGACTCCCAACTCAGCCTCCCTCGGCCGAGGCTTGCGTCTGCTGTTTTCAACCTATTGGTCAATACCCAGAAAAGAGATGCGGCGCGTAAAGATTGCCTGGTCTGTTGACCCGCACGAGCGGCCATTGGCGCGACCAGCCAACCTTAAGTCATTTACTTGTCGCATGTTATGCAGGTACGCAGAGTCCGTCCATTTTGGTGCGGGGCGTGCATTCACCTTCGGTGCAAGGGCAACAAGATGAAAAGGAGAATTCTGATGATAGAGGAACGTGAAGACATTTCTTCGGTGGCCGAGGGCACGCCGCGGTGGATGGGAATCGCTGTGGTTGTGCTGGCCGCCGTATCGCTGCTGGCTCTGGGCATAGCCTGGAATGCCTCGAGTCACGCCAAGGGTGCCGAACAGGCCCTGGCTGCTGAGACGCAGACGCAGAAGCACAACGCGGAAGCGCTCGCCCAGCGCCTGGCGCGGGCCGAAGAGACCAACGCGCAAGTGCAGGGCCAGCTCAACGTGGTGACCGACCGGTTGAAGCTGACCCAGGGCGAACTGTCGAGCGCCAGGCGCCAGGCCAAGCAGATTAAGGATGAGAACGCCAAGCACCTGGCTGCGGTGGAAAGCTCCCTGGCGACCAAGGCCAGCGCGGATGACGTGAAGAACCTGAGTGGCGACGTGAGCGGCGTGAAGTCGGATCTCGAAGCCACCAAGGGCAATCTTCAGATGGCCCGCGGCGAACTGGGCACGCTGATCGCCCGCAACCACGAGGAGATCGAGCAGCTCCGCCGCATGGGGCAACGCGACTATTACGAGTTCACACTGGACCGCAAGGGCAGCCGCCAGAAGGTGGGCATCCTGACGGTCGAGTTGCGCGGCACCAACGCCAAGAGGAACCAGTACACCCTGGCGCTCTACGTGGACGACATGCGGCTGGAGAAGAGGAACCGGTCGGTTAACGAGCCGATCTACTTCTACGCCCGCGGCACCCGCGCGGCGCTGGAGCTGGTGGTCAACCAGGTCGGCAAGAACCGCGTGGTCGGCTACCTGAGTGTTCCTAAATCCGCCACACCGGCTTCCGGGAGCTAGATCCCCGCAGCGCGCCCCGGCAGTTCGAGGCCTTGGGAGCGCGTAACCTGCAAAGACGAAAAGGGAGGGTTTCGGAGGAAACCCTCCGTTTTTTTGTCCCACCCTGGGCATCGGGAAGTCTCCTCGGAGTGAGCAGGGCAACTATCTGTGGACAGAACAGGGGGTGGTGTGACACAGTAAGGACCTCCTGGCTCGGGGGTAATCTGAGACAGAGATGCCTGCAGGAGGCAAACCAGTTATGACCAAGCGTCTATTGTTCTGTGCCATAGCCCTTCTTATCGTTGCCGGAATGACCGTGGCGGCGGATAAGGGCAAGGAGGGGTCCTGGACGGGTTGGGTCACCGACTCGATGTGCGGGGCCAAAGGCGAAAACGCGAAGCACGCCGACTGCGCCGCAAAGTGCGTCAAGGAGCACGGCGCGAAGTACGCCCTGTATAACCCTGGCGACAAGAAAGTCTATATCCTGGATCCTCAGGACAAGGCCGCCGCTCACTCGGGTCATCACGTCACCGTGAAGGGCACGGTCGAGGGCGACACCATCAAGGTCACGTCCATCACCATGGTGCCGGAAGAGAAACCCAAGAGCTAAACCGGCTCCTTCAGCCGCAACGGCACTGAGCGGGCGGGGTTTTCTGACCCTGCCCGCTTTCTTTTTCCTGCCGGCCAGGCCGTCTGGCGCCTCGTTCTTCCATCCAAGCAGGATGTCGTGTGTCCCATGGCCACCAAAACCATCTACGCGGACCGTTTGCTGATGCTGCGCGAGGAAATTCACGATGACCTTTTTGTGGGAAACCAGCAGGTTGCCGCCGTTGGGCGCCGCGGCGCGGGCCTCGGGACGTAGCACCGCCTTCCTGGCGGCGGTTTTCCGATGCGCCGGCAAGATGCCAGCGCCACGGGAATGGAAGCTACGGATTCAGCGGGACGTGGAACTCTTCGGCCAGCTTGTAGGGATCGAAAGGGCTGCAGGCGAAGTAGCGGCCGTTGACGTCGAAGGTGGGCACTTTGCGGCGGCCTTGGTTGACCCGCAGCACCAACTCTTCGGCGTCGGGCTCCTCGTCAATATTCACTTCCCGAAACGTGACCCCGCGCTCGCGCAGGAATTGCTTGGCGCGCCGGCAGTCGCCGCACCACGAGGTTGTGTACATCGTGACCTGCTCCATGTGGGTCCTTTCACCTCTTGCGGCAGGCCGCGCGGATTCGGCCGCGGTCGCATCACCGAAGTCTCCGCTTGCTCGGCACTTGTTAGATGCCCGGCGGGCTGATTCGATTCCGGCTGGCTACGGTGCTGGATGTTGCTCAACTTGGGCGGCGACGGCCCCGCCCTTGGCGGCAACCTGGAGGCGGATCAGCGCACGCTGGAGCGCGAAGGTGGCGCGGTCCCAGTCGATCTCCGCGGCTTCGCGCTGAGCCAGACGCTTCTCGGCCCGCTCGCGGGCGGCGCGGGCACGATTGATGTCGATCTCTTCGGCGCGTTCCGCCCGTTCGGCAAGAACGATGACGCGGTCGGGCAGCACCTCCGCGAAGCCGTGAAAGACGATTGCATAGAAGGTTTCCTTGCCCTTGCGGTAGCTCAGTTCACCCAGGCCTAGCTCCGTGATCAGCGCGGCGTGGCCGGGCAGGATGCCCAAGTAGCCGTCCAAGCCGGGAAGCTGGACTTCGTTCACCGACTCGGCAATAAGTTGCCGCTCGGGCGTGACGACTTCGAGTTGTAGGAACTCCGGCAGCATCCTGTCCTCTACCGCGGCAAACCTGCGCCCGCCTTACGCCACCGCGGACATCTGCTGGGCCTTCTCGAGCGCCTCTTCGATCGTGCCGACCATGTAGAACGCCTGCTCGGGGATGTCGTCGTGCTTGCCTTCGACGATTTCCTTGAATCCGCGCACTGTGTCTTCGATTTTGACGTACTTGCCCTCCAGCCCGGTGAACTGCTGGGCCACGAACATGGGCTGCGAGAGGAATTTCTCGATCTTGCGTGCGCGGGCCACGGCCAGCTTGTCCTCGTCGGAAAGCTCTTCGATGCCCAGGATGGCGATGATGTCCTGCAGGTCCTTGTACCGCTGCAGGACTCCCTTGACCGCGCGCGCCACCGTGTAGTGCTCCTGGCCGACGATGCGCGGGTCCAGAATGCGCGAATAGCTGGCCAGCGGGTCCACCGCCGGATAGATGCCGCGCTCGACGATCTGGCGGCTGAGGTTGGTGGTGGCGTCCAAGTGCGTGAAGGTGGCCGCAGGGGCCGGGTCGGTGTAGTCGTCCGCGGGCACGTAGATCGCCTGCACCGAGGTGATCGAGCCGTGCTTGGTGGAGGTGATGCGCTCCTGCAATTCGCCGATCTCCGTGTTGAGGTTGGGCTGGTACCCCACGGCCGAGGGCATACGGCCGAGCAGAGCGGACACTTCTGAGCCTGCCTGCACGAAGCGGAAGATGTTGTCAATGAACAGCAGAACGTCCAGGCCCTCTTCGTCGCGGAAGTATTCGGCCACGGTCAGGCCGGTCAGGCCGACGCGGAGGCGCGCCCCGGGCGGCTCGGTCATCTGTCCGTAGATGAGGGCGGCGCGGGATTTTTCCGCGTTGCCCGGGGTCACCACGCCGGATTCCTGCATTTCGATCCACAGGTCGTTGCCTTCGCGGGTGCGCTCGCCCACGCCGGAAAACACCGATACGCCGCCGTGCTTCATGGCCACGTTGTGGATCAGCTCCATGATGATGACCGTCTTGCCCACCCCCGCGCCGCCGAACAGTCCGATCTTGCCGCCCTTCAGGTACGGCTCGATCAGGTCCACTACCTTGATGCCGGTTTCAAACATTTCCAGTTGCGTGGACTGGTCCTCGAGCGAAGGCGCCGCCCGGTGGATGGGATAGCGGAGCTTGCTGTGGAGCGGGCCCAAGTTATCGACCGGCTCGCCCAGCACGTTCATCACCCGGCCCAAGGTCTCGCGGCCGACCGGCACGGAGATGCCGTCGCCTGTGTCGATGGCCTTCATCCCGCGAACCACCCCTTCGGTGGGCTTCATCGAAACGCAGCGGACGCGGCTTTCCCCGAGGTGCTGCTGAACTTCCGCGATGATGTCGAGCGGCTGCGGAAGCTGGAAGCCCTCGCTGGTGATGCGCACGGCATTGTAAATCTTCGGCAGCCGGCCTTCCTCAAACTGCACGTCCACGACCGGGCCGATCACCTGCACTACCTGGCCGACGTTGTTTTTCTCCTGGGCCATTTCCTTCTCCTTGATCCTTGCGACTCGTGGTTATCACAGATCACGAGACACAAACCACGTCTTCACGCCGTCCAAGCGGCGCCGCTCACGACCTCGATGATCTCCCGGGTGATGGCGGCCTGGCGGACCTTGTTCATGTGCAGTGTGAGCTGGTCGATCAGCTCCACCGCATTGTTGGTGGCCGAATCCATGGCCGTCATGCGCGCGGCGTGTTCCGCGGCGGAAGACTCCAGCATGGCCCGGAACACCTGAGTCTCCACGAAGCGGGGCAGCAGGTGGCCGAAAATCGCCGCCGCAGTTTGCTCGTAGATATAGTCCACCGGCGACTCTGCGCGCCCGGCAGACGAGGTCTCGGCAGGCCCCGATGGCCCCTCGCCTGATGTCGCCTGCGGTGCCTCGGCCAGGAAGGACTCCGGCTCAATCGGCAGCAGCCTTTCGACGGTGAGTCTCTGCACCAGCACGCTCTTGAATTCGTTGTACACCATGTACACCGCGTCCATTTCGCCGGCCGTATAACGTGCGATCACCTGCGCCGCGACCTCTCTGGCCTGGGGGTACTCGACCCGCGCCATGATGTTGATGTATTCCCCGACAAGACTCCACTTCTGTTTGCGCAGCGCGTCCCGGCCCTTCTTGCCGAGGGGGATTAACCCCAGGGTCTGCTCGGGTCGCCCACGGAGAAACTCCATGGCCTTGCGGATAACGTTGGCATTGAACGCGCCGCACAGACCGCGGTCCCCGCTCATCACCAGCAGGAGCACGCGCTGCTCGGGGCGGCGTGCCATCAGCGGATGGTCGAAGGCTTCGACGCGCGCCATCGCCGAGCGCAGCACGGCGAGCATGTGCCGCGCGTACGGCCGCGCCGCGAAGACCTTATCCTGGGCCCGGCGCAGCCGGGCGGCGGCGACGAACTTCATCGCCCGGGTGATCTGCTGGGTGTTCTTCACCGAGCGAATGCGGCGCCGGAAATCAAGCAAGGTGGGCATGCGATTCCGTCAAAGGCTCCGTCTCAGGAAGCGGCAGCGGCCGCGTTGCCGGCAAAGCGCTCTTTGAACGCCGCGATCGCCATGGTCATTTCCCCGCGGAGCGCGTCATCGATCTTCTTCTCCTTAGCGAGCTTCGCAAGCAACATGGCGTAGTTGGTGTCCATGAATTCAAACAACTCGCGCTCGAAGCGCTGGATGTCGGCCACCTCCACATCGTCGAGATGGCCATTCGTGCCGGCGAAGATGGTCAGAACCTGCTTTTCGACCGGCAGCGGCACAAACTGCTCCTGTTTGAGCACTTCGGTCAGACGCTGACCGCGCGCGAGCTGCGCCTGGGTGGCGCGATCGAGTTCGGATCCGAACTGCGCGAAGGCGGCGAGTTCGCGGTACTGCGCCAGGTCCAGGCGCAGCGACCCGGCCACCTGCCGCATGGCCTTGATCTGTGCGTTGCCGCCCACCCGGCTCACCGAAAGGCCCACGTTGATGGCCGGGCGGATGCCGCTATTGAACAGGTCGGCTTCGAGATAAATCTGGCCGTCGGTGATGGAAATCACGTTGGTCGGGATGTAGGCGGAGACGTCGCCGGCCTGCGTTTCAATCACCGGTATCGCGGTCAGCGATCCGCCTCCTCCTTCGTCGTTCAGCTTGGCGGCGCGCTCCAGCAGCCGCGAGTGCAGGTAGAAAACGTCGCCCGGGAAAGCTTCGCGCCCCGGCGGCCGGCGGAGCAGCAGGGAGATTTCGCGGTAGGCCTGCGCGTGCTTGGAAAGGTCGTCATAGAAGCAGACTGCGTGACGCTTCGAGTCGCGGAAGTATTCGCCCATGGAGCAGGCGGCGTACGGCGCGATGTACTGCATGGTGGCCGGCTCGGTGGCCGAGGCCACCACCACGATGGTGTAGTCCATGGCCCCGGCGTCGGTAAGCACCTTGACCACCTGCGCGATCGTCGAGCGCTTCTGCCCGATCGCACAGTAAATGCAGATCATGTCGCCGCCCTTCTGGTTGATGATGGTGTCCAGGATGAGGGCGGTCTTGCCGGTCTGGCGGTCGCCGATGATCAGCTCGCGCTGGCCGCGGCCGATGGGGATCATCGCGTCGATGGCCTTGATGCCGGTCTGCAGCGGCTCGCGCACCGGCAGGCGTGCGACCACGCCCGGTGCCAGGCGCTCGAGCGGGATGCGGTGCTCTGAGGCCACCGGCCCCTTTCCGTCCAGCGGCTCCCCCAGCGGGTTGACCACGCGGCCCACCAGGGCCTCGCCTACCGGCACCGACATGATTGTGTTGGTGCGCTTGACCGTGTCGCCTTCCTTGATCCGCGTGTACTCACCGAACAGCACCGTACCCACCTGATCTTCTTCCAGGTTCAGCGCGATACCGGAAACGCCATGCGGGAAGGCCAGCATCTCACCGGCCATCACCTTCTCCAGGCCGTGGATTCGCGCGATGCCGTCGCCGACGGAGATCACCGAGCCCACTTCATCCACCGCAACCGATTGCTCGAAGTTCGCAATCTGATCGCGGATCATCTTCGTGATTTCGTCAGCTTTAATCGTGGCCATGCCTTGCTCCTATTCCGAGGTCAGAGTGGCGCGCAGGCGGTTCAGTTGCTCGCGCACGGAGCCGTCGTAGATGGTCGAGCCGATGCGGACCACGGCGCCGCCGATCAGCGCGGGGTCCACTCCGTACCTCGCCTCGACGCGTTTGCCGGTCAGCCGCTCCAGCACGCGGTTCAGGTCGGTTCTTTGCTCCGCGCTCAATTCTGCGACCGAGATCACCTGGGCTTCGGCCACGCCCATCCGCGCATGCAGGAGTGCCTCAAAAGCCTCCTGGATTTGCGGCAGCAGCGACGCCCGCCGGTTCTCCACCAGGACGAACAGAAAATTCCGGAGCGTCCGGCTGGCCCCCAGCCGCGCCACAAGCTTTTCGATCACGGCCTGCTTGCTTTCCCGCACAATCGCCGGGCTGGCCAGGAAATTCTGCAGGTCGGTGGATTCGCCGAGCAGCGAGGCGAACGCGGCCAATTCAGCTTTGACCTGCGGCGCGGTGCCCTGCTCGAGGGCCAGGTCCACCAGGGCGGAGGCATACCGCTGCGCCAGGGCTTTCAATTCGCGCTCCTCGACAGGTCGTCCAGGAACGACCGGAACAGCGCGGCCTGTGTATGGGCGTTGATCTGTTTGCGCAATAACGCGTCGGCGCTCTCCACGGCCAGCTGCGCCGCAATCCTCTTCAACTCCAGGCGCGCCCCGCGCTCGGCCGCTTCGATTTCGGCCCGCGCGGCGCGCCCGACCTTTCCTACTTCTTCGCGGGTCGCGGTGCGCAGGCGCTCTGCTTCGGCGGCGGATTCGCGCTGTGCCGCGGCGCGCAGTTCAGCCACTTCCTGATCGAACCGCGCCAGCTTCTCTTCGGCTTCGCGGAGTTGCCGCTCGGCTTCCGCTCTTGCGGCGGCGGCTTCGGTCATGGCAGAGGAGATGGCCTCAGCGCGGGAGCGGAAAAAGGCGGGACCCTTCTTGGCAATCAGGTAGCCCAGCCCGCCAAACAGCAGAAAGAAATTCAACCAGCGAAACAGCGTGCCGATGGGCGCCTCGGCCGGATTCGGTTCACCACCTTCGGCCGCAACGGTGGGGATCGCGACGCAGGTGACAAAAAGAAGGAGGGCAAAGAGCGCAAGGTAAAACCACCGCCGCGGCCACCTCATCGGGCTTCACTCGCTGCCGGGGGCATCGGGCGCGGGCCCGGCGGGCGCCGTTCGAGAATGACCCGTGCAATTTCGCCCGCCAGCGACTGGCTGATGGTCTCGAGTTCCGCGCGGGCGGTCGCCAGGTCGGCGGAAATCTTTTCTTTGGCCGCGCGGATTTCTTCGCTCGAGCGGCTGTGCGCCTCGCGGACCAGCGCCAGGCGTTCTTCTAGGATGGCGCGCCGCGCAGTTTCCTGCTCGGCATAAATACCGGCGCGGGCTTTCCGGGTGGCGTCCTGGTAGGCGCGGAGCCTCTCCTGCGCGGCAGAGTGACTCGACTCGGCGGCGCGGCGAGCGCCTTCGGTGCGCGCCCGGCGTTCGCTCAGCACGCGGGCCATCGGGCCAAAGAAACTGCCGCGCATGAAAAGGTAAAAGAGAAAGACAATCAGGACCGTCGGGACAGCCTGCAAGAAGAGCTCGCCGAGTTGGTGAAAAATTTCCATCGCTCGTTTGCGGGAAAATTGAGGAGGCCCGCCCGCAGACCCGTGCTCGGGAATCCGAGGTTACCTGCCCTCTGAGGATTCCACCGGGCACCAGCAAATGAAGTAATTTATAGCACTGCCCTCGCTCCCGTCAACGTCTCCCTTGCTGGCCGGAAACTCCGCTTGTTAGAATCAAAACTCAATATTGGGCGGGCGCAAACGGCCGCGGAAGCGCCGGGTTGGCACCTCGCTCGACGAGCCCGGCTCCTTCGGTACCAGAGGAGGACCCCGCTGGCAGTGGGGTCGCACACTACGCGCCCCCAAAGGAGCTTCCTATGCCTGCTTTTCCTGGAGTGGACTTCATCGACTTCGACTCCCTGTTGAGTGACGAAGAGAAACTCGTGCGGCGCACGGCCCGGCAGTTCGTGGACGAGCAGGTGATCCCCATCATTGAGAAGCACAACCGCGAGGCCACCTTCCCCATGCACCTGTTGCCGCAGGTGGCCGAGATGGGGTTCTTCGGGGCCAACCTCACCGGATATGGCTGCGCGGAAATGTCCAATTTGGCTTACGGCCTGGTGATGCAGGAGCTCGAGCGAGGCGATTCAGGCCTGCGCAGCTTTGTCTCCGTGCAGAGCGCCCTGGTGATGTATCCGATCTACAGCTACGGCAGCGAGGCCCAGAAGAACAGGTGGCTGCCGCTGCTCCAGTCGGGCCAAGCCGTCGGGTGCTTCGGGCTCACTGAGCCGCAGTTCGGCTCCAATCCTGGCGGCATGCTGACCCGCGCGGTGCGCCGCGGGAATTGCTACGTGCTCAACGGCGAAAAGATGTGGATCACAAACGGCTCGATTGCCGACGTGTCCGTGGTCTGGGCCAAGACCGAAGACGATACGATTCGCGGCTTCCTGATCGAAAAGGGCACGAAGGGCTTCAAGGCTTGGGACATTCACGGCAAATGGTCGCTGCGCGCCTCGGTGACTTCCGGGCTGGCCATGACCGATTGCGAGGTCCCTGCGGAAAACATGCTACCCAAGGCGGAGGGCCTGAAGGGCCCGCTGAGCTGCCTCACCCAGGCGCGCTACGGCATCGGGTGGGGCGCCATCGGCGCGGCCATGGCTTGCTACGACACCGCGCTGCAATACGCCAAGACACGCAAGCAATTCGCCAACCGGCCCATCGCCTCGCACCAACTGGTCCAGGACAAGCTGGTGTGGATGATCACGGAGATCAGCAAGGGGCAACTGCTCGCCCTGCACGTGGGCAGGCTGAAAGACCAGGGCCGCGCCGACCACACGCATGTCTCCATGCTGAAGATGAACAATGTCTGGATGGCGCTGGAGTCGGCGCGCAAGGCGCGGGATATCCTGGGCGCCAACGGCATTGTGGACGACTACTGCATCATGCGGCACATGAACAACCTCGAATCGGTGTACACCTACGAGGGTACGCACGATATCCATCGCCTGGTGATCGGCGCGCGCGTCACCGGCATCCCTGCCTACGAATAGGACCGCAGTGCGGCGCGCGAACTCGTTCCGCTGCGCAAAACACGAGGAGGGTGTATGACCCGAGGACATGGAGCCTCCGAGCTGCATTCGCGCGCGGTGCTCCGCGGGCTGGCCCATATCCTGCTTTTTGTCTTGGCGCTTTCTTGTGCTGCCTCTGCTCGTGCTGCGGAAAAGCCCAAGGTACGCGCCCTCACTGCCTTCGTGCGCCTGGAGCGCGCGCCGTACAAGGAGCAGATCGCAGAGGCGCTGGCCATGCTCCGCAAGGCCAAGGAGGCCTACGAGCAGGCCGGCTACGAGGTTCAGTCCATCCGTATCAGCACGCAGCCTTTTCCGGAGTACACGCGCGGCCTTGGGGGCGATGCCGTGGTGGCCTTCTTCCGCGAGTACGAAGCCCTGGCTAAGAAAGAAGGCTTCGACACCGCCATCGGCCCGGCCATGCTGCGCGATACCGACGATCCACGTCAGGTCGAGTTGCTCGGCGAGATCCTGCGCCACACGACAACGCTCAATGCGAGTGTGGTCGTCGCCGGAGAAGACGGTGTGCACTGGAACGCCGTGCTCGCCGCGGCGAAGCTAATGAAGTTCCTTTCGAAAAAAACACGGCACAGCCAGGGCAATTTCAGTTTTTCCGCCACGGCCATGGTTCCCGTGAACACACCCTTCTATCCGGGCTCCTACCACACCGGCGCGGGACGGCAATTTGGAATTGCGCTGCAATCGGCCAATGTGGTTGCGGAGGCGTTTGCCTCCAGCCGGCAGCCGGGCACGGCCGGCAAAGCGCTGGAGTCGGCTTTGGGGCAGCACGCGCGGGTCATCGAGGCCGTCGCCTTGCGGCTCGAGAAGGAGACCGCATGGAGCTACGTGGGCATTGACCTCTCTCCCGCTCCGCTCAAAGACGTTTCCATCGGTGCCGCCATCGAAAACCTGACCGGCGCAAAGGTCGGCTCGAGCGGAACCATGACCGCTGCCGCCGTCATCACTGCTGCGCTGCGCGCGATCCCGGTGAAGCGCGCCGGCTATTCGGGACTGATGCTGCCGGTGCTTGAGGACAGCGTGCTGGCACAGCGCTGGGGCGAGGGCACGCTCACGCTCGACTCGCTGCTCGCCTATTCAGCGGTCTGCGGCACGGGTCTCGATACCATCCCTCTGCCGGGCGATGTCACCGAGGAGCAGCTCGCCCGAATCATCGGCGATGTCGCGAGCTTGGCCTTCAAGCTGCGCAAACCTCTTTCCGCTCGCCTGCAGCCGGTCGCGGGCAAGAAAGCGGGCGAGCGCAGCGCATTCGACGACCCGTTCTTGGTCAACACGACCCTGCGTCCCATGCCGTAGAGACTCTTGGTTGCCGCAACCGGCTTTGCATATGATAGGAGGTCCCCCCGGCCGGTCGCAGGCACCCGCCGCGCCAGGGTCGAGCAGGAAGGTCACCCGGGCACATCTCACATAGGAGCAACGATGGAAATCCAACTCAGCCTGGAATTTCTCCGCGTGGTGGAACAGGCTGCAATCGCCGCGGCTCGCACCATGGGCCAGGGCGACCGCCACAAGGCCGATGACGTGGCCGTAGAAGCCATGCGCAAGGTGATGGACAGCGTCCCCATGGACGGCACCATCGTCATCGGCGAAGGCGAGCGCGACGAAGCTCCCATGCTCTACATCGGTGAGAAAGTCGGCGCGGCGCTGCACAACAAGAGCCATCACTATCCCTCCGTGGACATCGCCGTGGACCCGCTCGAGGGCACCAATCTCTGTGCCACCGGTGCGCCAAACGCCATCGCAGTGCTCGCCGCCAGCGAGAAGGGCGGGCTGCTGCACGCCCCCGACATTTACATGGAGAAGATTGTCGTGGGTCCGTCGAGCAAGGGCGCTGTGGAGCTCGACGCGCCTGTTGACGACAATTTGAAGGCCATCGCCAAGCGCCTAGACCGGGACATCGAGGACCTGGTGGTGATCGTGCTCGACCGCCCGCGCCACGAAAAGCTGATCAACGACATCCGTGCCGCCGGTGCCCGCATCCGGCTGATCGGCGACGGCGACCTTTCCGCAGGCATCTCCGCTGCGGTGGTGGGCACTGGCGTCCACGCGGTGATGGGCACCGGCGGCGCGCCCGAAGGCGTGCTGACCGCCGCGGCGCTGCGCTGCCTGAACGGCCAGATCCTGGCGCGCCTGGTCGTCACCAAGCCCGAGCACCAGGAGCGGCTCGCAAAGATGGGCATCCAGGACCCCAAGCGCGTCTACGACACCGAAGATCTGGCTCCGGGTAAGAAGATCATCTTCGCCTGTACCGGGGTGACCGACGGCAACCTGCTACACGGCGTGCGCTTCTTCGGCCAGGGCGTGCGCACACATTCGCTGATCATGACGCTCGACCAGCGCCAGGTGCGCTTCGTGGACACCGTGCACCTTGAAAAGCGGCCGGACGCGAAGGTTCGCTTCGCCTGATGGCTGCCGCACGAGCGCTGTCCTTCCGAGCCCCTCGCTTCTGCTCGGGATAAACTCCGCGAGGAATCTCTCTGGTGAAATGCTTCGGGTTGCACGCCATGACCTCCACTCGACCACAAGGCTGTTCCCGTCGGAGCCGGCGGCTCACTACCTCGGCAGCACCAGGACGAGGAAACATCCCGGCGGTCTCCAGCGTATCCTTTGGTGGGAGCAAAGACGCAAGAGGGGTGTAGCCATGTCAACGGCTCCGGTTCCAACACCGGCCAAGAAAAGCAACCTACTCTGGTGGATCCTCGGCGTTGCAGGCGCCCTGTTGGTCCTATTCGTTGTGGGCGGAGCTTTCGTGGCGGGTCTGGTCTTACAGAATATCCGCGTCCACAAATCCGGGCAGGAAGTGCAGGTCAGCACCCCGGTGGGCGAATTGAAGGTTGGCGAGACCGCAGCTCGAGACGCCGGCCTGCCGATTTATCCCGGGGCCACACGGGCCGAGTCCGGCAAGAACGTCGAACTCAGCCTGCCGGCAGAACAGCGGGTGGGCCTCGTCGTCGTGCAGTATCACTCGTCCGATCCGCTCGACAAGGTGGAGGCGTGGTACCGCGCCCGCCTGGGCCCGGACTTCAAGCGCGAAGAGTCCAGCTCGCGGCACGTCAAGGTCACCGCCAAAGGTGTGGATCTGAGTGAGAACGAGGTCGCTTTTGTGGCTGACCATGACGACCTTGCGCGGGTCGTGGCCCTTGGAAAGCGCGGCGACGCCACGCAGATTACCCTAGTTCGTGTCGGCGCGCAGGAAGCGCAATAGCAAGCGCCGCAAGCCTTCGCTGCGCGCCGGCCCGTGCTGCCGGCTCTCCGCGCAAGTCAGGAGATAAAAGCAGAAGAGGGCGCGGCCCTGCTGCTGGGCCAAGAGCTTGCGCTGCCAGGGTGATGCCTCGGGTGATCTAGCGGTGTCCCACCACCAAGGAGTGCCCCGTGCGCCGCGGCCCGAGTTGCGGGATCTTCGCCGGCGGCTGGGGTGCCGGGCGGACTGGGCCGTTGCTGCTGGTGACGTGGTCGCTGATGGCCTGCAAGCGCTTCAGGATGCCCTGCCACTGCTCCCAGTCCAGTTGCCGCAGGTACGGCCGCAGACCCTGGATGAAGGGGTCTTCCAGCAGGGCTTCGCCGGTGGATTCGGGGATGAAGAAGCGATTCAGCCCCACCCCCAGCGCCTCCGAAATCTTCTCCAGCGTGCCGAGACTCGGCGTCATCTGACCGCTTTCGATCCGCGACAGGTAGGAGCGCGAGACGCGCGAGCGTGCCTGGAGCTGGCTCTGCGTCATGCCGCGCGATTCGCGAAGCTGGCGGATCCGCTGGCCGATGTTCTCCACCGTCTCGCGGTTCGGCCACTTCTCGAATAGCTGCCGGTCATCGCCCGGCAACTCCTGCGGCGCTGGCGGCGGAATCAGGAATTCCACCTTGGGCGGGAGCATACGGACGCAGCGACGGCAATTGCCTGTGCGGGTGCGGTACTGCACGAGTCCGCAGACCTTGCAACGGACGACCTCACGATCCATATCCGTGTCCATCTGACTCTTGTTGCCGTTGTTTTCCGACACCGGCGCTCCTCGTTAACTGTTCCGGCATGCGGAGAGGGAGGAACGTACGACGGGGGGAAGGCAGATAACTGGCGCAGCGGCATTCTGCCGAGTGACACTCCCGGTGTCAAGAGCTTTTTTCGATTTTTCTTTCCTGCAAATACGCGGACGCGGTGGAACTGCCGCCCTTTGTATATACTTCTGGCAGCGGGACAGGCGTGCTCACCTGTCCTTTTACTGTACGAAAGGACAGGTGGCCTGCTCACTTCATCGCGCAGGTTTCCGGAGGTTGAGGATGCCAAGTCGGGACGAAGCCTGGGCCCTTCTTTGCGAGTACACGCAGAACGAAAATCTCCGCAAGCATGCTCTGGCGGTCGAAGCCTGCCTGCGCGCCTATGCCCGAAAGTTCGGCGCCGACGAGGCGTTCTGGGGCCTGACTGCACTGCTGCACGATTTCGACTACGAGCGCTGGCCCAATGACGCTCACCACTCCGCCCGGGAACATCCCTACGAAGGCTCCAAGATCCTCCGCGAACGCGGCTATCCCGAAGAGATGATTCGCGCCATCCTTTCTCACGCCGACTACTGCGGTTTGCCGCGCCAGTCCCAGCTCGAGCACACCCTGTTTGCCTGCGACGAACTGGCCGGCTTCCTCACCGCTTGCGCCCTGGTCAAGCCGGGCAAAAGCATCTTCGAGGTCGAACCCGATTCGGTGAAGCGCAAGCTGAAGGACAAAGCCTTCGCTCGGGGCGTCAATCGCCAGGACGTGATCCGGGGCGCCGAGGAACTCGGCGTGCCGCTCGAAGAGCACATCGGGTTCTGCATCGAGGCCCTGCGCGGCATTGCCGACCGCCTCGGCCTGCAGCAAAAAACAAATGGCTAACGAGCAACGGGGCATTTTGGCTTTCCGTGATCCTGCGCCCCGTCGCCAGGGAAGCGGGCCGCCGGAACCTCGCCTGGGCTGTCGGGGTCTTGGGGATCGAGGTGGTAGAGGCGAGGAGGCTGGCAGCAGACGCTGTGCTAGAATCGCGGACTGACTCTGATGCCCAAGATCAGCAGGGAAGAAGAATGAAAATCAGCCGAGAGGATGTGCTGCACGTGGCCGAGCTGGCCCACCTCGAACTGTCCGAGGGCGAGGTGCAGTCCATTCAGCGCGAACTTGACTCCATTCTGACCTATATGGAAAAGCTGGGCGAACTGGAGACCTCGCAGGTCGAGCCGCTGGCGCAGGTACTCTTCGATGCGCCTGCTCAGGACAAGCCTGGCGAGGAGATCGCCTTGCGGGAGGACGTTGCGGTTGCGTGCGCGCTCACCGGAGAGGTCTTGGCCGGCGCGCCAGACCCCAGCCCGCCCTACTTCCGGGTTCCCAAGGTCATTGACCGATGACCGGCGCCACCCCATGGACGATCCCTTCCGTCCGTTCTTCTCTCGAGGCTCGGAAAATCTCCGCCCGCGAGATGACTGCCGACTTTTACGCCCGCATTGAAAAGCGCAACCCTGAACTGAACGCCTATCTGACGCTCTGCCCGGAACGCGCCTATGCGCAGGCGGACCGCATCGACGCCTTGCTCTCCCGCGGCGAGTCGCTGCCGCCGCTCGCCGGCGTCCCGGTGGCCATCAAGGACGTGATCAGCACTCGGGGAGTGCGCACGACCTGCGGCTCGCGCATCCTGGAGAACTATTTTCCGCCCTACGATGCCAGCGCGGTCGAGCGCCTGGAACGCGCCGGCGCTGTACTGCTCGGCAAGACCAACTGCGACGAGTTCGCCATGGGCTCTTCCAACGAGAACTCGGCCTATGGGCCGGTGCGCAATCCGCTGGCCCCGGAGCGGGTGCCTGGCGGCTCGAGTGGAGGCTCGGCGGCGGCTGTGGCGGCGGGGCTTGCGGTCGCGGCGCTAGGGACCGACACGGGCGGCTCCATCCGCCAGCCGGGGGCGCTTTGCGGCATCCCCGCCATGATGCCGAGTTACGGTAGGGTCTCGCGTTACGGGCTGATTGCGTTTGCTTCCTCGCTCGACCGCATCGGCCCGTTGGCCACTTCGGTGCGCGACGCTGCTGCCGTGCTGCGTGCCATCGCCGGACGCGACCCCAACGACTCCACTTCGGCTGGGGCACCTGTGCCCGATTATCAGGCGGAGATCGAAAAGCCGGTCAAGGGCCTGCGTATCGGCATTCCCCAAGAGTACTTCGCCGAGGGCATGGACCCGGCGGTGCGTAAGCGGGTCGAGGCGGGAATCGGCCTGCTAAGAAGCCTGGGGTGCCAGCCCGTCGAGCTGCGCATGCCGCACACCGATTACGCCATCGCCACCTACTACATCATCGCCACGGCGGAGGCCAGCTCCAACCTGGCGCGCTATGACGGCGTGCGCTACGGGTTGCGCGTTCCTGGCACGACGCTGCTCGACATGTATAGGAAGACTCGCGGCCGCGGGTTTGGTCCCGAGGTGAAGCGCCGGATCATGCTGGGGACCTACGCGCTCTCGGCCGGGTACTACGACGCCTACTACCTCAAGGGGCAAAAGGTTCGGGCGCTAATCGCGCGCGATTTCCGCGACGCCTTCAGCCGGGTGGACGCCATTGTGACGCCGACTTCGCCGGTGCCTGCCTTCCGGCTGGGCGAGCGCACCGCTGATCCTTTGCAGATGTACCTCGCGGACATTTATACGGTAACCGGCTCGCTCGCCGGTGTGCCGGGCATCTCGGTTCCGTGCGGAAAGACCCCGGAGGGCCTGCCCGTTGGGTTGCAGATCCTGGCCCCGCTTTTCGGCGAGGCCCGCGTCCTCCAGCTCGCCTATGCCTTTGAAAAAGCAGGGGGTTCCAACGTTTAGGCGATTGTGGGATGCGTGATGTGGGGCCGATTATTGTGCGGCTCGCCCACGCCCGTGCTGGGCTCGAGTCCCTCACCTATGCAATTCCTCCGGACCGCTGGCGAACCAAGCCCCGCCATGAGGGTTGGTCGGCGGCGGAGGTCATCGCCCACCTCACCATGGTCGAAGGAGCGATCACCGGTGGCGCCGTCATACTGTTACGAGGCGCCCCGCCCAACGTCCCGGTCTGGAAGCGAATTCACGCGCCGGTCTGGCTGGCAGCGTGGCGCGCCATCAAAGCCAGGACCCCGATCCCGCTCGACCCAAAACTCGTAGGAGAAAAGGACGCGATGCTTTCAGCCTTGGCTGAGCTGCGCCGCCGCACGCTCGCGTTGCTCGAGGAGACCCGCGACCGCGATCTGCGCGCCTACCGTTGGCCGCATCCGTTCTTCGGCAGCCTGAATTTCTATCAGTGGTTTGAAATGATCGCGCACCACGAGGTTCGTCACACGAAGCAGATCCGCGAAATAGTAGAGTCTTTTCCACAATAGGCAAGATTTTCCACATTCGGTGCGCGCGATCTCGCAGCCCCTGCTGCCTACTCAGCGCGAACTTTCTTGCCTAAGCCTTTTTTCTTTTGCGGGTTGCAGCGAGCGTACTACTCGGAAAGTTTTCTCCACTAGAACGGAAGGACTATTGCTGGGGAATGTAAGCAGCCTGTAGCATGGCTGGAGCATCAGAGAATACTGAGTGGGCACTGAGAGGCCGGCGTGGTTAAGATCAAATCGAGCCAGAAGCTTTTCACCGAAGATGAAGTCTCTCGGCTGACGGGCATTTGCTCGGAGCACCTGCGCGGTGTCGCGCGCAGCAAGCACTTGGGCTTTTTGGGCAGGGCCGCCGAGACGGCTGGCCAGCAGGCCGAAAGGTGGCTGTTCACCAATTCCGACCTGATGGTTCTGACGGTGCTCTACACGCGCTGCAACCACTAATCGATTTCTTATCCGGAAATCACAAAAACGGCCCCGGTGCTCGGCATCGGGGCCGTTTCTGTTTGAGATGGAGGCGTGGCGGGGGAGCTGGCTCAGCAAGCAGGAA
>JACQDH010000084.1 GCA_016201215.1 Acidobacteriota bacterium | reverse complement strand
GAGAAGCGCAGGAAGCCGGGCGCGCCAAAGGCATCGCCGGGCACTACCACGACGTGCTCGCGCTCGAGGAGCTGGCGCGCCAGCGTCGTGGTGTCGCCCGCGCCGTCCCGGAGTTTCGCCGAGATGTTGGGGAACGCGTAAAAGGCGCCTTGAGGCTCAGTGCAGGTGATGCCGGGGATGGCGCGCAGGCCGGCGAGAATGCGCGCGCGGCGCCGCGCATACTCGGCGAGCATCGTCGAGACCGAATCCATCGGCCCGCGCAGTGCCTCGAGCGCCGCGTGTTGCGAAATCGAAGTCGGGTTCGAGGTGGACTGGCTCTGGAGTTTCAGCATGGCCTCGACCAGCGGCTGCGGCGCGAGCGCATAGCCGACCCGCCACCCAGTCATGGAAAAGGTTTTCGAGAGCGAGCCGATGACGATGACGTGCGGTTTCGAATCGGGGATGCTGGCGATCGAGTACGGCCGCGCTGCGCCGTAGGTGAAGTGCGAATAGCACTCGTCGGAGAGCAGCCAGATGCCGCGCCGCCGACACACCTCGTAGATCCGCGAGAATTCCTCCGGTGGCACCACGGCGCCGGTGGGGTTGTTGGGCGAGTTGACGATCAGCAGCTTCGACCGCGGGCCGACCGCTTCTTCGACCTGCGCCGCGTGCAGGCAGAAACCGTCGGCGGCTGCGGTGGGTATGATGATCGGACGCCCGCCGGCGAGCTTGACGATGTCCGGGAAACTCACCCAGTAGGGCGCGGGAATCAGAACTTCGTCGCCGGGCTCGATCAGCGCGCTGATGGCGTTGTAGATGGCGTGCTTCCCGCCGACGCTGACGATGCACTCAGCCGGCTGGTACGCCGAGCCGAACTGCGCCACGTGCCATTGGCAGATGGCCTCGCGCAGCGGCATGATCCCCGCCGTGGCCGTGTACTTGGTGAAGTTCTGCTCGATGGCGCGGATGGCGGCGCGCTTGACGTGCTCCGGGGTGGGAAAGTCAGGCTCGCCGGGGCCGAAGTCAACAACGTCGATGCCGCGAGCCTTGTATCGCTCGGCTTCGGTCAGCACCGCCAGCGTGGGGGAAACGGAAATGCGGTTGACGCGTTCGGCGAGTTGCACGATCAAGCTGTCCCCTGTGGCACCTTGGCGCGCAGCCGCTGTTCGACGACGGGCGGCACCAGCCCCTGGATGCGGCCTCCCAGTTGCGCGATCTCGCGTACCAATTTCGAGCTCAGATAGCTGTAGGCCTCGGCGGGCATCATGAATACGGTCTCGATCTGGGGCTCCAGTTTGCGGTTCATCAGCGCCATTTGCAATTCATACTCATAGTCGGAGATGGCGCGGATACCGCGCAGGATCACGCCTGCTTTGCGCTGTCGTGCGTAGTCCACCAGCAGGCCCTCGAACACATCAATCTCGACGTTCGGCCATGGCCGCGTCACTTCGCGCAGCATTTCCAGGCGCTCTTGGACCGTGAAGAGCGGGTCCTTTTCTAGGTTGCGCAACACCGCCACGATGAGCTGATCGAAGATCTTGGTGCCGCGCTCGATCAGGTCCAGGTGACCGTTGGTGACCGGGTCGAACGACCCCGGATAGATGGCAAGAATCGGTTTCATATGGTCGGATGTCTTCCCCTGAGGCATTCTAACTCAGTGCGTCGGCCCTGGAATGGGAAAATACCTCCCGCTGAGCCACGGCGCTTGCTGCGGAGGGGCTTCGCACGAGCGCCACAGAACTCATCTGGCGTGGACGCAATAGGCCATCGAATCCCGCCTGCCTGCCCGGGTTCCCCTTCAGAGGCCCGCCGAGCCAGCCCGACAATCACCGTTGGACCTTCGATAGCACCCATTGGACTATCAGATCAGCCGACTCGCTGCAGCAACCTTGAAATCCAGACTAGAATAGTCCTGTTTTAAGTTATAGGAGGCATTGAGGTTTGGGGCGCATTAAACTCTTGACTCCTGCAAGCCTGGAGGCGTAATATGAATATGCGACTAAAAGGGTCGCATATGCGATGTTGAAGCTCTCAAAGAAAACCGATTATGGATTGATCGCCGTCAAGCACCTGGCGACACACGGTGCCGAGGGCTCTTGCAGCGCAACGGACATCGCCGAGCTTTACGGCATTTCGACGCCCCTGATGGCCAAGGTGCTGCAGAAACTGTCCAAGGGCGGACTGGTCACGGCGCGGCACGGTTCGAGCGGCGGATACCAACTGGCGCGCGACGCTTCGCAGATCACCGCACTCGAGGTGATCAACGCGATTGACGGGCCGCTGTCGATCACCTCGTGCATCACCCACCGCGGCCGCTGCTTTCAGACGTCTACCTGCACGGTGCGCGAGCCGTTGCGGCGCGTAAACGAGAGCATCCTGCAGGTGCTGGGCACGGTAACGATTTCGCAGATGAACGAAGAGCCGGGCGAGGCGTTGCTCGTCGAATTGCGGACTTAGGAGAGCTGGGATGGCCATCAAACTCCCGATTTATCTGGACAATCACGCGACCACTCCGGTGGACCCGCGGGTGCTCGAGGCGATGCTGCCGTACTTCACCGAGAAGTTCGGCAATGCCGCCAGCCGCAACCACTCGTTTGGATGGACGGCCGAAGAGGCCGTGGAGAACGCCCGCGGCCAGATCTCGCGCCTGATCAACGCCACGCCCAAGGAGATTATTTTCACCAGCGGCGCGACGGAGTCGAATAACCTGGCCATCAAGGGTGTCGCGGAGATGCACCGCGAAAAGGGCAACCACATCATCACCCAGGTGACCGAGCACAAGGCCGTGCTGGACACCTGTAAGCGGCTGGAGAAGTACGGCTACGAGGTCAGCTACCTCCCCGTCGAGAAAGACGGCCGCATCAACCTGGACGACCTGCGCCGCGCCATCACCCCGAAGACGATCCTGATTTCGATCATGTACGCCAACAATGAGATTGGCGTGATCAGCCCGATCCCGGGGATCGGCAAGATCGCCAAGGAGAAGGGCGTGCTGTTCCACGTCGATGGTGTGCAGGCCGTGGGGAAAGTTCCGGTGGACGTGCAGAAAGACAACATCGACCTGCTGTCCTTGTCCGGGCATAAGATTTACGGGCCGAAGGGCGTCGGCGCGCTCTACGTGCGCCGCCGCAACCCGCGCGTGCAGCTCTCCGCGATCATCGATGGCGGCGGGCACGAGCGCGGCATGCGCTCCGGTACCCTCAACGTTCCGGGCATTGTGGGCCTGGGCAAGGCCTGCGAGATCTGTGGGAACGAGATGGCCGAGGAAAGCGAACGGTTGCGCCGGCTGCGCGAGCGCCTGAAGGACGGCATCTTCTCGCGGCTGGACGAAGTCTATATCAACGGCTCGATGGTCCACCGCCTGCCGCACAACCTGAATGTCAGCTTCGCGTTTGTCGAGGGCGAATCGCTGCTGATGGGCATCAACGACGTCGCGGTGTCCAGCGGCTCGGCCTGCACCTCGGCCACGCTCGAGCCCAGCTACGTGCTGAAGGCCCTGGGCGTGGGCGAGGACCTGGCCCACACCTCGATCCGCTTCGGTCTGGGCCGGTTCAACACCGAAGAGGAAGTGGACTACGTCGTCAGCCGCGTGGTCGAAACCGTGAACCGCTTGCGGGAGCTTTCGCCGCTCTATGAGATGGCGAAGGAAGGCATTGATCTCAGCAAGATGAATTGGAAAACGGAGTAAACCGCAAGAAGGAAACTGAACTCCATTCGTCAGCGAAACCGGAGAGGGGAGATAACATGGCGTATTCGGACAAAGTGATCGAACACTACAATAACCCGCGTAATGTGGGCAGCCTGCCGAAGGACGACCCCAACGTGGGCACCGGCCTGGTGGGAGCCCCCGAGTGCGGCGACGTGATGAAGCTGCAGATGAAGATCAATCCCCAGACGGAAGTGGTCGAGGAGGCCAAGTTCAAGACCTTCGGCTGCGGCTCGGCGATCGCTAGCTCCTCGCTCGCCACCGAGTGGGTCAAAGGCAAGACCGTAGATCAAGCGCTCGCCATCAAGAACACCGACATCGTGCGCGAGCTCTCGCTTCCCCCCGTCAAGATCCACTGCTCGGTGCTGGCCGAGGACGCCATCAAGGCCGCCGTCGGCGACTGGAAAAAGAAGAAGGGCGTGGCGGCCCCGGCGACCGAGACGGCTACGGCGCAGGACTGACGCCGCGCGCTCGGTGCCCGGCGGATGGTTTCTCCGGTTCTTGAGGCTGGTGCGGCCAGAATGGTTGCGAGACGATGGCTATGATTCATGTGACGGAAAAGGCGGCGGCAAAAATCCGCGAGCTGATGGACAAGGAAGGTGTACCCGGGAATAGCGGCGGACTCCGCGTCGGCGTGCAGGGGGGCGGGTGCTCCGGATTGAGCTACGCGATGCGTTTGGAGACGCAGGCGCGCGACCGCGACAAGGTGTTTGAAGAGAACGGCGCGCGTCTGTTTGTCGATCCCAAAAGCTATCTCTACCTGAACAACACCACGCTCGATTACATCGAAGAGCTGATGAAGCAGGGGTTCGTCTTCCACAATCCCCAGGCCGCGCGCAGTTGCGGCTGCGGGAGCTCTTTCTCGGCCTAGGGAAACGCTTTCGGGGGATCGAGCGGGCCTCTCTCGAATCTATCGGAGCGAAGGGCGTGGTTGGCAGGCGGGCCCGCCAACCACTTTTTTTTGCCCGGTGTAGAAGTCCCCGAGAAGTGAATTCTTTCTGCGGTCTGGAAACTGCCGATGAGTGTCACGCAAGCCAACGCGACAACCAGCTCCACCTGCTGGAGCTGCCGGGCAGCCACAGCGGGGCAGCATTTCTGTCCCGCCTGCGGCAAGATCCAGCCGTTGCCGCGCGAAACCGACTACTTCGCGTTCTTTGGCCTGCCACGGAAACTGCACCTGGAGACGGCGGAACTCGAGAAACGTTTCCATCGGTTGAGCTGGAAGTTGCACCCGGATAACTTCGTGCGCGCGGGCGAGTACGAGCGCGATTTGTCGCTCGATCGGGCGTCGCAGTTGAATGACGCTTACCGCGCCCTGCGCGACCCCATCAGCCGCGTCGAATATCTCCTGGCGCGCGAAGGCATGCGCAAGGAAGGAGAAAACAAGCAGCAAGCACCGCCAGAGCTCCTCGAGGAAGTGTTTGAGCTGAACGAATCGCTCGACGAGCTGCGCAGCGCGCGGCAAGCCGGCGGCGACGGCAACGCGATGGCCGCGCTGCGCAGCCGGCTCGAAGCCGAGCAGCGCAACTTTGAAGAGAGACTGCGCGAGGTGGATGCGGATCTGGACGGTGTGTTCAGCCAGTGGGACGCCGCGATCGACGCGGGCGCTGGCGAGGCGGCGCGCAAGAAACTGATGATACGGATGAACGAGCTGCTCAATCGGCGTTCCTACATCCGCAACCTCGTCGCCAACGTGCAGAGGGAATTAGGGGAGGCCTGAGAACGCAGATGGGGCGCGTGGTCGGCATCGACCTGGGTACGACCTACAGCCTGATCGCCTACTGGGACAAGGCGAGCGGCGGGCCGAAGTGTATCCCCGGACCGTACGGCGAGACGCTCTGCCCATCGGTGGTCAGCGTGGATGCGGACGGCAGCGTGGTGGTCGGCGAGCCCGCGCGGCGCCGCCTGCTGACGCAGTCCGACCGCACCATCTACTCGGTTAAGCGGCTGATGGGCCGCGGCGTGGCCGACGTGCAGGACGAGGTGAAGATTTTCCCGTTTCGCATCGACCCTGCCAGCCAGAATGTCATCCGCGTAGTCCTGGGCGCCCGCATCTTTACTCCGCCGGAAATTTCGGCGTTTATCCTGCGCGAGCTCAAAGGCTGGGCCGAGGAGTTCTTCCGCGATACAGTGGATCGCGCGGTGATCACCGTGCCGGCGTACTTCAATGACGCGCAGCGCCAGGCCACCAAAGACGCCGGGCGCCTCGCGGGGCTCGAAGTGTTGCGCTTGGTCAACGAGCCGACCGCTGCCGCGCTCGCCTATGGGCTGCACGAGCAGCGGCGCGGCTTGGTGGCGGTTTACGACTTCGGCGGCGGCACGTTTGACATTTCCATCCTCAAGCTGATTGCAACCGGCGAAGGCGACATCTATCAGGTGTTTTCGACTAACGGCGATACGCACCTGGGCGGCGACGACATTGACAACGTGCTGCAGGGCATCGCGCGCGCGGAGATCCGTGAGCAGTTCGGTCTGGATCTGAACCGCCATCCGGAGGCCAACCAGGAGCTGCGCAAGGCGCTCATTCACGCGAAGCACCAGCTCTCTGCCATGCCCTCGGTCACGGTAAGATTTCCGTTGCCCGAGGGCGGCCTGTACGTCCGCCAAATCACGCGGATGGAATTTGACGCTGCCATTCAGCCCAGCATTGACCGCACGATGGGCCCGGTGAAGCTGGCGCTGGCCGATGCCAAACTCAAGCCCGCGCAGGTGGACGAGGTCGTTCTGGTGGGTGGCTCGACGCGTATCCCGCTGGTTCGCAGCACGGTCGAGGAGTACTTCGGCCGGCGGCCGCACGCCGAGCTCAATCCGGACGAGGTCGTGGCATTGGGCGCTGCGGTGCAGGCGGACATCTTGGAAAGTGGCGTGAAGAACATGTTGCTGCTTGACGTCACGCCGCTTTCGCTCGGCATCGAGACCATGGGCGGTGTGGTGGCCAAGATCATCCCGCGGAACTCCACCATCCCGGCCAGCGCCCAGGAACTATTTACTACCGGCGTCGAGAATCAGACCGGGATCGATATTCATGTGCTCCAGGGCGAACGCGAGCTGGCCAAGGATTGCCGCTCCCTGGCGCGCTTCCAGTTGAAGGTGCCGCCCGGGCCGGCGGGGCTGGCGCGTGTCGAAGTGAAATTCCTGATCGATGCCAACGGCATCCTGCAGGTGGCCGCGCGCGACCTGCGCACCGGCGAGGAGCGCTCGGTAGAAGTGCAGCCGAGCTACGGACTCAGTGACATAGAGATCGAGCACATGCTCGAGGAGTCCATCGAATACGCCGAGCAGGATTTCACCGAGCGGCAGTTGATTGAGGCGCGCAACGAAGGCGAGTCCATGCTCCGCGCCACTGAAAAGTCGCTGGCAGGAGATCAGGCCGCCGAGCTGGATCCCGCCGAGCGCCGTGCGATCGACGCCGCAGTGGCGGCGCTGCGCCAGGCCATGGCCGGCAGCGACTACAAGCTCGTGCGCACGCGCATTGACGAACTCAATCAGGCCACCATGCGTCTGGCCGAATTGATGATGAATCGCGCGCTCGCCACCGCGCTCGAAGGCAAGCGCGTCGCGGAGGTATAGGTTGCGGGGACAGGGAGGGAATTACCATGGGTGGCAAGAACCCCTACATCGAGCAGGCCAAGTACACGCCTGCGGCAAAAAAGTTTAAGGTCACGTTCATCCGCGAGGGGAAGACCGTCGAGGTGGACCCCGAGAAGATTCCCTATGGTCACGACGGGTTGCCCGGCAGCATTCTCGACATCTCCAGCGGCTTTCACATGGGCCTTGACCATGCTTGCGGCGGCGTCTGCGCCTGCTCCACTTGCCACGTGATCGTGCACGAGGGCCTCGAGTCGTGCAACGAGCCGACCGAGGCCGAACTCGATGAGCTGGATATGGCGCCCGGGATCACGCCGAAGTCGCGCCTGGGATGCCAGTGCGTCCCGGACGGCACCACGGACCTAGTGGTTGAAATTCCCGACTGGAACAAGAACTACGCCAAAGAAGCGGATCATCAGTCGTGATCATGTAGCGCCGGCTTCCAGCCGACGTCTTTCCGCGAAGCGCAGAGGAGATACTTATGCCCGGCACATTGGATTGGGACGACGCCGAAGAGATCGGCATTCAACTCGCGGAGAAATTTCCGGACAAAGACCCGCTCAGCGTGCGCTTCACCGACCTGCACAAGTGGGTGACCGAGCTGCAAGGTTTCAGCGGCGATCCGAAGCTCTCCAACGAAGGCAAGCTCGAGGCCATCCAGATGGCTTGGCTCGAAGAATACAAAGAACGCCAGGAAAGCTGAAGGCCAGTTGGCAGCTTTCAGTTGTCAGTCCATT
>JACQDH010000083.1 GCA_016201215.1 Acidobacteriota bacterium | reverse complement strand
CACCCAACACACTTTGGCGGCAACACTCCGGCGGGACGGAACTTCGCCGGCGAGACGCCGGCGGTACGTGGCAAGGAGTGACGCACTAGAGTGCGCCGCTACACCAGCACGCAGGCGGCGCGGCGGGGAGGCGCAGCTACTCGATGCGGCAGACCAGGACCGCGGCATTGGCGTAGGGACAGGGCAGCCCTGCCACAGGCCGCGCCGGTGTTGCGGTGGGATCGGAGGCAGCGGGGGCGCCGCGCGCGGCCGCATCGGCGGCGGCAGGCGCGCGGGCCGGGCTGCGTTCGAGCAGCACCCAACTGACCCCGTAGAGCCGCTTCAGCCTGCGAAAATCTTCCGGGCCAAACTGCGGCCAGCGATCGTGCGCGCCTTCCGCGGACAATGACACGATGCCCAGATCGCGCATCTGCTGCCGCCAGGGATACGCCAGACCGGGATCGATCGCCGCGACGGCGCGGTCTTTGACCCAGTCAGACAACATGCTGCGCTCGGCGAACGCGCGGAAGCCGTGGGCATCCTCGCCGGGCCGCAGCAGGTAGCGCGGGTCGAGCGCGAAGAGCGCGCTGGGCGGCGTGTTGCGGCGCACCCAATCAAACGCCTGCACCCATTCATTGCGCGGCGCGCGTCCCGGCCATTCGATGAGCGGACTCGCGCGATACACCAGCCGGTTGGAGAGGAACGCCGCCACGCCAAGCAGCACAAAAAACAGCAGCCAGCGCCAGGGGCGGTTGCGCAGGACGTATTCGCCCAGCAGCCCGCCGCCCAGAAACACGAATAGGAAAAAGACCAGGTGCAGCACGCGCATGGGCTCGGCCGGGATGGCCGGCTCGAACGCCGGCACCGTGCTCACCACAATGGCGCCCATCACCCCCGCAATGCCGGCCAGTTCCACGCGGCGGCTGAGGTGCTCGACCAGCGGCCCAACGCGTCTTCCCGCCGGCGAGGAGGCACCGCTGAAGCTCGGCGAGGCCGCGAGGCGCGCGAACCAGCTCAGCAGAACCAGCACCACCAGCACGCCCAGCCAGCCATACCAGGGCCAGTGCAGCGGGAAAAGATACGTCCGGGTGTCGAGCACTTCGTGCCAGGCCTGATTTTCGACCGGCCCGAAGAGTTCCCAGAGCCACATTCCGCCCAGCGGCGCCCCTACCGCGAACGGCAGCAGCGAGGCGAACGCGGGCCGCGGCAGTTTCCACGCGCCGTAGGCTTGCACGGCCAGATGGAACGCGCCGTAGAGCGCCATGGTGGGATGCAGAACCGCGGCCGCGGCGAGCCACGCCAGCGCGCGCGGCCGCCGGTCGAGCACGGCTACCAGCGCAAACAGCAGCGCGGCGGTGGCGAGGTCGCGCGCGTGCAGGTAGCGCTCGGTCAGATGAATCTGTGTGCCGGCCACAGGCAGCAGCCGCGCCGCCGCGATCGTGGCCACCGCAGCCCACTGCGTCGTAGGCGACGCAAAGCAGCGGCGCGCCAGTTGTTGGCAGGCCAGCAGGACGAGGAAGATGGCCAGCAGATGCCAGAGGAAAATGCAGAGATCGAGCGGCAGGCGCGTCAGGTGCACGGAGAAGGCCACCAGCTCGTCGAGCAGCGTCCAGCGCGTCTGCGCCAGGAAATAAGCGGAATCGTGCGGGTAGAGTGCCGGGTCGGGGTGCTGCTTGATCGCCGGCACGTAGATGGCACCGTCCTGCTGGCCGAAGTGGTAGCCGTTCAGGAGCACGGACGCCGCCGCCAGAACCAGCAGCAGGAGCAGGTCGCGGGTTGTGGACTTCGCGGACACTCCCGGAAACCTATCGGGCGCTCAATCTATCCCGCACGGCAGGCGGCGTCAAACCCGGTGTGGTGCGCTGCCCGCAGCGCCCCGACTCGTCGGGGCGGGTTGGCCTGGCGGTTTTCCGAGGTGTGAGGCACGCGGGAAAAAGCGCCGGCAAGATGCCGGCGCTAAGCAGCGGTTGTCATTCCGAGCCCCGGCGGGTTGTGCCGGGGCGAGGAATCCCTCCAGAGAGATTCCTCGCTTCGCTCGGAATGACAACAATTGGTTGCGCAGCGCCTGGCGCGTTGGGATATCTTGGCGCGGCGACGGCGAAGGAGAAATTCGCCCCGACAAGTCGGGGCGCTACAGCGGACGCACAAAGCGGTAGCCTGCCGCGCGGGGAAATCGGTATGATGAGTAAGATGAAATAGAGGGAAGGCACGCCCAGCTTGGACGAGATGGAGAAGATGGAGAAGAAGGAAAAGATACCGCGCGCCCGGATGCCGCGCCGCGAGAGCTGGCTGGTCGCGCTCGACGCGCTGCGCGCCAACAAGATGCGCGCGTTCCTAACCATGATCGGCGTGGTGATCGGCAGCGCCTGCATCGTGCTGGTAGTGACCGTGGCGCTGACCGGCCGGCGCTTCGTCATCGCGCAGATCGAAAGTGTGGGCTCGAACCTGGTCTGGGCGGAATACGTCCGCCAGCCGCAGCGGGCCACCTCGCTCGGCGCCGAGCTGACCCTGGCCGATCTGGCCGCGGTCAAGAAGGGCATCCCGCAGGTGCGCGAGGCCGCCGGAACGCGCCCGATCCCCATGACCGTGGTGGTGGCCGGGGTCGAGCGGCCCGTCACCCTGGTGGGCGTCACCGAGGGTTTCCAGGCCATCCGCAACCTCATCGTGCTGCGCGGGCGGTTCCTTGACGCCGACGACATGCAGTCGCGCAGCAAGGTTTGTCTGCTGACCAAGGATCTCGCCGACAAGGTTTTTCCGTACGAAGATCCGGTGGGCAAAAACATCCGCGTGGGCGAGCTGAGCTTCATCGTCATCGGCGTCTTCAAGGAGCGCGTGGCCACATTCGGCCTGGCCGACATCCAGAAAGAATCGGCCATCATTCCCTTCCCGCTGATGAAGTACTACACCGGCGAAGAAATCCTGGACGTGCTCTACGCCTCGGCCTACCAGGCCGAAGACGTGCCCACGGTGGCGCGGCAGATCGAGCTGCTGCTGAAGAGCCGGCATTTGATCGGGGCGGTCTATGAGATCTCCACGCTCAGCGGCATCCTCGATGCGGCGCGGAAGATCTCCCAGGCGCTGACCATTGTCCTGCTGCTCATCGCGTTTATCGCCCTGGTCATCAGCGGCATCGGGATCATGAACATCATGCTGGTGACCGTCACCCAGCGCACGCGCGAGATCGGCATCCGCAAGGCCATCGGGGCGCCGCGCCGCGAAATCCTCAACCACTTTTTGATGGAGGCGGTGCTGATCAGCGGCACCGGCGGCGTGGCCGGCATCCTGATCGGCGTGAGCATCCCCGTGCTGATCCGGTCGCTGCTGCCGGGCAACCTGCGCGTGCCGATTTCCTGGATCTCGGTGGTGGTGGCCTTTCTGGTCTCTTCGCTGACGGGAATTTTCTTTGGCTACCTGCCGGCCAGCAAGGCTGCCAGCCTACCGCCCACCGAAGCACTGCGCTACGAGTAGTCGAGCGGTCAGCCGTCAGCCTTCCGTTTCCAGCTTACCCAGCGGCGCTATTCGCCGTGCAAGTTCCGGCGAGCGCCGGCAGGATGCCGGCGCTACAGGTGCCGCGCTCCCTCGCTTCGCTGCGGACAACTTCCGCGCGCCACTACGCCAACCGACCGGGCGAGAGATGTAGAGGCGGGCTTCGGCCCGCCCGGTGTGGTTGTCGCTGCGAATCTCGCCGCCTGGATGGCGGCGCTAGACGATGGCGGGAATCGCGGCCCGTGCCATTTGGGACCCGGGCCGCTGGCGGCTGGGCCGCGGGTTCCGCTACAATCCCCAAGGCTTTGATCCGAAGCGAGAGAGACGCGCTATGAAAAAGATGAGCTGCAAGACCACAATCTTGGCCGGGGCGTTCCTGTTTGGAGCAGTGACGTCCGGCGTCGCGCAGAGCCCCGGCGCAGGGGAGAAGCTCACCCTGAAGCGCGCGGTGGCTCTGGCACTGCAGAACAGCCGCGAGATGGCGCTGGCCCGCGTGCAGTCGAACGTGGCGGAGAAGTCGGCGGAGGCCAATCGCGCGCTGTTCCGCCCGAATCTCTACGCCGGCTCCGGACTCGGCTACACGCGCGGCTACCCGCAGACGCCCGGCGGCGGGCCGCCCTCGGTCTTCAATGTGAACTATGTGCAGACGGTGCTGAACGGTCCGGTGCTGGGCGAGCTGCGCGCCGCCGAACAGCGCGCCGAGGCCCAGCGGCTGGCGGTGGACGGCGTGCGCGACGCGGTGATCGTGCGCACGGCTTCGTTCTACCTGGAACTGGCCAAGGTGCGGCACTCGCTCGAGCTGCAGCGCCGGGGGCGCGAGAGTGCGCAGAAAATCGTGGACGTCACGCGCGAGCGATGGAGCGCCGGCGTGGAGCTGCCCGTCGAGGTGACCCGGGCGCAACTGGCCGCGGCGCGCATCGAGCAGCGCATCGTAAACCTGGAAGGCCGCGAGGAGACGCTGGAAGGGCAGTTGCGCAGCCTGCTGGGCCTGCCCTCCGACCAGCGCGTCGAGGCAGTCGCCGAAGAGCTTCCCGCCATCCCGGATTATCCCACGCAGAAGCTGGTCGAGCTGGCCCTCTCCGAGAACACGTTCCTCAAACAGGCCGAGGCCGAACGTCGCGCCCGCGAGCAGCGCGTCAAGGGGGAGCGCAACGGCTACTGGCCCACGCTGGACGTGGTGGGCCAGTACGGCCTCTATGCGCGGTTCAATAACTTCGATCAGTTCTTCCGGCGCTTCCGCCGGCACAGCCTGAACATCGGGCTCGACGTGCGCATCCCCATCTTCAGCGCGCGCACCACCGGGGCGGTGGCGCTGGCACAGGCCGATCTGGGCGCGGCGGAGATCGCCACGCGCGCCAAGCGCAACGAGCTCGAGATCGAGGTGCGCCGGCAGTCGCGCCGCACCCGCGAGATGGAACTGGCCCGCGAAGTTGCGCGCCTGGAATTGCAGCTCGCCCAGGAAAACCTCCGCGTGCTGCAGGCGCAGTTCCAGGAAGGCCGCACCAGCCTGCGCGACCTCGAGAAGGCCCGCCTCGAGGAGAGCGACAAATGGCTGGCCTTCCTCGACGCCGACTTCGAGCGCCAGCGGGCCCAGCTCGAGGTGCTCCAGTCCACCGGCCAGTTGGCCAAGGTCTTCCAATAGCCCGCGTACCGCCGGCCTCCGGCCGGCGGTGTTGCTTCTCCCGTAGCGACGGCATCCTGCCGGCGTTTTTCGCGGCGCACTGAAGTGCGCCGCTACAAGGAAGCTATGCGCCAGGGAGCCATAGGTGTGCCGAGAGGAACCGCGGAGAGTGACCGGCGGCAAGGCAGGCGGGAAAATGCAGAGGGCCGGCGGTTCTTTACCGGCTGCGGGAAGATTTCGAGTACAATATTTTGGCCCTGTCGGGGGATGCTCCAGACGGTTGCCGGTGAAAACGCGACAGGGGCAAGTATGCCCGAGGTGATGAAAACGCTGCTGCTGAACCCGCCGAGCTTTGAGGACTTCGACGGCGGGGCTAGCTCGCGCTGGCCGGTGACCCGCGAGATCGAGTCCTACTGGTACCCCGTGTGGCTCACTTATCCGGCCGCGATGCTCCCGCGCAGCCGCTTGCTGGACGCCTCGCCGCACAAGGCTACCTGGGCGGGGAAGGGCCCGGAGAAAAAACCCCGGGTCGCCGTGCCGGCGCTCGAGGCGAGTCCCGACCCGGTGGCCGACAGCTAGGCGCCAAGCCCATGCCCGAAACGAAATCGGTGACGACGAAGACCCGCGTCCTGGTGGTGCTGATGGTGTTGTTCAGCTCGGTGGGCAACATCCTGCTGCGCAAGGGCATGACCGAGATCGGCGAAGTGAGCCTGGCGTCGCCCGCGGCCATGGCCACGGCCTTCCTGCGCACGCTCGCCAGCGGCACGATCTGGATGGGCATCGGCCTGCTCCTGGCCTTCTTTATCTGCTACCTGCTGGTGCTCTCCTGGGCCGACTTCAGCTACGTGATGCCGGCCTCGGCGGTGGGCTACGCGGTGGTGGCGTTTCTGGGCTACGCCGTGCTGCACGAAGTGGTGACGCCGTTGCGCTGGGCCGGCGTGGCGGTGATCTGTCTGGGCGTGCTACTGGTGGGCCGCACACCGGCGCGCACCACGGAGGCGAATTGACCGTGCGCACGGCACTGTTTCTCGCCATCGTGGTCTTCGCGGGGACGCTCGGAGAGATCAGCGTCACGCACGCGATGAAGCGCATCGGCGAGCTGAAGAGTTTCCACCCCCGCGCGGTGTTGCGCCTGCTGGGCCGCGCGTTTCGTTCCGGCTGGGTGTGGCTCGGCGTGGGGCTGATGGCCCTGGCGTTCTACGCCTTCCTCGCCTTGCTCTCCTGGGCGCCGGTGAGCTTTGTGATCCCGGCCTCGGCGATGAGCTACGTGGTGGGCACGCTGGGGGCGAAACTCCTCCTGCGCGAGCAGGTGAACCGCACGCGTTGGGCGGGCGTGCTGCTGGTGTGCGTCGGAGTGGCGCTGGCCTGGGCCGGAGAAGAAGGCGCCACGGTGAATTTTCCGGCGCTGCTGCGTGGCCTGCGCTGGGCCGTGCTGCTTCTAGGCGTCGCGCCGTTTGTGTACTACCTGCTCTGCACTTTTTCGGCCTGGCGCTACTTCCGCGAGCTGCGCCGGCGCCCCGCGGTGCTTCCCGGCGCGCGCGCGTACACGCCCCCGGTCAGCATCCTGAAGCCGGTGCGCGGCCTGGACCGCGAATCGCATGAGAATTATGCGAGCTTCTGCCGGCAGGACTACCCGGAGTACGAGATTCTGTTCGCCGTGAGCGACACCGAGGACCCGGCGATTCCGGTCATCCAGAAGATCGTCGCCGACTTTCCGGAGCGCTCCATCCGCCTGCTCGTCGGCGCGGAGAAGCTCGGCGCCAGCAGCAAGGTGTGCAAGCTCTGCCGGCTGGTGCACGAGGCGCGCTACGACCTGTTGGTGATCAGCGACAGCGACGTGCGCGTCGGCGCGAACTACCTGCGCAGCGTGGTCGAGCCGTTCCGCGATCCACAGGTGGGCGCAGTGACCACGTTGTTCCGCGGACTCGTGGAGCGACAGCTGGGCTCGGAGATGGACTGCGTGGGCTCCTCAGCCGAGTTCATGGCCGGGGCGCTGGTGGCGCAGCAACTCGAAGGCATCCAGTTCACCCTGGGTGCGACGATGGCCACCACGCGCGAGCGGCTGGCCGAGATCGGCGGATTCGAGGCGCTGGCCAACCACCACTCGGAGGACTTCGAGCTGGGCAAGCGCATCGCCGCACGCGGCTACCGCATCGAGCTCGCCGCCGAGCCGGTGTGGTTGGTTTTCCCGCGGCAGTCGTTGCGCAGTTACCTGAGCCACGAGTTGCGCTGGTCGATTGGTCTGCGCCACATCCGCCCCTGGGGGCACCGCGGGCTGGTGTTCACCCATGGGCTGCCGTGGTCGCTGGCGGCCGCGGCGGTGGCCCCCTCGGCTGCGGTGGGCGCAGCCTACGTGGGCGCCTACTTCCTGCTGCGCCTTCTGATGGCCTGGACCGTCGGCGTTTGGGGCCTCAAGGACCAGGTGCTGCTGCGGCGGCTCTGGCTGCTGCCGGTGCGCGACGCCATCGCTGCGCTGGTCTGGGTGGCCAGCTTCGCCTCGAACCGCATCCAATGGCGCGGGACGCAGTTCGTCATCCGCGACGGCATTCTGATTCCTGTGCATCCGCCGCGCAGCGTCGAAGAAGTCGCCATCGAAACGTCGGCGCCGCTGGTCGGCGCGGTTGACCAATCCCGCATTCCTGATTAAAGTAGTTAGTGGGCGATTTTTTCCCTGGACGCAGGGTTGTGCCTTGGCGCTGCCCCGCCTCCCTCGGCTGGGAGGTCGTTCAATCGGTAGGACATCAGACTCTGGATCTGATTATCCTGGTTCGAGTCCAGGCCTCCCAGCCAACTCCTCTCTGCGCTGAAGCATACTCGTCCGCCTTTTTGGAATGCCTCGAATAGAAGCAGTTCTTTTCGGGCGGGACTCATGAGAAATCGTGATACAATCGCGGCAGCATGGAAAGCAGCGCTACCCGTCGTTTGTTCTTCTTGGCTGTTGCAATCGCGCTGGCTTTTTTGCCCTTGATCGAATTCTTCGACACATGGGAGCATCCCTGGAGCGACAACTCTGACGAAATTGTGTTCACGCTAACTTGGTGTGCACTCGCCTTGGGTTTTTGCTCGCTCCGGCATCTCTTACCTCTCTTCTTAAAGGCACTTTTTCTGATTTCGCCGCGCGTTCTGTGGGCAACAGTTTTCCACGAGCGCGGCTTCCAAGAAACTACCTTCGCATTCTCGTTCTCCTCGGCTCCGCTGCGAATCTAGTCCTTCCTTCTCCCTACGCTTCTGTTCCCAGACCTTTAACAGCTTGTTGAAGAATTCGAGTTGACGGTGGTATCTACCTTTGTTTTCGCCTCGAATCGGGTTAGCGTGACGGTTTGGGGCCGACCAGAGCGGGTTGTGCGGGTAGCCGGTGTGTCCTCGCGGCGTTGCGGTGAAGCCATT
>JACQDH010000089.1 GCA_016201215.1 Acidobacteriota bacterium | reverse complement strand
GTGGCCAGCCACAGCAGGGATTTCGCCATGCGGCGCGTGGGGCTTTCCGGCGCGCAGGTCTCTCCTTCGCACGCCGGAGCGTGTTTCGGTTTGCGGTACACCAGATAAAAGCCGAGGGCCAGCAGAACCCCGCTGAGCGTCAGGAAGTAAGGACGAAGCGGCGCAAACGTCGCTACAAGGGCGGCGCCAAAACCCACTCCGCCCAGAACGAGCGGTCCGAGACAGCAGAGCGATGCCAGAAAAGCAGCAAGCGTGGAACTGACGGCAAGAGATTTTCCGTTCATGGTTTCTCCTAGAGATTCTTAATGACGTGGCTCAGCGCGCCCTTCAGGTGGCGGAGGGCTTTTTCGCCTTCGCCGGCGCGGACACAATCGGTGACGCACGTGTCCATGTGATTTTCGAGCAGGCGCGCAGCGGCCTGGTTGAGCGCGGAGCGGACCGCCGAGAGCTGGAGGAGCAAATCCTCGCAACTCGAATGCTCGGCCAGCATGCGCTTGACGCCGCGCACATGCCCTTCGATGCGACTCAGGCGGTTTTGCAGATCCTCTTCCACCTCGGGGTCGAGGTAAACGCTTCTGAGAGCGTCCAAAGCCTTGGTCATATATCCCCTCCTCCTCCATAGGATGTCACGGGGAGCCTCCCGGTTGCAAGGAATTTGTCAGCCAGCAATGCTCGTTTGAAGCGGAACCTAAAGCCAGTCGTGTTCGGAGTTTCCGCAGGCTGTGCTGGTGGGCCGATTCGATCAACGTGCAGGAGCGGTCGAAATCGGGCAACTCCCGGTCTGGGGCGGGACGCGGTTTCAGAATACGCAGTTTGACGCGAGGCTTCGAAGCGAACGTCGCAGCGGAAGCGAACACCGATGGCCAGCGAGAAGGATTGTCCCAACGCGGAAACCACGCCCCCTCGGCTTGACACATCCTTGGCGCAGCCGCAAAGCATCCCGAAACCGAATATCTGGCCGACTCCTCGCTAAACTGCCAGATCGACTCCAGCCTCTTTGCTGAGCTGGCACTGCTAATCCATGTCGCTGCTCATGCCCGCTTGGAAATTGAGGTCCGGCTCGCCATACTTCAGCCGTTTTCGCAGACGCAAAACTAAAACAGTGAGTACAGCCAGCGTGAGAATCGCCATCAGTGTGCTGCCCAAGCGCTGTATCCGAGCCACAACCTCCCAGAGTCGTGTAGCCATCAAGAAGCCTAGCCAGGTGATGCTGGTGATCCACAGCAAACTTCCCATCAAGTCGAAGCCCAAGAAGCGCCGATACGGAACGCCGGTCATCCCGGCCATGGGGCTGGCAAAACTCCGCAGGCCTGGGACAAACTTTGCGCACAACAACGAAGCTGGCCCGTAGCGACGGTAAAAATGCTCCGTGCGGGACATGCATTGCGCTGAACCCAGCGTGGCTCGGCAAAACCAGTGCAACCATTTCTTGCCGCCGCGACGACCCGCAAAGTACCAGACATGATCACCAAGAAGCAAAGCCGCCAGGCCAGCCACCACCAAAACCCACATCTCCAGCTTGCCCCAGTAAACGAGCGCTCCGAAGAACAGCAAAATCAATTCCCCCGGAATGGGCAATCCCAGGTACTCCAGCAATAGGCCGAAGAAGACCGTCAGATATCCGTGATTCAGTAGAAACTGCATTGTGTTCACGCCCTTTATCTTTGCCGCGAAGTACCGCAGTGTTGTACATCAACCCGCTATGGATTCAGCCTTTCCGCATATGGATTTCGGTGCCACCGCGCTCAAAATGAACTTCGTCCATGAGCATGTTAATTAGATAGATCCCACGCCCATGTTCGGAGTGGATATTTTCGCCGACCAGCGGGCTAGGTACCTTCGCGGGGTCGAAGCCTTCGCCTTCGTCTTTCACGATGATGAGGACTCCGCGATCCGCTTGGCAGGCACAGCAGATGCGGATCTTCTTGCGAGGATCCTGGCGGTTCCCGTGGAGAACAGCGTTGGCCAGAGATTCTCGGAGAGCGGTTTCCACCTCGAATTCATGCCCCGGGGCACAGGCACTCTCTTTGATGAGATGCATCAGCTTGTCCGCGACCGATGAAATCGCGTCGATTTCGCTGTTCACGAGCTCGTCGATTTGCAGGATCAGCTTGTCAGCCTGAAATTCGCAGGGAGGCAGCCTGGATTCGCCTTCTGCTCTCATCTTTTACCTCCTGAGTTACGTCCGATCCGGCAAGGCGCCTGGAATCCCATTCGTCGGCAAGCGTCGGGCCCAGAGCAAAGTGATGTCGTCCTCGAACCGTTTAACCCCGTGAAACTCTTCGAAGCGCCGGAGAAACGCGGCAGCCAGTTCCACCAGCGTGAAGCCCGGTCGAACCTCGGTGGTAGATCCCTCCAAGAACCTCAGTACTCCTTCGGGCTCGAGGAATTTATCAATCTGATCTCGCGTGTCGGAGAGCCCATCAGAGGACAGGAATAGGATGTCGCCTACGCCGAGCACGATGCTCTCTTCCGTGTAACATGCGGCGTCCTCCACGCCGAGTGGGAGGCCGCAATCGGATTCTTCTGCGGGGGTCACCGTGGTCCACCCGTGCTGCTTCGCGGACCAGTGGAGGGGGCGTGGCTGCCCGGCGTTCGCGAAACGAAACTCACTTCGACCGGGCTCACACACGGCGGAGATCAAGGTGGCGTAAATCGCCGGGAGCGCCAAATCATTGTACCGCTGGTTTAGATAGTCGAGGAGTTGGGCGGGCCGGGTTTCATCGGTTTGACGATGCAGAAGGGCGTGGACAGTCCGAGCGACGGCATCTCTTGCTTGGCCGCGCCCTGTCAAGTCGAGAAGGACGAACTTTGCCAGGGCTCCGTGCCCGCAAGAGTGAACGCAGTAGATGTCTCCGCCGCCTCCGGTTCCTGCTGGTCGTGCAACAAGCAGTACTTCCAAGCCACCGAGGAATATTACCTCGGTGCGCAAGTCATTTCCGCTAAGAATCTCAACACACTTGAGCGCCGAGCTTTTCTGCGGTGCCGCTCCCGGCGAAAAGTCGAACGGTGGAGTCTGAAACACCCTGTCCCTCCCACCAATCTGACGACACGACACCGGTCGCAGGATTCACAAAAACTGCGAAAAGCCGAGGGGAGGCCAGAGACTGGATTTCGTCAGTAGGTACTGACTGCTTGCTATTGGGAAAGCGAAATCCGCAAAGCTTTGCCCTCGGCTTCAAAGGAGAGTTTTCCCTCGCGCGCTAACCAACCGACGGCCATGAGGAGATCGTTGTCCTTGATTTGGAGCGCTTTCTTCATCTCGCCGATTGTGCAAGGGCCGTTTGATTCCAGGTAGTGCCACAATTCGCCTGCGGCAAGGCCTATCTCTTGAAGCACGATGAACACCTCCCTTGAGTCGATGTTTAATATCGGTGCATAGCAATCGTTGGATAGCAGGCGTGAGGAAACGATTCATGAAACTAGGGAAGGCAGGGAAAAACAGCTGTCACTTCCGAGGTCCGGTGTGTATCTTTTCCCGCTGTTGCTCCATCTTAAAAAATGGTCTTATGGGCCGCCGGTTACGCCATGGCCAGCAGATTTGAATCGACAATTTGTCTGCCTTATGCTTAATCAACCCTGGCCCTTGTCCGCACTTCGAGGATAGTGACCACTTGGAGATCCCCCGTGAATTTGAATCCCAAAGATTGGAGAGGTGATGAGAAGGACCGAGCGAATGACCCCACCGAAGCGCTAGTTGACCGCGCGGTGGCGGGTGAGAAGCAAGCGTTCGATCAGATCATCCGGCTGCACGAAGCCTATGTTTACCGGATCTGTCCGGGAATCACGGGCAACACCGACGACGCCGAAGATGCGATGCAGAACGCGTTTCTCAAAGCGTTCCTAAGCCTCAGCCAATTCCGCCGGGAGGCACGCTTTCGATCGTGGCTGACACGAATTGCCATCAACGAGGCACTGCAGCGTCTTCGCAAACAAAAAGAATTAGCTGCCTGGATAGACGAGGTGCCGAAGATCGAAGAAGATTGGATGCCCAAGCAAATTTCCGATTGGGGACCAAATCCCGAACAGTCGTTGCTTGCGGGTGAGCTGCGTCAAATCTTGGAGGAAGCCATTCTGGCTCTTCACACCCCCTACCGCATCGTTTTTGTTCTTCGGGACATCTGTGGCCATAGCACACCGGAAGTCGCCGCTTTCCTGAATCTGACCATTCCTGCCGTGAAGTCGCGCTTGCTCCGCGCACGACTTCAGGTTCGTGAACGGCTGGCTTTGCGGTTCAAGAAGAAAAGTGTTCTACGGGAAAGATTCCGCCAGAAGGGCACAGTGCTGCGCGGACTCTATGATCGCTTCTGCCGGTCCGTCGGGCTCAAGCACTAGGTTGCACGCGCGTTTTACGGCGCATTCCCACTCACACAACTTCTAATCTCCTGCCACCCTAAACGTTGAAGAACCATGCAGGCGGCCTCCATAAAAGGAACTTCCGCTGCGAAACTTTCACGAGGGCGTTCCTCCGATGAGCGCAGCGCCTAAACAGACCGCAGCAATTTGACGAATCTCCGAAAGGGCGGCGCGTATCCAAATCAGTGGAGGTTAAACCATCATGTTTGCGTTTGCCGTTTTCGGCCTGATGCTCCTGGCCGCCACACTCTTGGCTGCATTGCGGCGCTACCGTGATAGGAGCACCGACCAGGGACCCACCCGGCTTGGCCTGAGCGCTTCTTCGAAGCGCGGACAGAAACCCGCGGCGGCCTAGACATTTCCAAACACCGTTGAATCCTTTTGGGCGCGAGCCGTGTCACATGCAGTGTGGAAAACACCACAAAGGAGAAACACAGAATGAGAACTAAGACGACTTTCCTCGTGATCATGATTCTTGCTGCCTTTGTCGCGTTGGCGGCACCGGCTTCTGCCCAGCAGGATCGGGTCGTTGTGGGAAGCGAGCATTCCTTCGAACAAACGATCAAGAACCTGAAGTCAGCAGTCGGCCAGGGCGGAATGATGGTCATGGCTGAGGTGGATCAGGGGAACATGCTCAAGATGACGGGCCTCGACCTCAAGGCGACCACGTTTCTTGTAGGCAATCCTACCGTCGGCAAGATGCTCTTCCAGAGAAACCACGGCGTTGGCCTGTACGTGCCGCTGCGTATTTTCGTGACGGAAGAGAACGGGAAGACCTACATCAGCTACGAGAAAGCTTCGACGCAACTGGGCCAGTTCAACGACCCAGAAATCAACAAGACAGCCGCCATGTTGGACCAGAAGCTGGAAGGTCTGGCGCGCATGGCCTCCATGTAATCCCGCCAACCACCCCAACCAGGAGAGGGACCCAGGGTCCCTCTCCTCCTCTAAAAACCATGAACCCTTCACTCAAATCGATTCTTTTGCTCGGCATCATGATGCTTGGCGCCGCAGTGGGGCCGCTACTATTCCCCGCAGCGATGGCCGGGCACGGATCGCTGGCCGACATGGCCACACGATTTCTTCTACCGTCGGCTGCGGTTTTGGGTGTCGCGACTGCGCTGGCCTTCTGGTGGCGTTTCTCGTTTGCGCGGCTGGTCACGCTTGGCGGGGTCGCTGGAGTCCTCGCCACTTTGCCGCTCGAAGTCGTGCGCTTGCTTGGCTTTCATTTGGAATACATGCCAGGGAACCTGCCGCGGTTAATGGGAGTGCTGCTATTGGATCGGTTTGCACTGGGCCCTTCGCTCGCCTCAGACGTCGCCGGCTGGGCCTACCATTTCTGGAACGGTGCCTGCTTCGCAATTCTTTACGTCCTGATTTTCGGAACGGCTCGCCGCTGGCTGGCAATTCTGTACGGCATCGCCCTCGGCATTGGTTTCATGGTGAGTCCTGTGGTTACGTCCCTCGGCATCGGCAAGTTTGGACTGGAGTACTCGGTGGGCTTTCCGATCACGGTTACGCTTGCGCACGTGGCTTACGGGGTGGCGCTGGGGGTTCTCAATGGGCGCATTGCGGGCCAACAATCCAGCCCACTCTGGCAAAGCTTCCGCGGCCTGTTCGCAGCGCGCGGCCCAGCGAACTGATCAACTGGCGATTCCCCGGCCGGAATCTTACACCGGAGTCTTGTGAATGAACACTTTGGCTGAACAACGAAGAGGAGGTTTGAAATGAATCCGGTGAAAACTACCAGCCTCAACGATGAAATCCAGCAGATGCTCGCAGGTTTGAACATGCCGCAGGAGATCCGCGCGATTCTCCAACAGGGCGTTGAGAAGTTGCGTGAGCAAGGCGTCGGGCAGGGACTGTCAGTGGGCGCGATGGCCCCTGATTTTCAGCTCGCAAATCAGGCAAGCCGCAGAGTCAAGCTTTCCGAAGTGCTGGCAAAGGGGCCTGTCGTGCTGAAGTTCATCCGCGGAGAGTGGTGTCCGATCTGCAATATGGAGGTGGCCGCGCTCAAGCTCATCGCGCCGCAACTAAAGGAAATCGGCGCCACATTGCTGGTTATCAATCCGCAGAAGCCGGACAAGAGCGTCGTGCTCCAGGACAAGCACGCGCTGGGCTTCGACATCCTCAGTGATGAAAAACAGGAGATCATCCGCAAGTTCAACCTGCAATTCACAGTTCCGGTTCCTGTCCAGGAAGTGTACAAGACCATTGGCCTGAACCTGCCGGAGCACACTGCGGATGGCAGCTGGAATCTGCCCGTTCCGGCCACGTTCGTTCTGGACAAGGAAGGCGTGATCCACGCCTGCCATGTTGACGTGAACTATATGCGGCGTATGGAGCCTGCCGATATCCTCGAAACACTCCGCCCGCTGCGCTGAGCACAGCGCCCAACTGGGAATTTTTTGGCATCCTGCAGCAGTTAGTACTTTGTGGGGAAACTCTCTGGGCCGAAAATCCCCGAAGAATTTGTATGGACTCGCGGTAGAAGCAGGAGAAGTGCGCATCCGTGGGAGTTTGCCGGCGATGCAAACCGTATGAAGGAGGCTCAGGATGGTCAATTCGCGGAAGCTGCTCGTGAGCTTCTTCATTATTTCTGCGGTGGGTGTTACTGTACTCTCCAGGCAGGTATCCGACTTCGGGAGCGGCGCAAAACTTGTGCAACCCGTCGAGCTGGCCAAGGAATTATCGAACGTAAAGAGCGCGAAGCCGACAATTCTGTATGTGGGACCCCAGTTCCTATATCAGGGCGGGCACATCCCCGGAGCAGTATTTCACGGCCAGGCAGCGAGGCTGGACGGACTTCGGGAGTTGAAACAGTGGGCTCAAGACCTGCCGCGAACACAGCCCATTGTCATCTACTGCGGGTGCTGCCCGTGGGACCGATGCCCGAATGTGCGACCCGCGTTTAAGACTCTGAATGAAATGGGCTTCAAGCAACTCAGGGTGTTGCAAATCCCAGCGGACTTCGAAACCGACTGGGTTCGCAAAGGGTATCCGGTCGAAAGATAGGGCAGGGCAGTCCACGAATTAACGGCACGCAAGAATCTTTGAATCCAAAGCGCTACGTCGGTGTGTCAGATGATAGACAGGACGACTGACCCCAATCTTCACAGTTGCATGGAGGCCCGTTGATCTATTTGCTTGCTGCAAGCGTGGCGCTGCTCAGTTTTGCGAACGGCGCGAACGATAATTTCAAGGGCGTCGCTACTCTGTGGGGTGCCAGGCGAACCAGTTACGCTCCGGCCCTGGCTTGGGCCACCGGCTTCACCGTGCTCGGGTCAGTCGCGGCGGTGTGGTTTGCCGCGGGACTCGTGGCCAAGTTCAACGGTTCGAAGCTGCTCTCTTCCGGGGTTCACATGCAAATGCCGTTCCTCGTACCGGTTGCTCTGGCTGCGGCCACGACCGTGCTGCTCGCTTCGCGTATGGGTTTCCCCATTTCGACTACGCATGCACTGACCGGGGGGCTGGTCGGCGCAGGGATTGCCGCCGCAGGCTTTTCCCAGGTGAAGTTTGCCGCATTGGCGAGCGGCGTGGCGGCGCCACTGCTGTTCTCACCGTTTGTGGCGCTGGTGTTCACCCTGGGCTTGTATCCCCTCTTCGCCCGCGTCGCCCCAATTGGAGATGGGCGAGACTGTCTCTGCGTGGACGAAGCTGATTTGATGGCTCTCCCGGTAGGTGCTTCTGCGTCGGCTGCAGTGCTGGCTCCACCGGCGGTGCGTTGGGCCAAGAGCGAAGAGTGCCAGACGGGCGCGGAGGTAGTTCGCGTCCGAGTCGGTGATGCGCTCCACTGGCTTTCGGCCGCAGCCATCAGTTTTGCTCGCGGCTTGAACGACACTCCCAAGATTGCCGCCCTGTTGTTGGTAGCTTCTGCCGCCAGCGCCAAGCTGCATTTTGGAATGGTGGTTGCAGCAATGGCATTGGGTGGGATTCTTGGCGCAGCCCGCGTCGCGCGTACGCTGAGCCACAAGATCACTCCGATGGCCACACGGGAAGCGGTCGCTGCAAATCTCGTGTCGGCTGCGCTGGTGACGGTGGCCTCGTTTTGGGCTTTGCCGGTTTCCACGACCCATGTGACTTCGGGAAGCATCTTTGGTATCGGCCTACTTCGGAGAAATCAGGCCGACTGGCGGCGCGTGCGCGAGATTCTCTTGTCGTGGGTGGCCACACTACCGCTCGGTGCCTTATTGGCAGCGGGGTTCTATTGGCTGCTGAAGTTTTGACGAATTCATGAAATTGCGCCCGGGGAGGAAGAATGGCTCGCAAGTCCGCAATGCTCGATTTTGAGTCTGCTGTGCGCGAGCGGTATGAAAGCGCGGCGCGCACCCGCGAGGTCGCCCTTTGCTGTCCGGTGACCTATGACCCGAAGCATCTCGAAATCATCCCGCAGGAAATCCTCGAGAAGGACTACGGCTGCGGTGACCCGACGCGGTACGTGCGCGAAGGCGACACGGTGCTCGACCTCGGCAGCGGTGGGGGCAAGGTTTGCTACATCGCCGCACAAATCGTGGGCGCGAAGGGCCGCGTGATTGGCGTGGACTTCAATCCGGAAATGCTGGCGCTGGCTCGCAAGTATCAAGGCGACGTTGCCGAGAAGCTGGGGTATGACAATGTGCAGTTCCTCCGGGCCCGCATACAGGACCTGGCGCTGCCGCTGGATGAGGTTGATTCCTACCTCAAGGCCAACCCGTTGCGGTCGAGCGACGATCTGCGACGGTTCGAGGAATTCGAGGCGCGCTTCCGCAAAGCGGCGCCGCTCGTCGCTGACGATTCGGTGGACGTGATCATCTCAAACTGCGTGCTGAACCTGGTGCGCGAGGAAGACCGCGAGCAGGTCTTCCGCGAGATGTTCCGCGTGCTCAAGCGCGGCGGACGCGTGGCCATCAGCGACATCGTATCGGACGAGCCTGTTCCAGAAAAGATGAAACAGGACCCCGAGCTGTGGAGCGGCTGCGTTGCGGGCGCGTTCACGGAGCCGGCGTTCCTAGCAGCGTTCGAGCGCACCGGCTTTCATGCCATCACACTCGACAAGTACGACGCGCAGCCGTGGAAGACGATCCACGGGATCGAGTTCCGCAGCGTTACCGTGACAGCGCGCAAGGGCAAGCAGGGACCCTGCTTCGAACGCAATCAGGCGGTGATCTACAAGGGCCCTTGGAAGAAAGTGGAAGACGATGACGGCCACACGCTCATTCGTGGCCAGCGCATGGCCGTGTGCGACAAGACCTATCGCATCCTGACCACCGAGTCCTACGCGAAAGAGATTGTGCCCGTACTCCCGCTCAGGGAAGTGCCGCTCAAGAAAGCCAAGCCGTTTGCTTGCGGCCGAACCGCTCTACGCCCGCCCGCGGAAACCAAGGGCAAACGCTACCGCAGGACCATCAACGCCGCGGCACAGTGCACACCCGGCTCTGGATGCTGTTAGGGTAGGAGGTGGCTCGAGGCCACCCATTACAGCGCGTGGAACCTGCTGCTACACCCGGAGGCGAGAACATGGACACCTATTACCGCCCCGCTGACCTAGCCAAGTTCGCGGAAATGGGCGAGGGCAATAAAGAACTGTGGGACAAGTTCATGACCTATTACTCGGCGGTGTTCGCCGAAGGCACGCTCACGGAGCGCGAGAAGGCGCTGATCGCGCTGGCTGTGGCGCACGCAGTTCAGTGTCCTTACTGCATTGACGCGTACACGCAGGCATGCCTCGAAAAGGGCTCCCATATCGAGGAAATGACCGAGGCGGTACACGTCGCTTGCGCCGTCCGCGGCGGCGCCTCGCTCGTGCATGGCGTGCAGATGCGCAACATCGCACAGAAACTTTCGATGTAACCACGGGGAATACGAAAAATGGTTGTCCAGATCACACAAAGCCTGAAGG
>JACQDH010000008.1 GCA_016201215.1 Acidobacteriota bacterium | reverse complement strand
GCCCGCGTCGAGCAGACTCCGCCAGACGTAAGCGCCTTCCTCGGCGCGCTTGGGACCCAGGCGCGGGATCACGTAAGGACCGTCAGACGTGCAGTGCACGCCCTGCATCGACGCGATCACGCCAAGCTGGCCGAAGCGCGGAATGTCGGCAGCGTCGATGTGCTGGGCATGCTCGATCCGCCAGCGCAGATTCTTGCCGCCGCAGGCCGCCTGCCCGATTTTCTTTTTGCCTGTGTGGGTGGTGGCTCGAACTCCATTGGACTGTTCTACGAATTCCTCGGCGACCCGGGCGTGAAAATGGTTGGCGTCGAAGCCGGCGGGCGCGGCACCACGCTGGGCGAGCACGCCGCGCGTCTCGCCGCCGCGGCGGGTTTTTCGGGCGCGCGCCCCGGAGTGCTGCAGGGCACCTATACTTACGTTTTGCAGAATGCGGACGGGCAGATCGCCACCACGCATTCGGTTTCCGCCGGGCTCGATTATCCGGCCATTGGACCTGAGCACGCCTGGCTGGCCGATCAAGGCCGTGCCGAATACACCGCGGTCAGCGATGACGCAGCGGTGGACGCCGCGCGCTTGCTCGCTCGTGTGGAAGGCATCATCCCGGCGCTGGAAACCGCGCATGCCCTGGCGGGGCTGGTCGAACGTGCCCCGAAGATGACGCGCGAACAGGTGGTGATCCTGAACATTTCCGGCCGCGGCGACAAGGATATGGACATCCTCTCGCGTTACCTCTGAGGGCATGTGAGCCAGACGCCGACTCCTAGGCCGCAGACGGCCACGCGCATTACGCAGCGCTTCGGCGGGCTCCGCCGCGCGGGCGAGCTGGGCCTGGTGGCCTACCTCACCGCAGGCGACCCGACGCTCGGGGCGACCGAGCGCATCGTGCTGGCGATCGCCGAGGCGGGCGCCGACGTAATCGAACTGGGCGTGCCCTTCAGTGATCCCCTGGCAGACGGCCCGACGATTCAGCGCGCCAGCGAACGCGCGCTGCGCAGCGGCACAACGCTCACCGGCGTGCTGGACTTGGTGAAAAACCTGCGACGCGCGACGCAGATACCGCTCGTGCTTTTCAGCTACTTCAACCCGGTATTGCAGATGGGCGTGGAGCGCTTCGCGGAGGCGGCCGCTGCGGCGGGCGCCGACGGCGTGCTCATCACCGACCTGACACCGGAGGAGGCGGGCGATTACCGGCGAGCGGTTACGGCGCGGGGCCTGGACACGATTTTCCTGGCCGCGCCGACTTCGACAGACGCGCGCCTGGTGCGCATTGCGGAATCCTCCCGCTGGTTTCTGTATCTGATCTCTAGAACGGGTGTGACCGGGGCAAAGGACACCTTGCCGGAAGACCTGCCGGCGCTCATCCGCCGCGCGCGCGCGGTGACTTCGCTGCCCATTGCCGTGGGCTTCGGGATCTCGCTGCCGGGCCACGTTTCAATCCTGGGCGGCCTGGCCGACGCGGCGGTGGTGGGTTCTGCGCTGGTAGCGGAGATCGAGAAGGCACCCTCGGTGGATGCCGCGGCCGCGGCGGCCGCCGAATGCATCCGTTCGCTGAAGCAGGCAGCCAGCCGGGGAATGAGCCGGCGGGAAGCGCGCCCATGAACATCGAAGACTGGCGTCGCAAGATCGACGAGATCGACCGCAAGCTGGTCGAGTTGCTGAACGAGCGCTCGCGTTGCGCGCTCGAGATTGGCCGGCTGAAACACGCGGCGTCGTTGCCGCTCTACCAGCCGGAGCGCGAGCGCGAGGTGCTGGAAGCAGCCGAGCGTGCCAACCGCGGGCCGCTGCCGGATACGGCCATCCGGAGGCTGTTCGAGCGCATTCTGGACGAAGCGCGATCAGTCGAGCGCTTGGCCATGCACGAGGCCGAGGATACGGATCGTAGGCCGCCGAAATAGACCCGGCACGGCTTCCGAAGCAAGAGGGCAGGGAGACACTCATGGTAGTGGTGATGCAGGAGGGTTCGACCGAAGAACAGATCCAGCGCGTGATCGACCGGCTGGTGTCGATGGGCTTCGACGTGCACCGCTCGACCGGGGCGACGCATACCGTGCTGGGCGCGGTCGGCGTGCGCAGCGATTGCGACCCGCGCGATATCGAGCTGCTCGACGGCGTGCGCGAAGTCGTCCGGATCACGCAGCCCTATAAGCTGGCCAGCCGGCATTTCCGGCCCGAAGGCACGGTGGTGGAGGTCGGCAGAGGCGTGCGCATCGGCGGACCGGAAGTGATCGTGGCGGCGGGGCCCTGTGCAGTGGAGTCGGCCGAGCAGATCCATACGATCGCCGAGCGCGTCGCGCGCCTGGGCGCCAAGCTGCTGCGCGGCGGCGCGTTCAAGCCGCGCACGTCGCCGTACACTTTCCAAGGGCTCGGCGAGCAGGGGCTGAAGCTGCTGCGCCAGGCGGCGGACAAGAACAGCCTGCTGGTGGTCAGCGAGGTGATGGACCCGTCGCAGATCGCAATGATGTTGCCCTATGTGGACGTGCTGCAGGTGGGCGCGCGCAACATGCAGAACTACCACTTGCTGCGGGCGCTGGGCGAGGTACCGAAACCCGTGCTGCTCAAGCGCGGCATGTCCGCCACGATCGAGGAGCTGCTGCTGAGCGCCGAGTACATCATGGCCGGCGGCAACTACAACGTCATCCTGTGTGAGCGTGGCATCCGCACGTTTGAAACCTACACGCGCAATACGCTCGACATCGCCGCGATTCCGGTCATCAAGAAGCTTTCGCATCTGCCCATCATCGCGGACCCCTCGCACGCCACCGGCCGGCGCGACAAGGTACCGCCGATGGCCCGCGCGGCGGTGGCCGCGGGCGCCGATGGCTTACTCATCGAGGTCCACCACGACCCGGAGCACGCGCTCTCCGACGGCGCGCAGTCGCTCTACGCCGACCAGTTCGCCCAGTTGATGGCTGAGCTGCGCATCATCGCCCCGGCGGTGGGCCGCCGCATCGGCTAGCCCATGACCGACGGCCCTGCAGCGCGCTTCCGCCGCCTCGCCCTTCTCGGCACGGGGCTCATCGGCGGATCGTTCGGCCTGGCGGTTCGCAAGCATTTCCCCGACGCGCGTGTCATTGGATGGGACAAAGAAGAAGTCTTGCGGCAAGCGGAGTCGCGGGGCACCGTGCACGAGGGTTGCGCGGACTTGGGCCGCGCGGTTGCCGGTGCGGACCTGATTTACGTGGCCCTGCCGGTCGGGCCCACACTGGAGTTGCTGCCGGAAATTGCGCGGCGCGCCGAATCGCAAACGCTCGTCACCGATGCGTGCAGCACCAAGGCGGCCCTCTGCAAAGCCGCCGCCAGCCACTTCCGGGGCGGAGCGCGATTTCTGGGCGGGCACCCCATGGCCGGCAAGGAAGGCTCCGGCATCGGTGCGGCCGATAGGGAGTTGTTTCGCGGCGCGAAGTACGCCCTGATTGGTGAGGCCAGCGATGCCGACTCGCGTGTGCAGGCGTTTGCGGGCGTGGTCGAAGCGATCGGCGCGCGGCCGGTGTGGCTCGACGCGGAAACACACGACTGGGCGGTGGCCATTGTCTCCCACCTGCCGCAACTGGTGTCCCTCGCCCTGGCCGGAGTCGTCCGCGAAGAAACCGATGAGACGGGCTTGCCACTTACCCTCGCGGGCCGCGGCCTGCACGACGCGCTGCGGCTGGCCGGGAGTCCCTATGCCGTCTGGCGGGACATTGCCCTGACCAACACTGAAAACATCCGGCGCGCCCTTGACCGTGTGATCCAAGCTATCGACCACCTTCGGATGCGACTAGCGAGCCGTGAACTCGAGTACGACTTCGACGCGGCCAACGAAGTCTACAAAATGCTCCGCGATTTGCAGTAGACTTCCACTGCCACATTTTGGGCGCTCGCGTTGCTTCTTGATCTTGCGCGAGTGCCTGCAGCAGTTTCGAGGAGCAAATCGATGGACAAGCGCGTAGCCAACGCCGACGTGGCAATCGAGCAGTTGCGCGACGGTGTCACCATCCTGATGGGCGGATTCGGACTCTGCGGCATCCCAGAAAACCTGATCGCCGCCGTGCGTCGCAAGGGCACGAAACACCTCACGGTGGTTTCCAATAACGCTGGCGTGGACGATTTTGGGATTGGCCTGCTGCTGCAGACGCGCCAGGTGAAGAAGATGATTTCGACCTACGTCGGCGAAAACAAGCTTTTCGAGCAACTTGTGCTGAAAGGCGAGCTCGAAGTGGAGCTAAACCCGCAGGGGACGCTCGCCGAGCGCCTGCGCGCTGGCGGCGCGGGCATCCCCGCGTTTTTTACACCCACCGGCTACGGCACGATGGTCGGTGAGGGCAAGGAAGTCCGGGAGTTCAACGGCCGGTCCTGCGTGATGGAGCGCGCGCTGCGCGGCGACTTCGCCTTCATCAAGGCCTGGAAGGGCGACCGCTGGGGCAACCTCATCTATCGGAAGACGGCACGCAACTTCAATCCGGTCATGGCCACCGCCGCTGACCACGTCATCGCCGAGGTAGAGGAGCTCGTCGAACTCGGCGCGCTCGATCCCGCCTTGGTCCATACGCCGGGCATTTTTGTTAACGCCATCTTCCAGGGCACGAATTACGAAAAGCGCGTCGAGAAGCGCACCGTGCGCAAGCGCGGGGCCTGAAGGTCTTTTCCACACAGAGAACACCGAGAAGCACAGAGAACCGCGGAGAAGGAGCGACACAGCAATGGCCCAAGGCGAAGTGGACAAGCGAGAGATCATCGTGAAGCGTGTGGCGCAGGAGCTGCGCGACGGCTATTACGTCAACTTGGGGATCGGCACGCCCACCTTGGTCGCCAACTACATTCCGGCAGGCATGGACGTTGTCCTGCAATCGGAGAACGGCATGCTCGGCATCGGCCCGTACCCATTGGAGGGAGAGGAGGACCCCGACCTGGTCAACGCCGGCAAGGAGACGATCACCGAGATTCCCGGCTCCAGCTATTTTTCCAGCGCAGAATCGTTCGGCATGATTCGCGGCGGACATGTGGACCTGACCGTGTTGGGTGCGCTGGAGCTGGACGAGAAGGGCAACCTCGCCAACTGGGCCATCCCCGGAAAAATGCTCAAGGGCATGGGCGGGGCCATGGACCTGGTGGCCGGAGCCAAACGCGTGATCATCGCCATGGAGCACACCACCAAGGACGGCAAGCCGAAAATTCTGCGCAAGTGCACCCTGCCGCTGACGGGTGTCGAAGTGGTGGACCTGATCGTTACCGAGCTGGCCGTGATTGAGGTCACGCCGCAGGGTCTGCTGCTGCGCGAGGTCGCGCCGGGCGTCACGCCGCAGCAGGTGCAGGCTGCCACCGAGCCAAAGCTGCGCATCGCGCCGGAACTCAAGACCATCTCCGTCTGACCGGCCCTTTTCCGGCTATCTGCGCGCGCCCGAAAGGCGGCGATAACTCTTGCCACACTTCTGGATGAAACGATGCAGGGGTTGGGGTAGCATCAGCGAGAGGAAGGCTGCATGGATCCCCACTCCATTGTCATCGTGAGCCTTCACAGCCCGAAGGAAAAGCTCTGGGGCGAGCTTCTCGAACTTCATCCGGCCGGCATCACCCTGCGCGGCATTGACCTGAACTCCTTTGACGATTTCATCATCCAGGTGTTGCACCCGGAAGGCGAGCGCGTCGGGCTGCCCACGCTGTTTTTCCCCATGGCGCGGGTCGAGCGCATCGCCTTGGACGAGCCTTCGGGCTCGATCCCCTCGCTGGCCGAGCGGTTTGAGCAGAAAGTGGGCCGTTCGTTGCTCGATTATCTCGCGCTGTTTGCCTGAACTGCTGTACGATTCTGCCCCATGCGCGGCCGCATCCTGACCGTTCCCAATCAGCTCACCTTTCTGCGCCTCGGGTTTCTGCCGTTCTTCATTATTCTCGTCAAGTACGACCGTTACGCCTGGGCGCTGGCCATCCTCAGCCTCGCGGCGCTGACCGACGGACTGGACGGGCTGCTGGCGCGGCGACTCGATCAGAAGACTGCGCTGGGTGCCTACATCGACCCCATCGCCGACAAGCTCCTGCTCTCCTCCTCCTTTTTCATTCTGGCGCTGAAGGGAAAGATTCACTGGTGGCTGACGATCCTGGTGCTCAGCCGGGACGTCCTGATCCTGACCACGGCCGTGGTCATCCTGCTGGTGGTGGGCTACCGGCCGTTTCCGCCGAGCATCTTCGGGAAGCTGACCACCGCGGTCCAGATTCTGCTGGTGTTCGCCGTGATCTCTGCGGCGGTCTTCCACTCCCCGTCCCTCGACCTGCTCCGCCGCGTTTTCGTCTATCTGGTGGCGGGCTTCACGGTCCTCTCCGGCTTCCATTACAGCGTGGTGATTGCCCGACGGCTGCACAGCTCGTAGCGGAGGGCGCGTCGATCCGCATCAGGCGGGGCGAAAGTAGTGCATCAGCATGAAGGCGAAGCTCACCGCCACCACGAGGCCCGCCGACCAGCCCAACAGGTAGGCGCGCTTGCGCTCCGCGGCGTCGGCCGGTTCACGGTCTGCCATCACCTTGCCAAGCAGGAAACCGGCGGCTAGGCCACCAAGGTGCGCAGCGTTATCAATTCCTCTCATGAGGATGCCGCCTCCGCCATAGACCAATACGGTCCACGCCGTGCTGGCCACAAAGCTGAAAATGCCAGTGGCAACGTAGAGAAACAAGTAGCGCGCCGAGCCGTACACCTCCTCGACCTGCGGCCCCACGTCCATCAGCACCCAGGTGTTCATGGCGATGTGCAGGATGCTGCCGTGCAGGAAAATGGGCATCACCAGCCGCCAGAGCTCATACTGGACGACGATTCTGTAGGCCTGGCGCGCGCCAAGCCGGTATAACACCTGACCACTAATATCGCCCAGCAGGTTGAAACCCTCACTCGACCGTATGGTGGCTAGCAGGCTGACGATAAAGAGCAGGGAATTGAGGCCCAGGATCACGTACGTGACGGGCGATTCGGTCGGCAACAGGCTAGAGAGCGACCGGCTGGCCGCGGCCAGCGAAAAACTCAGGCTGGCGCCGCACTGGTGACATTTTCCGGACGTCGCGCCCACCAGCGTGCCGCACGCCGGACACAGGCGCGGCCGCGCCGCCTGTGGCTTCCGGCGGAACGCAGCAGCAATCGACTCGCGCCATCGGTCCAGTTTATATCGCCAGCGAATAGGCAGGGGCATCGGGTCTCCTTGCGAGATGCGTTGGGCGTGCCTATAATACCGAAAATTTTCCTGAGACGACGCCAAAGGAGCAAACCGTGGCGAAATTTGAGCAGGTCGGGCGCAGGATCGACAAAGAGCTCGCGAAGCTGCAGCGCTACTTGAAAAAAGAGGTGGAACCCGCGGCCCGGCGCAAAGCGGCGAAAGCCCTGCGCAAGGCTTCCGAGCGATTGGCAGCCGCTGCGAAGGAACTCAATGTCCGCGTCGCGAGGATGACGAAGTGACGCGGGGCCGGGTGTGAAACGAGCGGCTCCTCCCGGCGAAGCGTTTGGTTCGTGCGTGGTGCTGCTCGCCCTTCTGCTGGGGTCGCTCGGCGTGGGTTGTGCCCCCCGCCGGCCGGTCGCCAGGCGTGCACCGGTTCCGCCTCCCGCCCCACTGCCGCCGCGCAGGGCACCTCCCCCCGCGATTCCGGGCAGCTACATCGAGGAAGGGATCGCTTCCTGGTACGGCGTGCCGTTCCACGGACGGCGTGCCGCCGATGGCGAGATCTTCGACATGTACAAACTGACCGCGGCGCACCGCACCCTGCCGTTTGACAGCGTGGTCCGCGTGACTAACTTGAAGAATGGGCGCACCACCGAAGTGCGAGTCATCGACCGCGGGCCATTCGTCGAAAACCGCATCGTTGACCTCTCCCTGGCCGCAGCGCGGGAACTCGACATGGTCACCATGGGCGTTGCGCTGGTGCGCCTGGAGCTGCTCGCCGGGCCGAGCAGCCCTCTGCTGGGCAATTTCACCGTGCAGGTAGGCGCGTTCCTCGAGCGCGAGAATGCCGACCGACTCCGCGAGCGGCTCGAGCAACACTACCCGCCTGCTTTCATCCAGGAGTACGATGCGCCGAACGGCCTCTTCTATCGCGTGCGCGTCGGCCGGCTGCCCAGCCAGGAGGCCGCGCGGCAACTGGCCGAGCAGTTGCGCCGGGAAGAGGGCTTCGTGCCGTTCCTTGTGCGGCTGGACGAGTGAAGGGTGCGAAGTCGAAAGTTAAGAGTCGAACGCGAGGGACTTATCCAACGGCCGGAGAATCCATTTCCTGACGCTGACTGAGCAGAGGAAACACTATGAGCGACTGCCTGTTTTGCAAGATCGGAAAAAAAGAGATTCCCTCGAAAATCGTCTATGAAGATCCGGAGCTGTTTGCCTTCGAGGACCTCCATCCTCAGGCGCCCACACATATTCTGATCTGCCCGCGCAAACACGTTGCTTCGCTCACGGAAGCCTCGGCGGAGGACGCGGCGATTCTGGGGCGCGTTCTTTTGGTCGCGGCGCAACTGGCGGCCGAACGCAAGATCACCGATGGCTATCGAACGATTTTCAACAACGGCCGCGGAGCCGGGCAATCGGTCTTCCACTTGCATCTGCACCTGTTAGGCGGCCGCGCGTTCCGTTGGCCGCCGGGCTAGGGCAGCCGCGTTAGTCCAAGTGAGGCCGGCCCGAGCGGCGGAGGACCTCGGCATGAAACCGATCTTGGTCCACCTGATACGGTGAGAACAAGATCCGGGTGCCATCCGAGCCGTGGACGAAAGTGGCGGAATCCTGCCGGCGGTTGACGATGGACGTCACATTCCTCCACGGAATCCTCTTCCATCCGCCGAAGTACGATCGCTGCGAGATGCCTTCGCTGTCCAGGGGGATGGTTCGTGGCCATCCGAGAAATACCAGCACGACGAGCGCAACAAAGAAACCGCCCACCCAGGCCGGGGCGCCCGGGCCCAGAAAAGAAAAGATCGCGAGAGCGAGCAGAACGAGCGTGCAACAGCCCAGCACCCACCGGATCGCCGGCGAGCCCGGGAAAATCAACTTGTCACCGGAGGCTGTGGCGCGTGTGGCTCGGGTATTCCGTTGCAGCCACCCGATCGCGACGTGCGGGGCCGTCGTCGGGCCAGCGCGCGAGCAACTGCTCAAAGATCGCCTGAGCCTCGCGCCACTGGCGGCGCTGGTAGCAGGCGCGCCCGCGGGCAAACATCGCGAGCCGGTCAGTCAGGTCGCCCGCTGCAGGACTTGCTCCGCCTTGCGGCGCAACTAACTCGTAGATGGTGACCGGCTGCGTCTTACCCTTGACACGAATCAGGTCGAGCTCGCGGAAGAGGAACCCAGTGTCGCGCGCGGCCTGATAGGTGATTTCGCTGGCGATGATGTGCGTGCGGTATTCCTTGTTCAGACCTTCGAGCCGCGAGGCCAGGTTGACGGGATCGCCCATTGCCGTGTAGCCGTAGCGCAGCTTCGAGCCCATGTTGCCCACTGAGGCTACGCCGGTATTCAGACCGATGCCGATCTCCAGATGCGGCTTGTTCCCCACCTTCCACTGCTTCTGCAGCTCGGCGACGCGGCGGATCATCTCGAGTGCCGCACGACACGCGTCGCCGGCGTGGCCGGGGCTCTCAAATGGAGCGCCCCAGAAGGCCATCACCGCGTCGCCGATGTATTTGTCCAGCGTGCCCGCGCGGGCAAAAACGATCTGGGTCATGTCGGTCAGATACTGATTGAGCAGCACGGCGAGCACCTGGGCGTCGAGCTGCTCGGAGATGGTGGTGAAGTCGCGGATGTCGCTGAACATCACGGTGATCTCAGTCTTGCGCGGCTGCACCAGCTCGGGGTTTTCGAGCAGCCGGCGGATCACCTCGGGGCTAAGGTATTGCTGGAATGCCCCGCGCACCTTGCGCTTCTCCTTCTCCTCGAGCAACGCGCGGTAGAGCGCCACCAGGCCGACGTTCGAGACGATCGTGAGGAATGGAATGCTGAAATTCAGCCACCAGCCCTTGAGGAACGCGAAGTAGAGGCCGGCGACGAACGGCGCCAACAGAAGCAATCCAAACCACATCCAGCGCGGTTGTGTCAGGGCCAGCCAGAGGCCCAGGGGAATGCCGAATAGAAAAATCAGTGCGACGTCCACGCTGGCCTGAGCAGCGCCGCGCACCAGGAAATTCTGGTTCAGGATATTGTCAATCACGTTGGCGTGGATTTCGACACCGGGATAGTCGATGCCGCCGAAGGGGGTGGCGCGGAGATCGCCGATGCCGGTGGCCGAGGCGCCCACGAGCACGATTTTGTCGCGGAAGGTGCCCGGGGCGAACTTGTGCTGCACCGCGTCAGCGATGGACACGTACGCGTAGGTGCGCACGGGCCCCTGGTAATTGATCATGACCCGGCCGATAGCGTCCGGCCGTACGCGGAGGGACGGCCCAAACTCGAGGTTGACGATCCCGGTCTCATCGAAGCTCAGCACGGCTTTCTCATTGGCCAAATGGAGGTACACGCGCACGGTCTGCACATCGAGGGAGGCGTAGAGATCCCAATCGTCGTAGTTCTGCGCTCGGCCGTAGGGCAGCGCGAGCAAGGCGCGGCGCACCACGCCGTCCGGGTCGGGCCGGACGTTGAAGAAACCCGTTGCGGCCTTCTCGCCGCGCAGCGCATCGGTGAGTACGTCGATGTTGGCCTGCGTGCCGCGAGGCAGCAGCTTGAACGGAGCGTAATTCTGAATCAGGCTGAGGCGGTCCTGCTTTCCAGACGCGGGATGCAGCGGACGGATCTGGGGGAAGGGGAAGAAGCCCAGCATGTTGGCGTAGCGATCGAGCGTGGCCTCGTCGAGGCCCTTCAGATCAGCCTCGGTATAGAGGAAGAAGTTGCCGAGCACCACGCGGCCAAAGCGATCGATGGCTCGGGCGAACTGTTCGTCGGAGTTGTACTCCGCTTCGAGCTGCGCCAGCTCGGCAGCCAGGCGCGGGTCCGTCTTCTCGCCCGCTTCTTGCCGGGCTTCGAGGCGCGCGCGCAGCGCGCGGATGGGGTCCGCCGACCGGTCGGGCTCGCTGAAGGTGATGTCGAAGGCCACCGAGCGCGCGCCGTCTTCGCGCAGCACATCGAGCAGGCGAGCGAAGTGGGAGCGCGAGAACGGCCAGCGCCCCAGGACTTCCTGGGACCCCTGGTCGATATCCACGATGATGACGCGGGGGTCGGGGTGTGTGTACTGGCGCGGGCGATAGCGGAAGCGCGTGTCGAGCGCGTCGAGTTCGAGACGTTGGAGGAACTCGAAGATCGGCGTGGGCCGCTCGCCGAGAAACGTCAGAACGTATACCAACAGCGCGGCGGCGGTGAGGCCCAGGCTGATCCCGAGCGAGACCTTGTGCTGCCACCAGGCGCGCCCGATGGCCCACAAGCCGCCTGGGCGCTGGCGATCAGGTTTGCCCGGCATTGTGCTGGACGTGGCCTCCCTGCGGCGAGCAGGCTACCAGAGGACCGGGGTAGCGGCTAGTCGCGGTACAGGAAGCTGAGCCGGACGCCGGCCACTTCGATCAAATCTCCGTCGCTCAACCGCGTTGGGCCGGTGATGGGCTGGCCGTTGACCTTGGGCACCCGATCGGCGCGGCCGAGGTAGTACCCGTCTTCGCGCTTATTGATCTGCGCGGCGACCTGCGGTGCGAACCAGCCGCGCAGCCGCACCGTGGCCATCTCCGACTTGCCGATGACGACAAGCTTGCTCGCGAGCAAATACTCTTTCTGGTCAGTCTTGCCGCCCAGCACGGCGAGCGTAGCCACGCGCGCCCGGGCCGGGGCGAGTGGTGAGCGCTCGCCAACGGCCACGGCCTGCTGGAGCATCTCGCGGCGCTCCTTGGTGTCGAGCACGACGGTTTCTTCCACCTTGGGCGCGGCGGCTTTGCGCCCTGCGTCCACCGGGAGCGCCGCGTCGTGAGCTTCGTCCACCATAATGCGGTGCTTGCCGATGAGGATGGAGTCGCCGTCGCACACCGCCGCGCGTTCCACGCGCTGTTCGTTGACGAACGTGCCGTTCAGGCTGTTCAGGTCTTCGATCACCAGCCGGCCTGCCTCGGGATACACGCGAGCGTGATAGTTCGAGACGGCTAGGTTGTCGATGGCGATGTCGTTGTCCGGCGCCCGGCCGATGCTCACCGGTCGGCTGCCCACGGGGATTTCCTTCAGGATCGCGTCGTCGAACTTCAGAACGAGTCTGGACATTCTAGTTCCCTCCTGCGGCAGGAGCCGCGTTCCTTCCGCCGCCGGCCCAGCGGCGCAGCCGGGCGAACAAGCTCTCGCCGCCTAGCGCGACGCGCACGACCACGACGGTGATGTTGTCTTCTCCCCCGTATTCGTTTGCCAGTGCCACCAACCGCTCCGCCGCGGTCTGCGCCCCGGGGTGGGTGAGCAAAGTGCTGGCGATTTCCGGATCGGTGACCATGCGCGTGAGGCCGTCGGAGCAGAGCAGCAGCACGTCACCATCGAGCAGGACTTGCTCCTCGGCATCGGCTTCCACCTGCTCGCGGGTGCCCAGCGCGCGGATCAGCACGCTCTGCATCGTGCTGGTGTCGGCCTGCTGCGGGGTGATCAGCCCGCGGCGCACCTGCTCGGCGACCAGGGAATGGTCGGAGGTGAGCTGCTGGAGCGCGCCCGCGCGGAGCAGGTAGGCGCGGCTATCGCCCACGTGCACTAGGCTCAGGCGCTGCCCGTCGAGCCACGCCGCGAGGATCGTGGCGCCCATGCCGCGCTGCGCCGCATTACCGAGCGCGGCCTCGTAGACCCTGCGGTTGGCTAGGTGGACGGCGCTTGCCAGGCGGTTGGTCTTTTCGGAGAGATCCGGCCGCGGTTCTCCAAAGAAGGGGGTGGAAAGGGTGTTCGCCGCCTCCAGGCAGTGCGTGGCCACGACGTCCACCGCCAGGGCGCTGGCGACCTCGCCGTGGGCTTCGCCGCCCATGCCGTCGGAGACCACAAACAGGCTGATCTCCGACACCACGCGGTAGCAGTCCTCGTTGTTGACGCGCACCCGCCCAACGTCTGTGGAAGCCCCGGTGTCAATGCGCAAGGGGAAACCTCAACCGGCCGGAGATTCCGGATCGCCTGCTTCGTCCCCTGCGGGGACGAAGTTCCTGCCGCTGTGGCGCGAATAGGTGGTGCACGGGTCGAGTTCCAAGAGAGAAGCGTACCTGCAGACAGGCTAGCAAACCAGTGTGCCGTGTTCAATAGGCCTGGACGCAAGTGGTTACGTTATTGGCCGACACGACACCACGCCGCCCCCGCCGGAGCGAATCCGGTATACTTGGAAACTGCCGCAGTCCTCCACGTCTCTGCATGTCGAGTGGCAAGGAAATCCGGTACTACGAAGGTTCCTCGGCGGCCTTGTTGGCTGAGCCGCTGGGCGAGCGCTACGCCCTCTGCTCGCTGCCGGCAGGCCATTCTCCCTTGCCTGCCCCGGCAGAGTGCGGCGCGGCCTCCCAAGGCGGGAATGATCATTCGGCGCTCTCCGGGGGTGACCACTGCACGCCGGCGGTGTGGCTGGCTGACCTGGAGGGCGACGACCTCGGCGTGCTTCGCCAGCAACTCCTCGAGCAGCCGGAGGTGCGGTTGGTCGGCATCCTTCCGGAGGCGCAAGACGGCGACGCGTCCCCGCTCGATACTGTCCCCAGTCCGCACGTATTTGCCTGTCTGCCGCGCAACGCCTCGCGAGCCCTGGTGGAGAAAACGATTGAGGCGGCCTTCGCCAATATCGATCTGGCGCAGCGCGAGCGCGCCGCGCGCGAGGACCTGGAACGAACCCAACGCGAGATGGAAGAACTGAATCGGATCGGCGTGGCGCTCTCGGCCACCCGCGACGTCCGCGCGCTGTTTGCTCTGATCCTGGCGAGTTCCCGCGAAATTACTGCAGCGGATGCCGGCTCACTCTATGTGGTGGAAGAGGCGCGTCCCGAGGAGATCGCCGCGGGCTCTTCAGAGCGCCGCCTGCGGTTCAAGCTGACGCAGAACGACAGCCTCCAATTTCCGTTCACCGAGTTCACTCTGCCCATCACCGAGTCTTCGGTGGCGGGCTACGTCGCGCGGCACGGCGAAACGCTGAATGTGGCCGACGCTTACACGCTGCTTCCGGGGCTTGGTTCACCCGACCAGCCCTACCGCTTCAATCCGCAATACGACCAGGAGACCGGGTACCGCACCCGTTCGGTGCTCACACTCCCCATGAAGAACGGCAAAGGGGAAGTGCTTGGTGTGCTGCAACTGATCAACTGCAAACGCAACCGCGCGGCGCGCCTGGACAGCCCGGAAGCGGTCGAACGCGAGGTCCAGCCGTTTCCGGAGCGCGCGGTGCGCCTGGCGCTTTCGCTGGCTTCGCAGGCCGCAGTGGCCTATGAGAACAGCCGGCTTTACCAGGACATCGAAGCGCTGTTCGAAGGCTTCGTGCAGGCGGCGGTGACCGCCATCGAGCAGCGCGACCCCACCACCTCCGGCCATTCGCAGCGTGTCTCGACCATGACCGTGGGCCTGGCAGAAATTGTAGACCGCGCGGACGCGGGCCCCTACGCGGGCGTCCGATTCACGCGTGAGCAAATGAAGGAGATCCGCTACGCCGCGCTGCTCCACGACTTCGGCAAGGTGGGCGTACGCGAGGAGGTGCTGGTCAAGTCGAAAAAACTCTATCCAGCGCAACTTGCCGTGGTGCAAACCCGCTTCGACTATCTCTGCAAGGAACTCGAGGCGTGCTCCGAGCGCCGGAAGCTGCAGGCCTTGCTCAACTCCTGCCGCGAAGAAGCGCTCGCGCAGATCGCTGCCATCGAGCAGGAATACCACCGGCGGCTGGCGGAGCTGGACGATTACTTCGAGTTCATCCTCCAGGTCAACGAGCCGACGGTGCTGCCGGTGGGCAAGTTCGACCGCCTGATCGAGATCGCCCGACAGACCTACCGCGACCCGCGGGGAAACGAGCGCAACCTGCTCACGCCCGACGAAGTCCGGTTCCTCTCCATCCCCAAGGGGAGTCTCGACGCCCAGGAGCGGCAGCAGATCGAATCCCATGTCGTGCACAGTTTCAATTTCCTGATGCAAATTCCCTGGACGAAAGAGATCAAGGAAATCCCCAGGATCGCCCGGGCGCACCACGAGAAACTCGACGGCTCGGGCTATCCGTATCGGTTGAAAGGCGACGAGATCCCGCTTCAGGCCAAGATCATGACGGTCTGCGACATCTTCGACGCTCTTTCGGCGGCCGACCGACCGTACAAGAAGGCTGTGCTACCCGAGCGCGCCCTGGAAATCCTCGCCCTGTCGGTGCGCGACAATGAACTCGACCCTGTTCTCTTCCAGCTTTTTGTAAACGCCAAGATCTACCAGCTCACCTCGAAGCGCCTCTAGTCCGGCACTGCCCGCGTTCGGCCCCGCTTAGACACGGCACACCGACCGGTGCTACGCCTCCCGGCAAAGGCCTGAAAAGGGATACAATCGGCGCCATGAATCGCACCAAACGGGCCTGGAGGGGGATGCCACCGTGGTTGGCCCTGTGCTCGGCGCACGGACCTACGAGCGGAATCCGGGCGGTGCTGCTTGCAGCCACGCTGATCGCCACAGGTGCAGGGGCACGACAACAATCGCCGAAACCCTCGGCCAATGCCGCGGGGCTGACCATCGTGCTGCCCACCAAGGTCGTGGTGGGACAGCCCGCGACGCTGGCTGTGCTCGACGCAACGGGCCGGCTGGCGCCGCGCGCTGTAGTGGCGTTCACCGGGGGCGAGCACGTGGTCACCGATGCGGCCGGCCGAGTCACGTTCACCGCGCCGGCCGAAACCGGCGTCCTGCTGGCACGGCTGCCGGCCACCGGAGCGAGTGCCTCGACCACGGTCATCGCTCCTCCCCCGGATTCCTCTGGCGGCGTGCAGGTGGTCGATTACCCGCGCTTCCTCGCGCTGTCGGATCGCTTCGTGGTGGACGGCACCGGTTTTCGCGGCGAGGCGGATGCCAACCACGCGAAGCTGAACGGCCGGCCGGTGCTTGTGCTGGCGGCTTCGCCGGTCGCGCTCGTGCTGCTGCCGGGGCCGCGCGCAGCCGAAGGCCCGGCGCAACTCGTGATTGAGGCGGGTGGGCGGAGTGCCGTGCCGGTGACGGTGACGTTGGTGTCCTGCGAACTGACCGGACCGAAGAAGCAGCTTGCGCCCGGTGAAAAGGGCAAACTCACCGTGCACGTCCGTGGCACCGATCAGCGCCTGGTGATGGAGGCGCGCAACCTTACTCCTCACGTGATGGAGATGCCGCGGGGTAACCTGCAGCGCGTGACCTCGAGCGGCGGCGCCGACAACTACGCCGAGATCGAGATGCTTGGCGTGCGCGTGGGTGATTTTTCCGTGGGCGTGCGCATCGTGCCCGGCGCCTTGGGTTTGCCGGACACGGTCGCCGCCCGGCGCCAGGTAGTGACCGCGCGGCAGTTTGCACCCAAGGATTGGCAGGAGCGATTGGACCGCTTGATCCGCCGGATGGAGAGCGATCCGCAAGACGTTCCGCGCTTCCGCGAGGAACTCGAGAAGATGCTGGGCGAAAAGCCGACCGGCGAGTTCGGCCGGCTGATTGAAGCAGCATGGCTCGAACTGCTCAAGCGCTAAGCGGAGGAGTGTAGCGGCGGGCTTCAGCCCGCCAACAGGCCGCAGACCGCTCGAGCCCGACGCTTCTGGGCGGGAAGCGAACCCCCAGGGTCGGATCCCCGCGGGCAGACGTTCCCCATCGTCTGTGATAGAGTCTTAGCCACATCCAATTGGCTTGAAAAAAGGAAGTCCGCATGACAGCGACCGCGTATCTTCTTCTTGCCTTGGCTTTCGGCATGGGCTTCTTGTTTGCGTGGCTGTGGGCCACCTCCCGCACACGGCTCCAATCTCAGAACCAAATCAAGGAGTTGGGAAACGCCCTTGCTGGGACTGCAAGCAGGGAATCTGAATTGAGGAAGCAAGTCGAGGGCCTGCAGAGAGACCTTGAGTCGAGCCGAGCTCGGATCGATGAGGAGCAAACGCGGCGGGCCGCTGCCGAAACGGCAGTACTGAAAACACAAGAGAATCTCGAAGAGCAAAGGAGGGTCCTCGAAGAAACGAAGCAAAAAATGTCAGATGCCTTCCAGGCGTTGGCGTCCCAAGCCCTGCGAACCAACGCCGGTCAGTTCCTGGACTTGGCCAAAGCGACATTTGAAGCTCTGCAGAAGGAGGCCAGCGGAGATCTCAGCAAGCGCGAAGAGGCCATCAAGGGATTGGTTAATCCCCTCTCTAACACCTTGAAGAGTTTGGACGAGAAGCTCCACCAGGTGGAATCCTCGCGGCAAAAGGCCTACGGCGAATTGACAGCGCAGGTCGAAGAACTCGCCAAAACGAGCCAGTTGCTCCGTGAGGAAACCGGAAGCCTAGTCACCTCGCTGCGCCAGCCCCAGATCAAAGGAAAGTGGGGCGAGCTTACCTTGCGTAGGGCTGCGGAGTTGACAGGGATGTCGCCTTATTGCGATTTTGTGGAACAACCTTCAGTGGAGACCGAGGAAAGTCGGCTCCGGCCTGACCTGATTGTTAACCTTCCGGGCGGTCGGCAGATCGTGGTAGACGCTAAGGTTCCTCTTCACGCATTTCTGAAGGCGATCTCGGTAAAGACGGCAGAGGATTACCGGGCGGCCATGTCCGAACACGCCCGCCTAGTGCGCAACCACGTTGCGCAGCTTGCCTCGCGGAAGTATTGGGACCAGTTTCCTCAGTCGCCCGCCCTGGTTGTATTGTTCCTGCCTGGTGAGTCGTTTTTCAGCGCTGCTCTTGAACAAGACCACAGCCTGATTGAAGATGCGAGAGGCAAGCAGGTCGTGCTCGCGAGCCCAACCACCTTCATTGCCTTGCTCACCGCGATTGGTTATGGATGGCGGCAGGAACGGGTGAGGGAAAACGCCGCGCACATCAGTACACTTGGTAAGGAGCTTTACGAACGGGTGGTCACATTTGTGGAACACATCGACGGCATCCGCACCGGCCTCGAGAGAGCAAACAAATCTTACAACACCGCGGTCGGGTCGTTTGAGGGACGTTTGCTGCCCGCGGCACGCAAGTTCAAAGAACTCGGTGTGGAGGTCTCTGCCGAGATCCCCGCGGTGGAGCCCACGGAAACTGCCCTGCGCTCGCTGACAGCGTCGTCCGGAGACACAGAAACCTAGGCGCCCAGCGCAGAGTCGCACGTATGAACACGAAGGGCCCCGCCCGAGCGGGGCCCTTCGCCGTTTCAGGAAACCGCGCTACCAGTTGATCTTCAAGCCGAACTGGAACTGCCGCGGGTCGAGCGACGCCGTGGGCTGCCCGGCGCGGCACTGCGATCCTGGGCCGCCGCTCAAGTCGCACAGCGGGTTCACGTCGGCGATGTTGTTGCGATTGAACAGGTTGAACATGTCGGCGATCACCTCCAGGTTCACCCGTTCGGTGAAGTAGAACTTGCGCGCGACGCGCATGTCCCACTGGAAGAAGTTCGGCCGTACAAAGGTGTTGCGGCCCAGGTTTCCGGTGCATCCCACCGGCGGCGAAATCACCGACGCGGGTGGAACCGGGACCGGCAGCGGAGGAATTTGCACTGCGCCGTCGCAGGTCGTGGGCAAGCTGAATGAGCCGGGGATGAACGGCGAAGTAACTCCGCCCGAACTCACCACCGACGGCCGGCCCGTATTGGCGCCCAGGTTCAGACGGAAATCCGTACCGGTCAGCACGGTGAAGGGCCGGCCGGATGCCACTTCGAAGAGCGGGGCAACCGTGAAATCCGCCAGAAACTTCCGCCAGAAGCCGGTGTCGGTGCGCTTATAGGGGCTCTCCATGACCGCGCTGGTGACCCAGCGATGCCGCTGATCGAAGCTGGAATTGCTGCGCTCGAGGTCGGGCCGGCGCTGCTCCTGGGGTTCGAGCAGGGTCTGCAGGTCGGTCGAGTCGTCAATCGCGTGCGACCAGGTGTAGCTGGAGAGGAACTCAAAGTGCTTCGCGAAGCGCTTGGAAAAATTCACCGTCAGACCGTGATAGATCGAGCTGCCGGTTGATTCCTGGTTGTCCACGCCGCCCAAGGGCACCTGCACCCCCGGGAATCCGGTCTGGAAGCCCGCCAGCGTGGCCAGGGCCACCTGATTGGCGTAGCCGCCCGCCAGCCCGGCGAACGAGGGGTTGGGTCCGGACGGCCGGAAAAAGTTGAAGAAGGCCGCGGTGGCCAAGAACTGACCATTCAGGCCGGCAAGGGGTCCCGGGCAGCCGGAGAGCACGCCCAGCGCGTTGGGCGCGACAACCGTCACGCCGCAGGAAGTCCCGGCGGCCACGTTTGCGGCGGGCGCGACCACGCTCAGTGGGCTTGAGGGATTGAAACCTGCCGCTAGAGCGTTGCGGAAATTGGTGGCCAACCGGAGCGGGTCGGTGGCATTGATATCCCGTGGCCGGTTCAAGTGGCTGGCATGCGTGTAAGTGTAGGACACGCTGAATTTGTAGTTGTGCCCGAGTTGCTGCTCAATGGTCAGGTTGCCCTGCTGCGCGTAGCCGTACACGAAGTTCTTGTTCACCGCCAGGGTGAACGGCAGGATGGTGATAGGAATCCCAAGCGTCAGGAACTTCTGGTTGACGAACACCGAGTTCGGATTCTTGGGATCGAAGCGCTGCTGGCTGGCCAGGAAAGCCGTCAGCCCCAGGGGATCATTCAGCACTCCCTGGAAAATGGAGGCGGCGTTCAGGGCCGTGGGGTTGGTCGGAAAGGCCGCTCGGGTGGGCGTGCCACCGCCGGAGATCAACTGCACCGACTTCGCGCCTTCCGCAGTGAACGAGTTGAAGGCCACGGCGAGCAGCGGGTGATCGTAGAACAAGCCGTAGCCGGCCCGCACCACCGTCTTGGCGTTGCCGCGCATGTCCCAGGCCAGGGCGGCGCGCGGCGCGATGTTGTTGTAATCCCGCGGAATGCCTTCGACCACCCCGAAGGCCGCTTCGGCGGCGGCGTTGACCGCCGTGGCCGCCGGGAACAGGGGAGTCAGCTCGACGTCGTACCGTACGCCGTAGTTCAGTGTCACTCGCGGATGAATCTTCCAGCTATCTTGGAGGAAGCCGGCAAAGGCCTTGTTCGAAAACGGCCGGTCGGACGTGCCGATGCCCTGGATGAAGCTGGTCGGAAGGCCCAGCCCGTAGCTCTGCAGGGCGGCGAACCCCGGAACCGCGACGCCGCCGACAGTGCTGGGGAGCCCGAAAGTGGAAGCGGTCAGCAGGCCGAAGTTAATCACGCCTCCGAAATTCAACTCGAAGATCTGCGTCTTGCTCGTGCGGAGCTGGATGAGGTTGATATCCGTGCCGAACTTGAAGGTGTGATTCACCTTAATCCAGGTCATGTTGTCGGTCCACTGGAAGCGCCGTTCGATGCGGTCCACCGTGGAGAACGGCTCGCGCCCGAAGAAGGCAAAACCGGTGATGTTCACGCCCAGGCCGCTGCCGCCGGGGAGTTGCGAGAAGCCGTAATGGAGGCCGCGGCGGGCGAACTGGAAGCGGGCCTCGTTAAACAGCGAATTGGTGAAGGAGGTGACGTGCTGGCCAACGATCGCCAGGTCGCGCGTCTGCTGCAGCGAGGTGCGTGAACCGGCGTTCTGTCCGAGGGTCTGGTTCTGCGCGCCCACCTCGATGCCGGTGACCAGCGAAGGGGAAACACTCACGCGGATGAAGGAGTTGTTGCGCGTATTCCACTGGTGGTCCAGGCGTGCCGACCAGAGGCTGGTGCCTTCCTTCACCGGGAAGTTGCCGCGCAACGAGTTCAGAGCCACATAGGACGCCGGCAGCGGCACCAGGTTGGCTGCTGAACAGGGGATCGCTGGCGGCGAACAATCAATCGGCAGGGGGAAACGCGCCCCGGGAGCGCTGGGCACGCCGCGGGCAGTGGCGATGGCGCCGGGATCAATGCCATTCAGCGCCACGCTCGAAGCCGACCCGGCCAAGAGAAACACGTTGGCCGCGACCACGCCTCCGCCGGGAGCGGTGAGCACCGCGGGATTATTTACAAATGCGGCCTGCTGCGGCGTGAGCAACAGCGTGAGCCCCGGGACCGCCGGGGTGGTCGTGGCCACTAGCCCGAAGTTGTTGCCGCCGATACTGTTAAAGCCGGTCTCCTGCCGGCGCGTGGTCTCATAGGAGAAGAAGTAAAAGGTCTTGTCCTTCTGGATCGGTCCGCCGATGGTGGCGCCGGCCTGCGCGCGGGTGAACCCCTGTTTGACGGGGGTGACGTTGCCGGCCGAATCCACCGCCACTGAGAACGGGTTGCGCGCCTGAAGCGACTTGTGGCGCAGGAAGCCGAAGACGTTTCCGTGCACATCGTTCCCGCCGCCCTTGGTGACAATATTGATGACGCCCCCAGTAGCCCGGCCGAACTCCGGCATGTAGTTGCTGATGATGATTTGGAACTCCTGCACGGCCTCCTGCGAGACCGTGGCGCGGATGCCGTTGACCGAGTTGTCTCCCGCGTCGGCACCGTCCACTGAGACCTGGTTGGAGCGCGCTCGCTGGCCGCCGAAGTTGATGCCGCTGGTGGGGGCGGCGCCGATCGAGGGCGCGCTGTCGCGCTGAGCCTGCGAGGTGGTCAGTGTGAAATTGATGTAGTTGCGGCCGTTGATGGGCAGGTTATCGATCCGTTGCCGGCTCACGGTTTCTGCCACGGCCGTGCGGCGCGTCTCAATCAGTTCAGTGGCTTCGGTGACCGTGACCGTTTCAGCGCCCTTCTGGATCTGCAAGCGCGCATCAAACTCGGCGGATTGCCCGATGGTGAGCACGATCTCGGGGTTGACCAGCCGCGCAAGCCCCTTGCCGCCTTCGATCGTGAGTTCGTAGCGGCCCGGGGGCAGCCCGACCAGGCGATAGCGCCCGGAGTCGTCCGTCGTGGCGCTGCGGACGGCCCCGGTGGCCAGATTCTTCACGCTGACTTTCGCGCCCGGCACGGCTAGGCCCTGCGGGTCGGTCACCTCGCCGGATAGATCGGCCGTGTTCACCTGCGCGCGGGCTACGCCTTCGGCGATCAGCACTACACACAAAGAGAGCAGAAATAGACACACCCACTTAGACAAGCGCATTGTTCCCTCCACCGAACTGGTTTTGGACGGTGCCACGCCTGGGTCAGCAGCCTCTCGGGGAATCGCTATGCAATACTCGCGTTACCCCCGCCCCTGTGTAAAGTAATGGTCGGCTTGTACATCAAGGCTATCCCCAATTCAACAGGAATCTTCGCCGCCTGCGCCCGCCGGGCTCCTCGCGAGCGGTCGGGGGGCTGGTTTTGCCGGGTGTTCCTTTCGCGGCACGCGTGCTCCGTGTAAGGTCGCTCAACGGGAGCCTGCGCGCGGCCCGAGCGGACGTTCACCCTAGGTGTGAGGCGCTCGGCGCGCAAGCGACACAATGCCTCAGGAGCAGATTCCGGCGGGAGGCCGTTCTTTGCCGTTGGGGGCTAGTTGCGGAGGAGGCGGCGGACCAGCTTGCGGAGCTTTTCCCGGTCTTCTTGCTTCATGTGTACAAACTCGACTCCGCCGCCCTGCGGGGTGACGTTGCGTACCACCGCCGTGGATTGAATGCGACGTAGGCCCGTGCGAATCTCCACGCGAATCGAATCGCCCACCGCGAGCCGCCGGTTGGATTCGAGATACGCCCCGCCCAGGCTGATCGTACGCACCGTGGCCGGGCCCGCATGAGGGCCTTCGATTTGCGCCGCAAAGGGGGAAGAGAGCGGGATGCGCAGGTAGCGCCGTGGGCGCGTGAAGGTCACGCTGGCTCTCTCGAGCGCCTCCTGCGCGGCGCGCACGCGCGCTGACGACGGCCGGTTCTCGATGAGTGCTAAGGCCTCTTCGGCTGCGGCGCGCAAGCCGGCCGGCTCGGCGTGGGTCAGGCCGTTGCGCTGCCGCAGCAGCGCGCGCAGCAAGTTGGCCGCCTCGGTCGCGCGCATCCGCCCCAGAGCCTCGACAGCCTTAATGCGGATAAAGACATCCCGGAGGCGTTCTCTTTCGCCCGCGGCGATGCTGAGCAGCAATGGCACTGCGGCAGCTTCCCCCGCCAGCCCGATCTGGTCCAGCATCACGGGAACGACCAGGGGATGCGCCTCGGTCACGGTCTCCAGAAACGCCCAGGCCACGCCGGGAAGATCCGTGCGCGCAAGTTCCGTGACGGCGAGGTCTTGCAGGTTCCAGTCCCAGCTTGGCAGGGCGCGCGGCAGGGCTTGGAGCAGCCGCCCCGGCTCGGTGGCGGCGAGCAGCTTGATCGCAGCGGTGGCGCGTTGCCGGCGCGGTTCGAACAGGCGCATCTCCAGCGCTCCGAGCGCAGGCTCGCCGACGGCGCGCAACAGTCGCGCCATGGCTGGCAGCGCGTCGAGCCCTCGCGCCGCGGTGAGGAGCAGACCCAGGCGGTCGAGCAAACGTTCCGGATCGCGCCGCAACAGGCGCGGGAGGACGGGATCGAGGGGGCGGTTGCCCAGCGCGGCGTCCACCAGGAGCAGCCAGCGCTCGTCCGACACCAACTGTTCGGCGAGAGCGGTCAGATGCGCGTGGTCGGCGTCGCGCGGGGCGCGCTCCAGGCCTGTGAGGATGCGCTCGAACTCCGCATAGTCGCCTTTTTGTGTCGCGAGTCGCGCCAGGTTTTCGGTCACCGCAGAGAGCAGGCCGGCGATGCCCGGCGAGGCTTCCAGTTCGAGCGCGCGCACGACCACGCGGCTTAGCTCTTCCGGCAACTGATGCGGCCAGATGCGTTCGAACAGGGGATGGAGTTCAACCAGCCCGGTCGCCACGGCGCGCCGCGTCTTGCCCTCCTCGGACTCGACACACCGTGCGTAATTCAGCAGCACCAGGCGCGCCTCGCGAGGCGAAGCTCCGCCCGTTGCCCGGGGATCCGCGTCCGCCAGTTGCTCGAGGTAGCGCCGGAGCGCAGCGACCGGCACGCACCACGCATCGCGACTGCGCAGCACGCGGCACATCTCCCGCGCAGGTAGCTCGGACCAGAAGCGCTCGCTGAGGCTCGCCGCATAGGTTTCATCGGCCCAGCGGGCGAAGAGGGACATGGGTTCGGCTCGGGCGAAAGGCCGCACGGCACCCACGCCGGCCCGGCGCACCTCGGAGAGCGGCCCGCCGGCCGCGGCCAGCTCACCGCTCAAGCGATCGAACAACTCGCGCAATCCGGCCGGCGCCAGACGACCCGCGCAAAACTCCGCGGTGGCAAACTCGATCACCAGGGTGTCCACCAGACGCGCCACATAGGGTTCCGGAGCGTCTCCCTCGTGTGGTGCCTGGCTGACGATCGCCTTCACCAATCGGCCCACGGCGCGAGGGTCGGCTTCCGCCAGCGCGGCATGAAACGCACCGGCAGTGTCCTCCGCTGAACTCTGATGCGCCTGTTCGAGCGGCGGAATCATTTTCAGCAGCAGACGCAGCGCTGCGGTCAACTCCTCGAGTGTAATCGCGTCGCCGGTGCGCCCCGTGGATAGGTGGTGTCCGAGCCGCGCGACCTCCGCCCCCGGCCTCTGCAGCGCGCTGTTGAGCGACTCCGCCAGCGTGTCGAGCTCGCCCAGATTGGTTTGCGGCAGGAAAACCAGAGAAGTGACACCACACTTGGAGAGTTCCTCGGCCAGGGCATTCAGCTCACCGCGACGGTCGTAGAGCGGGTGGCCGGAGGCTTCCGAACCAAGCGCCGGGACGACCAGATGCCCGCGCTCCACGCCCACCGCCACCGAGGGAACAAACTCCAGCGCCGCGCGCAGATTGCGTTCCACGGCCTCGAGACTTTCCAGTACCCGCGGGTGATTTTTTTGGTAGAGCCTGCCCGAGCGCAGCAGCACTTGGAAGGAGCGCAAGAATCGCCCCACTGCGAGTTCGACGCCTGCCGCCGCGCCTCTCTCCGCTGCCGGCCGCGGGGCTTGGACCGACTCACTCGAAGTGGACCGGCGAGTCATTTTCTTTGCCAGGGCTTGTACCGTCACTTGTCTCCTCCAAACTTTGCGCCGGGGTCCGGCGCAGCGGAGACGACGCCGGAGCCCAAAGGCGCCCTGCCGAGGGCGCTTCTTTCCGGGCGCGGAAGATGGCCCGGTCCTGGGCTTGCGCGACGACCATTCCCCACACTTGGCGCCACACCCGATAGACCGCCCCGAGAGAGAGCACGATACCTGCCGGGAAGCTTGCCCTGTTAGCCCTCTGTTTACAAGGAAATGCAACGCAGGCGGCAGCCTATCGGTAACCACGCGGGGCAAAAAAGTGACCAGCCGGGGAAACCGCTGCCGGGCAGGTCAAGGGTCACACGGCACAGAATCGAAACGTTGCGGAAGGTAATCCTTAGATGGCGCTGAAGGTTAGTGCAGCGTGATGTTGACCTGCAAGCTCTGGTTTGGTTCCACAACGATCGTCCGGCGTGCTAGGGGAAAGCCCCGGAGCGAAAGCATGAGGGTATGCTCGCCTGGAGGTAATTCCAACTGCGCGGGAGTGCGCCGGCGAGTGAGGAAGCCGTCGACTAGAATGGCCGCGCCCCGAGGTTCGCTGCTGACGTAAACTCCGCCGGCGTTCCCGCTGGCGTCGCTGCTGCCACTGAGGCCACCGTCGCTGCGTGGCGCCAGGTCGATGTCCACTTGCGCCGGTTCACCGACCTTTACCTGGACTTGCCCGAAGTGGGGTTCGAAGCCGGGCTTGCGCACGACAAGGTTGTAAGTGCCGGGCGTCAGACGGATGGTCGTGGGCGTGGTTTCCGCCTGATGCTCTCCGTTCACGAACAGGTGCGCCTGCGGCGGCCGGCTGGTCACCGTCACCGCCACCGGTAAGGCTTCCAGCTGGATGCGTTCATCCACGACGCCGCCGGCGGCCACATTGAGAACGCGCCCAACCGGTCGGTAGCCCTCCTGTTTGATCTCGAGCTTGTAACTGGCCGGCGGGAGGTCGTGGAAGCGGCAGGGCGTGCGGCATTCGGAAACCACTCGGCCCCGCGGGCCGCGCAGGACCGCCGGCGCGCCCAACACATCGGTGAGAATTTCGATCTCGCCGTGGCCTGAGGCGGGCTGGTGCCGCGGTTCGCTGACCAGAGAATTGTCACCGGAACCAGAGTCAGCGTATTCAATGTGGTCAATCACGCGAGCCTTCGGCGGCGCTTTGCGCAGGTGCTCGAGAAGCTGGCGGTGCTCGCGCGGGGTCAGCCGGCCCGAGAGCGTGACTGTGTTTGCGGCCACCTGCACGTGCACCTTGCCGCCAAGCCCCCCGCGGGCCAGAGCCTGCTCGATGCGCGATTTCAGGGCCGCATCGGCGCTGCTGGCCTCGCTCGATCCCTGTTCCGCGCGTGGCTTCGAGGGGGCTGAAGTCGTCTTCGGTGTGGAGGCGGCTTCCGGCTCATGCGTGGTGGTTGGCACTCCGGAGGCTTCCGGCGAGGCGGCCGCTTTGGGAGCTGCCGGGTCGGCAGCCGGAGATTGGCTGGCGCGCGCGGCTCGGCTGCGCTGCCAGACGTCACGCAACGTGGGCCAGAGATGATAGCTCGCACCGGTGATGATGGCGAGCAGCACGAGCGCCAGCAGGATGCCGCCGCGCTGCTTTTTCTCCGGTGGAGGCGCGGTGCCGGGTGCGTGGGCGGGCGCCGTGGGGGGCCGGGATCCGGCGGGTGCGGCAGGCCGCGCGGCGCCGGAGGCGATGGGCGCGGCGGTGGGGCGCGGCAGAGCTACGGTGGCCTCGGGGCTGGTCTCGATATCGCGATAATGGCGCAGAGCGCCCATCAATTCGCGGCAGGTCTGGTAGCGCGCCGCGGGGTCTTTGGCCAGGGCGCGCGTGATCACGTAGGAGAGACCCGGGTGGACCGAAGAGTCCAGCTCGCGCGGCGGGATGGGGTCCTCGTTAATGATTTTGTAAATCACCGTCGTGAGGTTTTGCCCCGGGAAGGGCTTTTCGCCGGTGACCAACTCGTAGAGGATCACGCCTAGCGAGAAGAGGTCCGAGCGGCCGTCCACCGGCTTGCCCTTGACCTGCTCGGGCGACATGTAGCTGGGCGTGCCAATCACGTGCGCGGTCTGCGCCGTGCCGAACTGCAGGATTTTGGCCGTGCCGAAGTCGGTGATCTTCACCGAGTCGTCGGGGGTCAGCATCAGGTTGGCGGGCTTGATGTCGCGATGGACGACGTTGCGCTGGTGGGCAAACTCCAGTGCCGAGCAGACCTGCTCCATCAGCCGCAGCACGCGCGGTATGGGGAAGGATTGCTTTTCGTCCAGCGCGGCCTGCAGGCTGCGGCCCTCGACCAGCTCCATGGTGATGTAGAACAGGCCTTCCTCTTCGCCGGCGTCGTACACCACCACAATGTTCGGGTGGGTCAGGCGGCCGGCGGCGTGGGCTTCGGTCTGGAAGCGTGAGATCAGCTCTTCGCGCGTTAGCCCGGTGCCTTGCTCGCTCAGCCGCATGGTCTTGACCGCGACAGTGCGGCCGATCACCGGGTCCTGCGCGCGGTACACCACGCCCATGGCGCCGCGCCCGAGCTCTTCGAGCAGTTCGTAGCGTCCTGCTTTGGATAGTGTGGTCACGTGTCGTCGAGCGCGCGGACTCCTTCGCAGCGCTGCGAGGGAGGCGGAACAGGGACGGCACCGGGGGAAACTGGCGCGTAACCCCGCGATGCCCCTGGTTCACCGGCCTGCCGGCCGAAGACACCCTGACCGGCAGCAGCCAGCCTGTTCTGGGCCATTCTTGACCTTAGCCGCGGTCGGGGAAGGCGTCAACGCTGTCGAGGTACAGGGTTCCGCAGTGGCAACCGGGAGGAAGTACAGGGAAACAAAAAGCAAAGGAGAGCGGGGAGCTAGCCCTCTTCGCGGACGCCCACGCCGCTCAATTGCACCAGAGACTCGGAGGGCGCTGGCGAGGGCGCGGCGACCGGCTTCAAGGTCTGCGGCGACCGCCAGTTATCAATCATGGCCACCTGCTGGACGCAGGAGACCGTGCAGCGCGGCGCGCAGGGCTTGCTCGTGTAGAACTCGCGCCGGCGGTCTTCGGCGGTGTACTGCTCGAGTGGGATGCCCGGGTAGCCGCGCTGCTGCGAGCACCAGTGCACCAGGCCGTTCTCGCAGATGTAGAGGTAGCGCGATCCCGAGCGGCAACGCCAATCGTTGGGCTTGCCCTGGGCGATGTTGTGCTGGAACTGGTTGAAGCGCGAGAAGGAACGCTTGCCGAGCTTCATGATCTCCTCAAAAATCTCCGTCTCGCGCTGGCTCAGGGGCTTGAGCTGGCCGTTGCCGTCGTGGAGGATGCCGACCGTACTGGTGAAGCCCAGCTCGATGGCGCGGTGGGCCACCACCAGGGCGTCTTCGGGGTTTTTCACGCCGCTGCCCAGCACCGAATTGATGTTGACCTGGAAGGTGGCATGTTCAGCGAGAAGCCGCAGCTTCTGATCGAGCACCTTCAGGCTTTTCTTGGAGACCTCGTCCGGGAGCACGTTATCAATGCTGATTTGCAGGTGCTCGAGGCCGGCGCGATTCAGCCGTGCGATGCGCTCGGCGGTCAGCAAGTAGCCGTTGGTAATCAGTCCGGCGATCATGCCGCGGCGGCGGATGCGCGCGATGACCTGGTCGAGTTCGGAATGCAGCAGCGGCTCGCCGCCGCTGATGGTGATGATCGCCGTGCCCATCGCGGCCAGGCGATCGATGCGCTTGTACATCTCCGCAAGCGGCACCGGCTTTGAGTGGTCGTCGAACTCGTTACAGTAGGTGCAGGACAGATTGCAGCGGCGCGTGGGGATGATGTGTGCCAGGAGCGGATGCCGGGTGGAGAGCAGCCCCTTGGCGATCATGCGCCATTCGCGCACCCGCGTGTGCGCAAAGCGCAGCGCACGCCGAATTTTCGTACCCTCGTGCATTTCCCAACTATACAGAAGGCCCTCGATAAAGTGTAGCTTGGCGCTTTCCCCCTGGCGCTTGTCCTAGCCTATATCAAAGCCTCCCGGCCGCGCGCAACCATTTCATGGCCACGCGTTTCCGCGCGGCGTGCCGTGTTGCTACCACGCCTTTTGCGGTAGGATAAAGGTTGCCGGCCGGGGCCTGTAGCTCAGATGGATAGAGCAGCGGTTTCCTAAACCGCGTGTCGGGAGTTCGAGTCTCCCCAGGCCCACCATTCTTTTCAATGGCTTACGAAGGCATTTCAACGAGAGCGTTGCCCATCCGTTGTTCAATGCGCCTACACTGCCGCGCCAGGGCGAAGCGGGCGCGGAGACGGCACCCCATCCCGGTCTCGGTGATATGCACGCAGAATTTTTTCTCGCAGGGTCGAAGCGTTTAAACGCACGTCCGTGCTGACTAATCTCCACCGCAATTCGCCCTATCGTCCAGCCACTGCTGCCGCACAAAAGTGGCTCACAGGCTAATCCCGAGGCCATTTTGGCTGGGGCAGAGGTGACATGGGCCGCGCAGAATGGCCGTTCTTGCACATTAGAAGTGATTGGAGCGATGCAGTGGCGGGCAGATGGCTGGGGGGCCAAAGGGAATTAGGCAAGACCCGGAATGCTGACTATCGGGCGGCCATCCGCCCGGCGCGTTTGACCATCCCCTGCGCCAGGGCCGACAAAAGCTGTCGGCGGCGCTCCGTCATTCGGGGAAGCGAGCGACAAACATTGCTTAGTTGGGCCGCGCCGCGCCCCATCTTCAGGGTGATGTTACCGGTCTTGTCCTCGGGTGGGCCATAAGTCGTTGCTCCGCCGAAGGTTCGCACAAACCCAGTTGTTTGTTGCCTGCTCAGCATGTGTGTGTCCGCCGTCTGTAAGATTTTCTGTTGAAAGTTGGATCGAAAAGGAAAAGGGTGTCTCCGATATTTCCGGCCCCAGGCACGGGGCAGAAAGGAGACACCCGACATGCTATCCCTAACCGGCAGAGTAGCACTGCGGGATTTGTT
>JACQDH010000087.1 GCA_016201215.1 Acidobacteriota bacterium | reverse complement strand
GCATCCAGGTGGGGGACACGGTGCGGAAGCAGGGCGGGAGCATGTTCAGCCTGAACGGGCGGGCCGAGCTGCCCTGGGGCTTTCAAGCGGTAGCCAATGTGAACTACCTGAGCTCGCTCGAGTTCCGGTTGGCCTTCACCGAAACGCTGAACGAGGCGATTTTCTCCGAGGCGCACTCGGTGGCCTACGTGACCAAGAGCTTTTCCGACTTTTATTTCAGTGCGGCGCTGGTGCGGCACGAAAACTTTCAGTCGACGCAACCCGGCGACACCATCATCATCCGCAAGCTGCCCAGCGTGGAGCTGAACAGCCGGGAGCACGCACTGGCGGGCGGGCCGTTGCCGGTGTGGTTCACGTTCGACTCGGCGCTGGAGCTCATGGGACGCACCCAGCAGGCTTTCCAGACCCGGCGCCTTTCCGAGCGCATCGACTTTTTCCCCCGGCTTTCGACCAAGCTGGAGTGGAAGGGATTTCACCTGATGCCCACTTTCGGGCTGCATGAAACCCATTACGGCGAGCAAGTGCGGCCGGACGGGACCATCTCCGGAGAGAGCCTGAACCGTTCGGCACGGGAATTTTCGCTGGAGTTCACCCCGCCGGCGCTGGAGCGCGTGTTCGACGGCCCGCCGTGGCTGGCCGACCGCGTCAAGCACGTGATCGAGCCCAAGATTACCTATCGCTACGTGGACGGGGTGCCCGATTTCAGCCGGGTGATCCGGTTCGACGAGCGGGACCTGCTGAACAACACGAATGAGGCGGAGATTTCCGTGGTGAACCGCTTTTACGGGAAGCGGACGGCGAGCGGGGAGGTGCGGGAGTTTCTTACCGTGGAGCTGTGGCAGCGGCGGTATTTCGACCCGGAGTTCGGCGGAGCGCTCGTGCCGGGGCGGCGCAATGTGCTGCTTTCCACGGTGGACCTCACGCCGTTCGCGTTCGCCGATACGCCGCGCAACTATTCGCCCGTGGTCAGCGTGCTCCGCATCCAGCCGCGGTGGAATTACAACCTGGAGTGGCGCAACGACTACGATCCCCTGCGGGGCAAGCTGGTGAACAGCGGGGTGAGCGGCGACGTCACCGTGAAAAACTTCAATGTGTCGCTGGGGCACTACGCGGTGCGTTCCAGCGAACTGCTGACCCCGCTAAGCAACCAGCTGCGGGGCCAGATTCGCTACGGGTCGCTCAACAAGCGCGGGTGGAACGCCGGCTTCATCCTGGTCTACGACTACCGGCAGGGCTTCATGCAGTACGCCAACACGGTGGCGACCTACAACACCGACTGCTGCGGCTTCAGCGTGGAGTACCGGCGGTTTGCGCTGGGCGCCACGCGCAACGAGAACCAGTTCCGGCTGGCGCTGTCGGTGGCCAACATCGGCTCGTTCGGGACGTTGAAGAAGCAGGAGCGGATGTTTTAAGTGCTAGCCGCCGAGGGACGCCGATAAACACTGATGAACAGTTATGGGAAGCTCGCGGCGCGGATGAGGGTGCCTTCGGGGTTTCTGGTGGCGGCTCTGTACCTGGTGTATTCGCGGCCCCGGTGGGAGAGCCTGGCGGCGGGCCTGGCGGTGGCGCTGGTGGGGATCGCGCTGCGGGCGTGGGCGGCCGGGCATCTGACCAAGAATGAGGCGCTGGCGACGAGCGGGCCGTTCGCCTGCACGCGGAATCCGCTTTATCTGGGCACGCTGACGGCGGCGGCGGGGTTCGCCCTGGCCGGGTGGAACCTGTGGCTGGCGCTGCTGTTCGCCGCGTATTTCGGCGCAGTGTATCTGCCGGTGATTGGCGAGGAGGAGAGCCACTTGCGGAAGCTGTTCCCGGAATACGCGGCTTACGCCGCACGGGTGCCGCTGCTCGTGCCCCAATTCCCAATCGCGCACGGCAGGAGCGGAGGATTCCGGTGGGCGCTGTATTTTAGGAATCAGGAGTATAATGCGCTGCTCGGGTTTCTGGCGGGGGCGGTGGTTTTGGTATGGAAGACGCGGTAGCGAGGGGCGGATCTATCTTGTCGCCGAACATTAAAACACCATTAAATGCCGCTGGGAGGTAGTTTGCGCTTGTAAAAGCAGTCTTCATTCGCATTTTCTAACGATTCCGAGAGGAGGAAACGTGGAGACCTTGATTAGCAAGTTCGGTGAAGCAGTGGGGCGTCGAGCTTTTTTGCGGCGGCTGGGGCGCGCGGGGATGTGGGCGGGGGTAGTGGCGGGGGCCGCCCTGGCGACCGGGAAGGCTCAAGCGGCAAAGTGCAACCCCGGATTGCGGTCCGAATTGCTGCCCGAACGGGCATAAATGCTGTAGGGGAGAGGGAGGGCCTCGTTGCGTGCTTCCCAGTGCAAACTGCTGACGTTCCTTCCTTAAACAAGAGTTAGCCCGGTGGAGCACGCGAAGGGACGAATGGAGAGAATCAGCGACTGTCCCAGTGGACGCCTTACTCACAGATGGGGGCGGCTCAACCCCTCTGCACGCCGAATGAGCGCGCTCATCGCCGCAATCGCGGCTGCGCTGACCGTGCTCCTACCGGGAAGGGGCGTCGCGGCCCAAGCGACCGAACGCGGTACCACGTGTGATGCGAAGGCGGAACTGCTCCCCTTGCTGAATCCGCTCACGGTCCAGACCGGGCGTCTCGAAACTGGCAAGGTGAAGTGTTTCGCGCTGTTCGCGCGGAAGGGCGAATTCGTGCGCGCCTCGCTCGACATCGCTGCCGGATACGCGCGAACGCAAGTGTTGGAGTCGCGCCAGAACAAGCCGCTCCTGGTGAATTGGGTCTATGCGGGCGAGGGCGCCTCCTATCCCGGCCTTCCGCTTGCGTTCGAGGTGCCTGCCTCGGGCTGGTACGTCATCGAGCTCACCGGTTGGGCAGCCGGTGGCTCCCCATTCACGATGCAGGTAGACGAGGTGGTCCCGGCGAAGACATATGCGGCTCGCCGGCAGGCTCTGAGCAACCACCTGCGGACGGCGTGGCTCCGGAAGAATGCGACGGTGATTCGTTCGATCGAGCCCGCCGACGAGGATTTCTCCGACCTCGCGTTCCTTCGGGAGCAACTGCGTGGTGTTCGAGTCGTGCTGCTCGGCGAGTCGGATCACGGCAACGGGGCCGACCTCAAAGCGAAGACGAGGCTGGTGAAGTTCCTGCACCGCGAGATGGGCTTCGATGTGCTCGCCTTCGAGTCCGGACTCTTCGGGACCGCGGCGGCCTGGCGCGCCTTGCGGACGCAAGCGCAGCCTCGAGACGCTTTTCTCCAGGGCGTGTTCCGCGTGTGGGGATGGTCCGAACAGGTCCAGCCGCTGATCAACTATCTCGCGGCGTCCGCGCGCAGCGATTACCCATTGGAGCTGACCGGCTTCGACAGCCAGTTCTGGGATCCGGCGTCGCGAGATTCCATGCTGCCCAGCCTTCGCGAGTTCCTCACCCGAGCGAGAATCGACGGTCCGCTCGCCGACACGAACAGCCGACCGGCCCGGATTCTGGCGGGGGTGGTCGAGGCGCGCTTCGGGCGTGATGGCGGACCGGTGCCGGAGCCAGCCGAGGAGGCCGAGCTCGTCCAGAGCCTGCAGGGCACCGCGCTGGAGGTGGAAAAAACGGTTCGGACTCGCGAGGGCCAATTCTGGGCGCAAGTACTCCGCAGTGTCTCGGTGCAGGCAGGATTCGACCTCCGACAGAAACGGAACGCGCCGGCCCCGGCCGGCGATCGCGCCACCCGGGATCGCCAGATGGCCGAGAACCTCGTGTGGCTCGCCAACACGTACTATCGGGGGCACAAGGTCATCGCGTGGGCCCACACCCTCCACACGATGCGGAACCCGCGCGTCGCGGCTCTGGGCGGGCACCCAGGGTTCAGCATGGGACAGGGCGTGTGGGAAGTTCTTGGCCGTGAGAGCTTCGTGATCGGGATGACGTCGTACACCGGTGTGTCCGGGTGCATCACCTGCGGGGGCGGCATGGAAGGCATGGTTCAGGACGTCGTGGCCGACCAAGATCCCTCGTTCGAGTTCGAGGAGCTGATGGATGCGGCGGGGTACAAGTTCGGCTTCGTCAACCTCCGAAGAGCGCGCGAGGCCGGCCAATGGCTCGGTGGCACGTTTGCAGCGCGTCCCCTCTTTCAGACCTATCGGGCACCGTGGAGCGAGGTGCTGGATGCGCTCTTCTTCATTCGCACTCAGGAGCCGAGCCGGAGAGTCGCTGGGGTCAGGTGAGCAGAACCGGCTCGGCTGGAGGCGGCAGGGCTTGATCGCCAAACAGGTTTGCGACTCGGTCAGCGGACAAGTCTCTTTCTGGGTGGTTTCAGAAGCTGTTCCCGGAATACTCGGCTTACGCCGCACGGGTGCCGCGGCTCGTGCCCCGATTCCCAATCGCGCAGGGCAGGCGCGGAGGATTCCGGTGGGCGCTGTACTTTAGAAATCAGGAATACAATGCGCTGCTCGGGTTT
>JACQDH010000007.1 GCA_016201215.1 Acidobacteriota bacterium | reverse complement strand
TCCCGCGGCCGGTAGCGCATGGATCTGCATCGCCAGCCGCTGGCAGACGCTGTAATAGGTGACCGCAGTTGTCCCGAGCAGGGCCCCAACCAAAAGCAAGTCCGCCTGCGCGAACACAGTTGTAGAAATCGAATGTAGCCAACTGTAGAAGCCGAAACCGAAAACCTCCCGAAGCGCCGAACGGTCGAGCCACGGCCAGATGACCATTCCGGGAATTAGGCGTTTCGCGACCACGGCCATCACAATGGCGCCGCCTGCTGAAAGAAGGACCGTCGCCCACAGGATGGCCAGAATCCCCAGGCCGAGTGCGGCCACCGAAACAACTCCAATCATGGTCAGGGCTTTTACCGGAATCGTCACGCGTGCGGAGAGGTCGTAGCGCTCGCACCCTTGCACGGCGGCTGTGAACACGCTGCTCAGGAAGCGCACCACCATCCCGATGCCACCGACACGAATGGCAGAGACCGCAAGGGATTGGTGAGCCGGCTCGATTCGAAATACATGGTGGGCTAAGAAGGGCGCGGCCATGTACAGAAGCCCCGCCGTGAAAAAGCCCAACAGCCCGTAAATGGAGAAAGTGGACCGGACAACCCTCTGAACGCTCCGCCAATCCTCGCGCGCGCGGTAGGAAGAGACATACTTGATCGTGGCGTCGCCGAGGCCGAGCTGCAACACGCCAGTTAGTCCCGTCAGCCCGTTGACTAGCATCCAGATGCCAAATTGCTCTGCGCCAAGCTTGAAGACGAGGAAGGGAAGGACCAGCAGCAGCAGCATCGGCAGAACAAGATAATCGAGGGTGCTCCACGAAGCGTTGCGCACATTTCGACGAAATTCCTCTGAGCGCTCGGGAGGATCCAGGCGCCTGAGCCATCCCCCGTGCCAATTCAGCTTTTGCTGCAAGCGAGCAGGCTCTTTTGGTCTATCGTTCATGTCCGTTGCGTTTCGAGCCCAGATAGAAGAACCGCCGCGCCAGTGTGACCTTCCGAGTCAGAAGAATGTCGGCGAGGGCGAGCACCGGATTCTTTTTTCTGCCAGCCGGCCTACCACCAGTCAGGCCGACGGTTAGAAAACCGTGGTAAGCCATAAGCTCTTGAAAAGCGGACGCTGTTGCGGAGCGAAGATGCCCCGTCGGATTCAAGTACTCGGGCCTATACCACGGGTGAACACCAGCAAGAATCTTCCGGGAAAGCTCTATGTCCCTCGGCTGATAGCCGAGCAATAGACAGAGGCGGTTGTGCCAACTGGCCAGGTTGGGAAGCGAAAGCAGAGCATATCTATCCGGCCGGATTGTCCGAAAAACTTCCTGAAGGATGTCGTCGAAGTAAGGAAGGTAATCGAGCATGCCGAATGATACGATGAGATCAAAATAACCATCCGGAAAGGGCAGCTTGGCTTCCCCGACATCAATGTGGTGCGTCACGACTCCCTTTTGCCGAGCTTCTTCGAGCACCCTGCCGTCTAGGTCAACCCCGTGCAGTTCGGAGATTTCTAGGTACTCACCGATCAGCCGGGTTAGCCCTCCGAACCCGCAGCCGATGTCGAGCAGCCGTCGCAAGCGCCGGCCCCGCAGCGGCTGGAGGGCTCGAATCAAATCGGTGATCATGCTAGCCGTGGCGCTCCGTTCGCGGTCGTGGGAAGTAATCCATTTCTCGACCAATCTCTCAGTCACCTCGCGGCTCCGCGGTTGAACTTGGATCGCTTGTCCGTTTTTCGGCCAAAGTGTGAAAGCTCGTAGGAAGGGAAATGTCATGTGTTAAGCGGCTCCTGTGCCCCGTAATACCGCAGGGATGGTTTTTGCGAGGATCTTCAGGTCGAGCCAAAGAGACCATTGGTCGATGTACTGCATATCCAAACCCATCCAATGTTCAAAGGGCACAGTGCTCCTGCCGTTGACTTGCCAGAGGCAGGTGATCCCTGGCCGGACGCTGAATCGTCGCCGCTGCCAGTCCTGGTCGAAACCTAAATAGTCGCGAACGGGAAGGGGGCGTGGACCCACCAGGCTCATATCGCCTTTCACAACATTGAACAGCTGCGGCAGTTCATCGATGCTGGTCTTGCGCAGGAATTTTCCGACGAGTGTGACACGGGGATCATCCATGATCTTGAATACGGGGCCGCCGACTTCGTTCCGATCTTCCAGCTCCGCACGCTTTTGTTCGGCGTCCACTGCCATCGTCCGGAACTTATACATGCGGAATCTTCTCTTATTCAGGCCCACGCGCTCCTGCGCAAAGAAGACGGGTCCCGGCGATCCCCACTTGACGAGCACCGCCGTAACCAAGAACACCGGGGCCAGCAGCACAAGACCTGCCAGAGAAGTCACCACGTCCAAGACGCGCTTGATGACCATCGGCCAACCTTCGAAGGGGTGCATGTAGGCCGTAACTACTGTTTCGGCGTCGAACTCGTTTCCTTTCGCCTGCACGCCCCGAAGATCGAAAATGTTTGAAAGGAACCGGATCACCACGCCTTGTTCCTCGCACAGGGTTGCGATGCGCGAAGCCTGTGCGTAGAAGGACTTCATCGGGAGTGCAAGAGCGACCTCATCGATCACGCCCTCCCGGAGGAAGTGCGGGAAATGCTCAAGATCAGACACGACCGAATAGCCCGTCTTGCGGAAGTCTTCGCTCCCGGCCCAGCTCTCGTCCACAAATCCGACGAATCGGTAACCAAGGTCAGGTTTGCCCTCGATGGTTCGGGCGAAGCGCACAGCACGCGAGTTCGTGCCGACAATCACGATTTGCCGCAGATTGCGGCCGTGGGTTCGAACCCAGCCGAGAAAGTACCGTAACGCCAGGCGGCAGGCGATGGTAATGGAACTGCTTCCAACCCAGAATACGACCAAGAACAACGGCGTGATCATCCGGATGCGGAACAGCAGAGCTGCGAACGTAATCAGGAGCGTCCCCCATAGGGTCGCCCTGATGACGTCTTTCACTTCGCTCTTCCTATCGCCAAGCCGCTTGGACTGATAGAGGCCCAACATGGCGAAGATAAAATGCCAGGCGAAGAGAAAGGCGAGAAACAGGAGGATGTTCGCCACCTTGACCCGGATGGAGAGGAAGGTGGCCAGAGAGACCGAGGCAGCCCGGTGTGCTACCGGAACCGCAGCCAGGGCTAACGATAAGGCCATGACCCACAAATCAAACAGCATGAATGCCTTCATCAGGACTTGTCTGTGAAAGCTAGTCATTGTTGGTCAACCGGATCTCTTCTTTCTTCTTCAACAGCCCACAAACCGCGGGGAGAACACTTCAGTGAAGCTCATGCAGCCTGGGTATGCCGCTTGGCGTTTTCGCGCTGCGAGGGCCGGCGGGTGGGGCAAGAACCTCCAAGTCGTAGCCCTCAACGCGGATGGCAATGGATTGCAGAATCGAGTCCACCGAAATCACCATCCCCCGAGCGCCTTCCAGCGCCACGAGCAGCCCTTCGATTCCATCCAGGGATCCCCCGCGAATCCGGACGCGCTGTCCCACACGGAGGAAGGGATACAGCGTGCAGGAGACTCTCTGTGCCAGAATCGAGCGGATGTCCTCGATCTGCTTGTCTGGGACCGAATGGTCTTCTCCGGGGCTCCCCAGGAAACGGAGGACGCCTGGGGTCCGCAGCACGGCCAGGCGCGCTTCGGCCGTCGACGCGACACGCACAAACGCGTAGCTCGGGAAGAGTGGCACCTGAATGATTTTCTGGCGATCGCTCCAGCGGTGGCTCTCGGAAACGAGGGGGAGAAATGTGTCCACATGTTTCTTTACAAGCTGCGCGGCCACCTTTTTTTCATGCCGCGGCTGGGTCTGCAGGGCGTACCAGGGCGCGCCCGGCGGCGCCAGGAGATCGATCGGTACCGGCGACGTGTAGTTCGGAATTGACGGGATGCTGGCCATAGCTCCGCTATCTGAGTCCCATTCCTCGACTCACCTTGTAGATAAAGCGCTCATCTCTGCGGCCTACCAAGTCGGCCGCTGCTTCCCTGCCCTCTACAGCTTGCGGTAGAGGGATTCGGGGATCGGAAACGTACGCTGGTTCAGGACGGTGCCCAGCAGTCGCACCTTGGCCGATTCAAAACTTTCCTTGACCTGCCGGGTGGTCTCGCGTCGCGTTGAATTGGCCTCGACCACCAGAACGACTCCATCGGCTAGCTTGCCGAGCAAGGCCGCATCGCCATGGGGACTCGCCGGGGGCGCGTCGATCAGAACGTGAGTGAACTGGGTGCGTAGCTCAGCGAGGCATTTTCGCAAGCGCTCCGAGCCCAACCGAGCATACAGATCCGGCGTCACCGACCCGCTGGGCACCAACCACAAGTTGCCGCCCAGAACTGGCTGCGCAAGGTCTCGCAGGGAACGTTCTTTGCGCAGCGCATCTGCCCAACCGTGCCAGTTGTCGGCGGAGAAGTGCTGGTGGAGGGAGGGCGAACGCAAGTTTGCGTCCACGAGGCAAACCGTGCCTGTTCCCTGTTTTGCTAGGATCACCGCGGCGCGGGAAGAGATCCAACTGCTCCCCTGGCCTAGCTCGATACCGCAGAAGATCACGGCGCCGGGTGCAGTACCGTTTTTTGGCAGCAGGAAAACCCGCTGGACGAGCTTGGTCACTTCTTCACGCGCGGTCCCGTCAATAGGCGGTGTGGCCAAATGCCTCGCTCGTTCTTCAAGGGCGGGGACGGACATCGGCGTTGAGGAATCAGCCTCAGGGATGAGTTCCCTGTCTCGCGCAGCGCGTTCCAGAACTTCGTGGTATCGGCTCATTGATCTTTCGTCTCAGCGATCACTGACCTGCGCTCAATGTTGACACCTAGCGGCCCCATCCCAAGATTCAAGACCTGTTTGGCAGCCTGATCTCCTGCCCGATGGCAAGATGATTTGGATCGGTCATCCCCGGATTCAGTTCGAGGATCTGCTGGACCAGCTTTTCAGTGTACTGCCCCAAATATCTCAGGCAGATCTGCCGCAAGTTATCCTTGGGTCTGACGACGACCGTGAATGTGTCGCTCGAAGGGCTCCGGCGCGAAACCCGCTCGCGCGGGATGCGCTTGGGTGCCGCGAGGACCGGCGGAGCGCTCGGTTCGGCCGGCGTCGGCGCGGGTTCCGGTGCAACTTGCTCGGTCACCGTGCCCCCTGACGCCCGGCTCACGAAGGGGACGCTTTGTTCCGTTTGCACGGCCTGAGGCTCCGCCTCCGCCGGTGTTACAACCACCCCGGCCGCCTCCGGATTCGGCCGGTCAACTGCTGTCCTCGAGACCCTGCCCTTGGAGGACAGCGCGAACAAGCCGCCGACCATTAAAGTCGCCACCAGCGCGGCAACCGCTGCCGTGCTGAGGGCTCTGCGGCTGATATCGCCTTCCACGGGCTTGGGTAGGGGAAGCTGTGGTGCAACCAGCTTGGGCCGCGTGACTCGCCGCGGAGGAGTGGGCTGAGAAGTCGGTCGAGACTTCCCAACCAGGGTGCGCACGTCCAGGTCAGCCAGCACCTCTTCGACAATTGATGCGTCGATTGTCCTACGGCCCATGGCGTAGGCCAGCGCCAAGGCGTTGAAACAGAGATTGTTGATGTTGCGCGGGATGCCCAGGCTCCGCAGGGCGACCGACCGGACCGCCTCAGGGGTAAACAGAGGCTCTCCGGCATAACCAGCTGTCTTCAACCGATGGTCGATGTACCGGGCCGTCTCGGCCGAGTCGAAGGGCTTGAGGCGAGCCACGATCCCGATGCGCTGGCGCAGTTGCTCCAAGCCCGGACTGGCGAGCTTGCTAGCCAACTGTGTCTGTCCGGCGAGAACGATCTGGAGTAGCTTTGCGCGTGGCGTCTCAAAGTCGGAGAGCAACCTTACCGTCTCCAGCACGGAAGGATCGAGATTCTGTGCTTCGTCAATCACCAGCACAAAGCGGCGGCCCGCGAGCATCTCACGCGCCATCACCTCGTCCAGTTTTGCGTGCATACCCACGATATCCAGCGCGCTGGCGTCAATCCCCAGACCGTTCAGCACATAGCGGACTAGCTCCCGCGAGTCGCACTGGGTTTGAAACATGAACACCGTGCGGGACGTGCGCTGCAGACGCTCGAGGAGTTGAAACACGAGTGTGGTCTTGCCCATGCCGGGCTCAGCGATCAGCGCCAGGAAGCCCCGACCTTCCTCGATCCCGCAAAACAGCGCCGCCATCGCTTCGCGGTGGGTCGGGCCGAGATACAAGAAACGCGGGTCCGGCGTGACGCCGAACGGCTGCTCACGAAGCTTGTAAAATTCCAGGAACATAATTCTTACCTTCCAATCTTTGGCGTTGCGGCGAGCACCGGGAGATGCAAATAGTCCTGCAATTCATCCGGGGTGCGGAAAGACGGATCCAAGTAGTCGGAAACGAAAGCCAGCCCGACGCTGACCAAGCTGCTCAGCAGGCCGCCCATGAGCAGAATCCACGACCAGCGTGGGCTCGTGGACAGCGCCGGCACGGTCGCAGCTTCTGCGATGGCCACGTTGACGATCCGCTGGCGATCAAGCGCATCCGAAATGCGCGCCTCTTCCTCCTTGCGCTGGTAGAGGAGGTAGTTTTCTTCTGCTGCCTTGGCGGCTCGGATCAAGTTGTTCTGAATCGTTCCCTGCTGGTCGATTAGCCGCGCCTTTTGCAGATACGCGTGAACGACGCCGGCGGTTGCGATGGCTCGGGCCCGCAAGGCAGCGAGTTCGGCCTTCGATTTGGCCAGTTCTGCGCGCACCCACTCGTGGGTGGGGTCCCGGTCGGTGGTCTCTTCCCGAACAGGCTCGGCGCCTGCTGTGGCGATGGCCGAGCGGGTCTGGGCAATTTCCTTGCGGACTTCCTGGACCAGGCGGTAGTTGGGCTCAAACTTCCCGAGCAGCTCGGTCTCCTTCAGCTCCAGGTTCAACAGAGTGGACTTAAGTTGTTGCAACAGAGCGGGATTGTCCGCCTTTCGAATCTGAGTGGTCTGCCGAGGCATGCTTTCACCCAACTGGATTTCCAGTTCGAGGATACGATCCTCGGTCTCGGCCACCGCGGATTGTGTGGCCTGCAGGCTGGCATCGAACTCGGTCAGCTTCTGGAGTGTCAACTGCTTCTCGAGCTCGGCGGACACCGCTCCGCCGCCTCGCGTGTAATCCGCTAGACGCGCTTCGGCAGCAGCGAGTTCCTTCTGATAGCGCTCGGCTTCCTGCTGGAAGAAGCCGAAGGCGCCAGTGGGCCGGTGGACCGCAACGTGTTTCTCCAGATAGAGGTTTGCCAATGTGGTGAGCACCAGTGCCGCCTGCTGAGGATCCGGCGATTTGTAGGTCACCTTGATTAGACTCGTCTTCTTGAGGGGTTCGACCTGTAGCTCCTTCTCCAGGGTCCTCACCGCTTCGGGCACCCCCACGTTGTTAAGGCCGAGCGCCTGGTTTGTTTCCCGCGCCCGGACCGTGGGGGACGCGACGGCCCAGAGGGATTCCCCATTCGAGTGTTGGAGGTTGCAGCTGAGAACCACCCTCTCCAGCAAGTCACGGCCCTTGAGCAACTCCACCTCAGAGTTCAGCTCTTCCTCGGACACATCAGGGCGGGCCGGAATCGGCGCGTTGCGATCAGTTGTGACGACGGGTCCTACACGCTCACGCTTCACCAGGATCTTCATTTGTGCTTGGTATTGCTTCGGTATAACAAGCCCAGCGAGCACAGCACCCAGAAAAATGCCTAAGAATGAAAGGACCACTAGTCGCCCGTGGCGAAACAGCGGCGCAAGGAGATCCCGAAGCGTCGCCGAGCGCAGCGGCAGGTCCGAGTGGGACATTGTGGGTCTGTCTTCCACGTTCAATCTCCTTCCGCAGGCCGCACCTCAGAACTGAGCCGGGTTGAAGTACATACCCAGACCCGGGATGGGGATATACGGCTTGATCTTAGAAATCACGTTCTTCGGCACGTACAGCATGTCTCCGGGCTGCAGGTGCGGGTCCTCGCTCAGGTTCTTTGTGTTCAGCATCTTCTTCAAGTTGATCACCTTGACCTCTGCCCAGTCCTCGGACACCCGGCGGAAGAGCAAGACCTGCGAGTGCTTGGACGTTTCTTTGAAACCACCGGCAATGGCGATGGCCTCGGACACGGTCGTGTCGCTGCGGAACTCAAACTTGCCGGTGTGACCTACCTCGCCGCCCACGATGAAGTACGGCTTCTCGAAATCCTTCAAATCAACGGTGATGACCGGATCGTGCAGAATCTTGCCGAAGGCTGTCTGCAATGCCTGGGAAACTTCCGGCACGGTTCGTCCCTCGACCCGGTATTCCCCCAGGCCACGCAGGGTGATGTAGCCGTCTGGGTGCACGATCACGCCTTGGTTGAATTCCGGAGTAAAGGGGAATGTGAGTTCGAGCACATCGCCCGGGCGAACCCGGTAGCGCCAATTCCGCTTGTGCAGCGCCGATCGGTCCCCACCGCGCTGGCTGTCGAGTTGGCGGGCGCTGGCGGGTTGCGTGGATCTGCTCGTGACTGCGGACCCGGGGTTGTTCTGTCCTGCGCAGGGAGCAACGAACAAGATAAAAAGAAAGGTTGCCAGTGCCATCGTTACGCTACGCATCCGACTGCCTCCCGGGATCACCTGTGGCTCCAGTACCAGTTGGCTTCGGGCCGGGGACCTCCGTCACTGACCGGCACAGTGCAAAGCCTTCACTGAAGATTGCAAAGCCGCTCTGCCCGTTCCCTCCAGCAGCATGCTCGACCCGAAGCACCCTTGACTCCGCTTTGATGCGCGCGGGCTGCCCGGACCCCTGGAGCGAAGGCAAGAAGATCTCCACCTGCACGGTGGCCTCAACCGGCGGGCACGTCGGAGCGAGGATGAAGGCACCCTTCACACTGATATCTCGAGTGACACCCTCTGCCTGCAGCCGCCTCCGCTGCGCGCCTTCCCAGGAGAACAACACGGAAGCTCCCAACCGAAAGCGAAGGACACTTCGGAGCTCCACCGAACCACCAGCTGGCCTGCTGGTCTTCATGCCCACGGCTTCTCCACTCCGATCATTGCAAGATCTTGTGGGTAGGTTAGGGGGCAGCGTGAATGGGCGCAAGAAGCGTAAAGTCACTTCGAAGTTCGCGTGATCTGCCTGGAGCACGGATGGAGATTGGAAAAGGAACCCAAGTACAGTGCCTCACCCCACGCGGTGGTTGAAGCTCCAGCAGGAAACGACAAAATGCAGCCGCCCGGAACAGAGACAAAAGTCCTCAGGGGACACTATGCGCAAGCCCTTGCACAGGGCACAGCCCTGCGGGATTCCCGTCGCAACACTGCGATATTCCTGGCACTCGAAATGCAAACTAACTATCGAGGTGGGGTAGGGAGTCAGCCGAGTGGATTGCGACACTAACAGAATGCTCTTATTGATCACTGACTTAGACCTCCGCAACTCGCAACAAATCAGGAGAGTTGGGTCTCGGATGTGGCTCATCTTTGGCTGTTTGCCAAGGGAGGGGTCTTAGAACGGCGAGATGCTGGTCCTGCGTGAAGTGCGCAGGCCAGACAACCCACGGGAGAGAATGCGCAAACGGTTGCACAGCTTCTACAGCAGACGCGATGACAGAGTCAGAGGCAAACTAGACCGCCATCGGGAGGCTAACGCTACAGCCGTCTATGCAAGACGGGCGAATCATCCAATCTTGCTTCTAATGGCCCAGGACAATGTGCAAGTTGTGCACTCCCCGCTAACTCTCATTGAGGTGCGCCATGAATGGGGCCTACCTGTCTCCGGATGAAAGAATCCGTGTTCTCGTTGCCGAAGCCAGTCCCATGACCGGCCAGTTGATCGCGGGGGCGCTAAAACGGGGCCGGCAGCAGTTCGACGTCGTGGCTTCGACCAGCAGTTCTACCGAAACCATCCGAAGGCTCGAGGCCCATCCTGCTGACGTCGCGGTCATCAGCAGCGAACTGCAGGACGGACCGCTGACTGGATTCAAGGTCTTGCATCAACTCCGGGCGTCTCGTTCCAAGACAGCGGCTATCATGCTGCTCGATTCCGGCGAGCGCGACTTGGTGATCGACGCTTTCCGCGGAGGAGCACGGGGCATTTTCTGCCGAATGCAATCCTTCAAAGCCCTCCCAAAGTGCATCCGCAGCGTCCATAAGGGACAAATCTGGGCCGGCAATACGGAGATCGAGTTCCTCCTCGAGGCCCTCACTCATTTCACGCCACTGCAGCTCGTGAAATCGAGCGGAATGAAGCTGCTGACAGCGCGAGAAGAAGAAGTCGTTCGCCTGGTGGCCGAAGGGATGCGGAACCGCGACATCGCGCTCAAGCTTAACGTGAGCGAACACACGGTGCGGAACTATCTGTTCCGCGTCTTTGATAAGCTGGGTGTGTCGAGCCGGGTGGAGCTCGTCCTCTACGCCCTCAGTCGGCGCGACCCAGCACTGTTGGACCCCCAGTAGCGCTTGCAGGGGACATTCGCCGCAGCGAAGTCACCACATCTCCCCTACGCGCGCTCACACAATGAGGCCACTCTTCTCTAGTGGCGCGCGCGAGATCTTCTTCCTCAGCCCAGGCCCAGGCTTCTTCCATAGTGTAATCAGAGCCGGCCTGCCCACCGAGCGGACCTCCGTCCTGCTCAGCAGTTCCCTGAAAGCAAAAACTTGTTCTTGACGCTCGGCCGCCCGTTTACTTACCTTGCGACGGCCCGACAAGTCCCGATGATGTCCACGTCCGAGCCCTCGACGCCGAGCGGACCCCCTGTCCCTGGCCCGTCGCCCCGCTTTGAGCGGCTGAAGCTCGGCGCGTTTGTCGCCGTGCTCTACGCCTACTGCGCAGCGGGGCCCTTTGGCTTTGAGGAGATGGTCTCGATGTCCGGCCCGGGAATGGCCCTACTGTTCCTGATCCTGGTTCCCTGGCTGTTCAGCCTACCGGTCTCGCTGGCCACAGCGGAGTTGGCCACCGCCATGCCCGTCGAAGGTGGCTTCTACCGCTGGACGCGCGCCGCTTTCGGCGACTTCTGGGGTTTTCAATGCGGCTGGTGGAATTGGACGGGCACGTTTCTGATGAACGGTGCCTACGCCGTGGTGCTGGCGGACTACACGGCGCAAATTTTCCCAGGGTTCGCGGGCGGCTGGCGACACTGGCTGGTGACGTTGTTTTTCCTGTCGCTGGTGGCGGCCCTGAACATTCGCGGGATTCGAGTGGTGGGCAACTTCACGGTGGTCATGCTCATCGCTGTGCTGGTTCCCGTGGCGATCTTCACCGTTCTGGGCCTGAGCCACATGGGCGTGAATCCATTTGTGCCGCTGGTGCCGCCGGGGCTCTACTCTGGCTACGAGCAGCTCTCTACTAACGCCGAAGAAGTGGAGGATCCGCCCCTCAATTTTCCGCGCGGCTTGGCCATCATGGTTCCCCTCGCAATGCTCACGTTTCTCCTTCCCACCATGGCGGGCATCGGAGCGGGTGCAGACTGGGAAAGGTGGAGCACCGGATACATCGTCACGGTGGCGCGAAACATTGGCGGGCACCGGTTGGAGCTGACCATGTTCGGCGCCGCCATGATCTCCGTCCTGCTGGGGCTGGAGAGTACCTTGCTATCTTCGACGCGCCTGCCTTTCACGATGTCCGAGGATGGATACTTCCATCCTTACCTGGCGCGTCTCCATCCCAGGTATCACACGCCGATACAGGCCATCGTGCTGACCACGGTGCTCTGCGCCGGGCTGGCGCTCTTCCGTTTCACACAGTTGATCTCCATTTATACCTGGCTGCGAAGCGCTACTTCGGCGCTCACACTGCTGTCGGTCTGGCGACTTCGGCACGCCGCCCCGCAGCTCCCGCGAGGCTTCCGTGTCCCCGGCGGCACGTTCGGCATCGCCGCGGTGGTGCTCGTGCCCATCCTGCTTTTTACATGGGCGCTGGTCAACAGCGAGCGCGCCGCGCTGCTCTGGGGCCCTATGTACATGGCCGCCGGCCCAATCGCCTTCCTCTTCGTGCGCGCTTTGAAACATCGCCGATAGCGTGCCGCCGATTCGCCCGCCCATTGTGCACAGGAACGGCATCACGGCGAACATGTCTCAGCCATGGCACGGATTCAATCCTACGCAAGGGAACAAAGGGGGCGCGCAAACAGTTCATCCGGCATGCCCCCAGAGATCGGTTTGCTCCTGGACCCATCATGGGATTTGCGTAATGCAGTCAAAGGTGGAGCACTAGACGTGCTTTGTCGTTTCCTTCCCTGCTGCCCCCTAGCACTTTCGGAACTAGAGTGGCAACACGGCCCCGGCGACCGATGGGACGTCCGACGTCCACCCCTAGCCCGTGCAGTTGGAATCCACTCGGGGAGGGCCGGGAACGGGCCCGGCTTCGCCAATGGCAGCAACGAAGTAACCTTCACGCTGCTCCTTCCAGCAAAGTGGATGGCGGCAGCTCTTCGTAGAGATTGTTTGTGGGTGCGAACTCCGAAGTAACATCGCCTCTCGAAACAAGATTCGCTTGCCAGTTTTTCGAACTTCGGGTAGTATGTTTTGCAGTTCGTCCCCTAAATATCCCGCACGACACGAGGAAGAGTCAAATCTACTTCTGTGTCCAGTCCTGTCGGCAGCGTCAGATTCTGCAGCCCTGACGGGTTGATAGCTTCTGCAGGGAGGCGGAGACAGCATGCAAATCTCAGTAATCGGTTACGGCTATGTTGGGCTGGTGACGGGCGGATGTCTGGCCGAGGCCGGGCACCAAGTTCTATGCACAGATAACGATCCGGCGCGCATCGCCACGCTGGAGGCAGGCGGCCTGCCGGTCTACGAACCGCATTTGGACGCTGTCCTGGCCGCCACCCGCCACAGGGGCCATCTCCGCTTCACGGGCGATTCCGGGGAAGCGGTCCGCGCGGGCCAGGCCATTTTCATCTGTGTTGGCACGCCGTCTAAGCAAGACGGCGAAGCCGATCTTTCTGCGATTGATAATGTTGCCCGAGTGATCGCCACGGAAGCGCGCATGCCGAAGCTGGTGATCGAGAAGAGCACGGTGCCGGCGCAGACAGGCCAACAGCTAAAGCGTGCGCTCCAGGTGTACGGCCGCAACAAGGGCGGCTCCTTTCGCGTCGCTTCTAACCCGGAGTTCCTCCGGGAAGGTAGGGGGGTCGAGGATTTCCTACATCCGCACCGCATCATCGTCGGGGTGGAGGAAGAAAGCTCTGAGCGACAACTTCGCGACATCTACCACCCGATCCTCGAGCGCCAGTTCCAATGTCCCGTGCATCAACCCGACTGTCCACCCTCGGAGAGGCCCGAGCTACTCGTGACCACCATGAACAGCGCCGAGTTGATCAAGCACGCGTCGAATTCGTTCCTGGCCCTGAAGATCTCCTACGCCAACGTCCTCGCCGACTTATGCGATCGGCTCGGCGCTAACGTCGAAGAGGTCACGCGCGCGATGGGCCTGGACCCACGCATCGGACCACAATTCCTGCGCGCCGGGCTGGGTTTCGGGGGATCTTGTCTGCCAAAAGATGTCCAGGCGTTCATCCGCCTGGCGGAAAGCGCTGGCGTAGACTTTGGAATCCTCAAAGAGGCTGAGCGCGTCAATAAACGACGCATCGATCAGTTCCTCGAAAAGATCCGCCGCTCACTTTGGGTGATCCGGGACAAGCAAGTTGCCGTGCTGGGCCTGGCCTTTAAACCCAACACGGACGACATCCGTTTCGCCCCGGCCATTGAATTGATCGGGCGTCTTCTAGCTCAGGGAGCACGGGTCCGTGCGTGCGATCCACAGGCCATCGACAAGACCAAAGCGATCTATCCCCAACTGTTTTACAGCCCCGACCCTTACGAAACAGCTCGTGACGCTGATGCGTTGCTGATCACGACCGAGTGGCAGGAATTCCGGGACCTGGACTGGCAGCGCATGCGCGCTCTGATGACGCGCCCATTGGTGCTAGATGCCCGCAACCTGCTTGATCCCGCGGCGATGCAGACCCTCGGCTTTGAATATCACTCGCTTGGTCGCCCAGACACATGACCCACATCCGCCAGCGCAAGACCACGATCCTAGCTAGCGCACTGCCGCTGCCGAAGTCCCATCAGGTCGGCGTGTGAATCGTGAATCTTCTGCGAGTATGTCCGCCCTGCCTAGCCCTGTTCCGCCAGGCGATGGTGCACACGCGCTCCTTGATCACCGTCGGCCCCTGGCGAGCTGCGTCGAGTTCAGGAGGCGAGAGGCGGCCGGAGAAATCGAAACCGCGGCCGTCGTACTGCGGCATCACGGGCTTGCGTCCTACTTTTGGACGCGTCAGCCGGCACGGTGCAATGGCACTCGCCTACTCGATGGACAAGATCGGCCCGATGGGGCGGACCGCAGATGACTGCGCACTGGTACTTTCTGCCATTTCCGGGCACGACCCCATTGCTCCCCGATTTGGCGCTCGCGCACGACGTCGGCAGCGCGCCAGAACACCAGAAGCCAAGTGAAGCAATCGCACAGGTGTGCCAGCCCAACCAGCTAGTTTGCTGTTGTTGGCGTGGCGCTGCTTCTTGCTCGGGCAGTCAGTTAGGACCGGAGCAGTCGTGCGGAATTGAGAAGGATAGCCACGTCGGGCAAAGACTGAGCGGCGGCTCCCGCGATGGGCGGCAAGACACCTATCCACGCCAGAGCGATACCCAGCGCGTTATACGCGGCGGTCAGAAGAAGATTCTGCTGGATGGTGCGAAAAGTCCGGCGAGCAAGACGCACGGCAGTGGGGACTTGCGCCCAATCATCTGTCATCAAAGCAATGTCGGCAGCTTCGATGGCAGCAGCAGTGCCTGCAGCGCCCATTGCGATCCCCACGTCAGCCGCTGCCAGCGCCGGGGCGTCGTTGATGCCATCTCCTACCATGGCAACGCGCCGACCTTCCCGCTGAAGCTTCAGGACAAGATTGATCTTGTCGTCCGGCAGCGCCTCCGCCACATATTCAATGCCCAGCGAGCGAGCCAGATTTGATGCAACGCGTTCCCTGTCGCCTGTCACCATTAGGATGCGGGAGATGCCAAGCTGGCGCAGTTCGCCAAATGCCTGCCCCAACTCAGGGCGAACCTTATCCGCAGTCGCCACTAGGCCCACGACCTCACCGTCAACGCCGATGAACACTGCCGTTTTGCCCTGTTCCTGAAACACAGCAGCGAGCCTTTCAGTCTCAGCCGATGCCGCCGCCCACTCGGCGCTGCCCACCCGAACCAGCCGACCCTCGACCCTCCCGGACACACCGCGCCCCGCGACGACTTGGAAGTCCTGCCCTTCGGGAAGGCCCCCGGCATTTTCCGCAGAAGCGACGACGGCCTTGGCCAGAGGATGTTCCGAATACCGTTCCACCGCCGCCGCCAAGCGCAGGATCGACTCTTGTTTCCAGCCGTTGAGTGGAAGAACATCGGTGACAGCAGGCGCTCCAAAGGTGAGGGTGCCGGTCTTGTCCACGAGAAGCGTGTCCACACGGGCCAGGGCCTCCAGGTACGCGCCGCCTTTGATCAGAATGCCTCGGCGCGCACCTGCACCCACCGCAGCAGCAACTGCCATCGGAGTCGCAATCGCGATGGCACAAGCGCAGGCCACGACGAGCACGGCCACGGCGTTCATCACTTTTCCAGTCGTGAGCCATGTGAAGCCAGCAGCAAGGAGCACAATCGGAATGAAATAGGCTGAGAACCTGTCGGCCAACCGCTGCACCGGAGCCTTGGAGGCCTGTGCCTGCTCAACGAGATGGAGAATCCGGCCAAAGGTCGTGTCTGACCCAACCTGCTCCGCACGAATCTCCAGGTAGCCGATTTGATTCACGCTTGCGGCGAATACCTTGTCCCCAACCTTCTTTGTTGCGGGATTCGATTCACCCGTAATCGGCGCTTGGTTCACCTCTGACTGCCCTGCAACAACCACCCCGTCCACGGGGATGCGCCGACCCGGGCGAACGATCACCAGATCTCCCGGCAGCACGTCGGTCGCTCGGACTATTTCCTCCTGCCCGTTCCGACGCACTGTGGCCGTTTCCGGGGCCGCCTCCGTCAAAGCGCGGATGGCGGCTCGAGAACGGTTCACCGTGAGGCTTTCGATATATTCTCCGGCCCGCATGAAGAACACGATGACCACGGCCGCGGAATACTCGCCGACGGCCAGGGCCGCACCCAGACCCAGCGCCATCACCGCGCGAGCAGTAATGCGGCCACGCGGAAGGTCACGCAAGAGGCCTCGGAAAATCGGATAGCCGCCGATGCCTACCAGCACAAAAGCCAGCCATCCGGGCAGTTCACTGAAGGCGCGCTCCAGTAAGCCCATTCGCTCCCCGACGATGCTCATTAGAAGCAACAACGCAGCAATGGAAACAAACACCAGCCCGAGCGCCCCAAACCGGAATTTGTGAACAGCCTGTGGGCGACTGCCCGCATCAGCCACTTCGCACCCGCAACTACCGTTTCGCTTTTGCTCGCTTGACATGGGAATTCACTTCGCCCTCGTAGCGAGCGCAGGCCTCGATGTGTTTGGAGACACGCGCCAGCAGTCGCTCAGCAGCCTGGAGCAGTTGAACTACTCCTGGGTCAGCCAGCTCGTAGTACACGAAACGCCCGCTCCGCAGTGAACGGACCAGCCCGCAGTCACGCAAGCAGGCCAAATGCATCGAGAGATTCGACTGCGTCAAACCCGTGGACTTCACCAAGTCACCTACGCACCGTGTACCGTCCGACAGGCCTTCCAGCACCCTGAGACGCGAGGGATCCGCGAGGCCACGGAAAAGCTTCGGCTTCAGGTCCTTCTTCATATCATCTATGCCTGATATCATCCTAGGCTGATATTAAAACGGCGTCAAGCCGATTCAGCCTGAGCAAAGGGTTGTGCCCGAGTGACCTCAGAGTCCCTATCAAGTGCAATGGACAAGGAACTCCCGCTGTAGTCTCGCCACACCCCACGCTGATCGCATGGTTCCTGACTAGCGCCCGATAGGCTTCTGCTATTCACGCCTTTTTTGACAACTCTCCTCGCCTCGCATAAAAGGCGCTTCATGCAAGCTCCATTGGAAGCCTTCTGCTTACTCAAGCAGGTACTGGTCGACCGCCAGTCCAGAGAGGGAGGGTGGCCGTTCGCTGCTGGCTGTGGCGGAGGTAGCTGTAGGTCGGGAACTGCTCGGTCATCTCCAGGATCTTCTTCTCCAGTTCTGGCGGCGTCTGGTTGGGCCTGCGCGGTCGCCGCCGCGGCTGAGGGGCTAGCCCCTCAGCCCCCTACTTCTCGAACGCCTCCTTGATCTCCTAGAAGTGACCGCGGGAAATCCCCGCTGGCCGGCAGGCCCAACTGAAGTTCTGCAACTCCTCGGCCAGGGCCAGCATTCCCAGCCGGGCCTTGATAAGTTTCTCTGGGGTGCTCCTGGTTTTCTCCTGGTGGTAAGTATTTGGTTCCTCACGAAAACCGAAATCCTACCACCGCAGTCCCACGGGCACCCTTCCAGCTGCTGCATCCTGGTGCCATCTGTCCGCTGATCTTCAGCTAAGCTCACCCCTTCGTCCACTTACCCGTTCACCATGAGCGAAGTCGAAGCGCCCGGGGGGTGGCTCACCTTCTCGACGACCAAGCACTATACGCCTCAGCGGAGTCGCTGGTGCCCGCCCAAGCTGCGCGAGGGCGGGGATCCTCTGCCGAGTGGCGACTCGGCAGGACTGGCCGTCAGCGGCATCTACGTTGACGCCCGGGGTATAATGTGTTGTAAGGCCTGCCAAAAGCCTTTCAGGCACGGGTTGAGTGCCCCGAGTGGGGTTGCGGGGCACGGTCCTGGTGCCCCGGATGGGGTTGCGGGGCGCGGCCCTGGCGCCCCCGGTGGGCGCGCCGCAGGGCGCGCATTCTGCGTCCCGGGTGGGGTCGCGGGACGCGCGTCAGCCCTGAGGCGGCTGCCCTGAAACCTCTAGTCTGAAGGTCGTAGGCTGATGGCTGTTGGCTGATGACTCCCGCGTCACACGGAACCATCGCACCATGTTCTCGCAGGCGACTTCGGCGTGCACCCCGGCCGAGCAGCGCTCGGCGCTGCCCAGTGCTGCGCTCAGCCGCGCAAGCCCATTTGAATACGCAGTTACGAAAATCGTGTCCGCAACCCCTTTAGAATCCGCACTTACTCAATTTCTAGGCTTTAAGTCCTTTATAATCTGCACTTACATGAAAATGATAGGGGGGGTACCCCGTCCCTCCCGCTGGGGCTGCGAAACTATGTTTGGGCCCGTAGGTCGCCGGGGACGGCATTCCCGTCCCAGGGCTTCAGGAGGAGCCTCAGACCAGACCGCGGGTTGCGAAACCAGGAGCGTTCGAGGATGATACTGGGCTTTGTTTACGCGCGTGTGCCAGCAGGGGGTTGCGCGCGACTCTAGCCCGATTGGGGGAATCTGCATGCGCCGGCCGGCTAGCATTGCGCCACCAAAAGGAAAACTCGGTGTGCTCACGCCCGGGATGGGCGCGGTCAGCACCACGTTCATTTCCGGAGTGGAACTGGTGCGCACGGGAGCCGCGCTGCCCATCGGCTCGCTGACGCAGCTCAGCACGATTCGCCTGGGCAAACGCACCGACGGCCGCTCGCCGCTGATTCAGGAGTTCGTCCCACTGGCCAAGCTCGACCAGCTCAGCTTCGGCGGCTGGGATATTTTCCCCGACACGGCGTACGAAGCCGCACGCAAGGCCGGCGTGCTCGAACCGCATCACCTGGAAAAGGTCAAGGGCCTGCTCAACGGCATCCGGCCGATGAAGGCGGCGTTCGACCGCAAGTACGTGAAGAAGCTCGACGGTGCGCACGTCAAGAAGGGCAAGAACAAGTACGAGCTGGCCGAGCAGATCAAGGAAGACATCCGGGAGTTCAAGAAAAAGTCCGGCGCCGACCGGCTGGTGATGGTCTGGTGCGGCTCGACGGAAATCTTCCTGACGCCGCACGCCGTGCACGCGGACCCGGCCAAATTCGAGAAGGCCATGAAGGAGAACCACGCCGCCATCGCGCCCTCGATGCTCTACGCCTGGGCGGCGGTCACCAGCGGGGTGCCCTTTGCCAACGGCGCACCGAACCTGACCGTGGACATCCCCGCGATGCACGAGCTGGCACGCGAGCACAACGTGCCCATCTGCGGCAAGGATTTCAAGACCGGGCAGACGCTGCTGAAGACCATCCTGGCCCCGGGCTTCAAGGCGCGCATGTTGGGGCTGAACGGCTGGTTTTCCACCAACATCCTCGGCAACCGCGACGGCGAGGTGCTCGACGATCCGGAATCGTTCAAGACCAAAGAAGAGTCCAAATTGGGCGTGCTCGAGTACATCCTGCAGCCGCAGCTCTACCCGCAACTCTACGGCAAGATGCACCACAAGGTGCGCATCAACTACTATCCGCCGCGCGGCGACAACAAAGAGGGTTGGGACAACATCGACATCTTCGGCTGGCTGGGTTATCCGATGCAGATCAAGGTGGACTTCCTTTGCCGCGACTCCATCCTGGCCGCGCCGATCGTGCTCGATTTGGTGCTTTTCCTCGACCTGGCCCAGCGCGCCGGGATGCGCGGCATCCAGGAGTGGCTCAGCTTCTACTTCAAGTCGCCCATGTGCGCCCCGCAGCTCTACCCCGAGCACGACCTGTTCATCCAGTTGATGAAGCTGAAGAACACGCTGCGCTGGATGATGGGTGAAGACCTGATCACCCACCTCGGCAATGAATACTACGACTGACGGCGGCTACAGGTTTTGCAGGCTCCTAACGAGCCCGGAGTTTCAGTTTACCTTGCGCCCTGCGCGCTTCCCGAACGGGGACGCCATTCTCGGTTGCGACGCGATTCCCAAGCGAAGTTCCAACGCGTTCTTCTCGCTCCAATGTTAATCGGCCTCCACGCTTCGCAGATCGCCTCGAGGGTCTCCCTAACCGATTC
>JACQDH010000086.1 GCA_016201215.1 Acidobacteriota bacterium | reverse complement strand
ACGCGGCAAAACCAAACTCCAAGCCTTGGTCGCAGTCATGCGTAAACTCCTGCATGCCATCTTCGGCATGTTCAAGCACGACCAACCCTACGACGGTTCTAAAATCTATTCCCTCGAACCCCAACCGGAGTTGGTATGTGCCTAAAACTCATTTCCGTCCTTTACAAACAAGAGAGAATCTACAAAAACCAAACCCGCCGCCAGGAGGGCGGCACTACGCGGAACGTGCGGGAACGCGTTGCCAGGCGCCACAGGGGCAGAGCGAGCCGGAGGCGCCGCCGGGGGCGATGGCAATGCCGCTGCCGCCGCAGCGCGGGCAGGTACTCTGGTTGGAAAGGGCAGCGTGGGAGGCGACGCGGCTCGATCGCGAGGCCTCGCGGCCCACGAGGGGCACCGCCGGCGAGGCGATGCGTGGGGCCCAGGTGCCACGCTCGAGCGCCTTCTTGCGCTGCAGCAGGATCGGCGCGTAGTAGATGCCCTCGCGGACACAGCGGACCAAGATGGTCTCCAGCACGTCCACGAGGGCGCGCATTTCGAGCGGGCAGTCGTGCTCAGCCCAAACCCTTTCGGCCAGCCGAAGCGAAGCCAGGGCCTCGGGCTGCACCCAGTGCAGATGGATTTCCAGAAGGCGGGTCAAGGTCATGTGAGGTCACCTGCTTGAGGTTTGGTCAGAATGACTTTTGGGAGTTGATGACTTACTTGACTTTGGTGACTGATAAGTTGCTCGATTCCACGGCTGCCGTCATTTTGAGCAACCGTGGGTGTTTCCGGCTGGCACAACACGAAGACCCGGCGCGCCCGCAGCGCAGGAGGCGCTCGAGGGTGGCCAGGCCGACGAAGGTGCGGCCCGTGCGGGCATCGGCATAGGCCGCGAGGATCACGCGCAGTAACTTCGCCTCGGGCGACAGCTTGGGATCTTTGAGCAATCGAGCAGGGACCCGGACGTAAAAGTCGCGGCGTGCGGCCGAAGTTTTCTGTTCCATGCCGGCCTCAAACAAAAAAGCCCCGCGCGCCGGGCGGCGAACGGGGCCAGAAACAACAATGCCCGAGCCGCAGGCTCGGGGACCAACACTTCTCTTTCGGCTACTAGATTAGCCGATCCATTCCGTCTGTCAAGACCTATCTGCGAGCGGGCTACTTCTGGAGGCGGCGCAGGTTGTCGCGGGCGGTTTTGTTGTGCGGGTCGCTCTCCAGGGCCAGGCGATACTGCACCATGGCCGCGTCGCGTCTGCCCTGGCGCTCGTAGAGGTGCCCGAGCCACTCCTGCGCCGAGGAGTGCGAGGGGAAGTCGCTGCGCTGCGGCACCGTGGTCAAATAATTCTTGAGCAGCTTCTCGGCTTCCTGCAGGCGATTCCCCGCCACGATGCGCGCCACGCCGCGGTAGTAGCCCAGGCGGCGGTCGGCGGCGTCCAGGCGCGCGGCCGCTTCGACGGCCTCTTCCAGGCGCGCGGCGTCCTGGCGCGTCTGGTAGAAATCTGCGACATTCAGATAGAGCCCCACGCGACGCGACTGGCCCTCGAGCGCCTGGCGATACTCCGGGAGAACCAGCCGGCCACCTCGGCGCGGCGCCCGTAAGCCCGCCCCAGCCAGAGGTGGTAGTCGGAGTTGCCCGGCTCGAGCCCGACGGCACGTTCCAGGTTCTTGATGGCACGGTCGAAATCGCGCACCTCGTAGGCGCAGCGGGCCAGCCAGTAGTGGAGGCGGGCCGAGGGTGGGCGCTTCTCGTTGGGCGCGGCGGGGGCTTCGAGCGCGGTGTGCAGCAGCGCGGCGGCCTGGCGATAGTTGCCGGCGTCAAACTGGCGGGTGGCTTCGGTCAGAACCTCCTGCGCCGCAGAGAAGTGAGGGGAAACAAGAAGGGCGGCGAGCGCGGCGGAAAAAATCAGGGCCTCGGTCCGAACCCAACGCCTCATGAACCCTCAATCACGCGGACTCCCAGGCCATTGCGCAGCTCGACTTCGCCGGGCAAAGCGACGGTTTCGCCTTCGCGGAGTCCGCTCAAGACTTCGTAGTTGGTGGCGCTGGCGATGCCCACGCGGATCTCGCGCTTCTGGAGCCGGCTGGCATTGACGCCCAGCCGGCTTTCTTCGACGACGAAGACGAAGCGGCGCGCGCCCTCAATGCGCACGGCGCCGCGCGGCACGACCACGGCGTTGGGCCGCTCGCGCATGTGGATGCGCACGTGGACGTTGATGTTGGGGAGCAGCTCGAGCTTGGCGTTGTCCGCCGAGCAGAGCACTTCGCCGACGCTGCGCGTCCCGCGCGCCACCACCTGCCTGGGAATCTGCTCGGTGCGGCCGGTCCAGAGCCGGTTGGGCAGGGCGTCCCAGCTGATCTCGACGTTTTGATTGGGCTCGAGTGAGCCCAGCTCCGGTTCGTCCACGAAGGCGCGAACGCGCACGCGGCGCAGGTCGGCGAGCTCGGCGAGCAGGTCACCGGTTTTCACGAAGTCGCGCACGCGCACCGGAAGCGAGTAGAGCGTGCCGTCCACCGGCGCGGTGACCTGCGTGGAGCGGACTTTTTCCTCGAGCGCCTGCACGTCGTGGCGAAACTGGCCGGCGCGGAGAGCGGCGCGCTCGACATCGAGCGCGGCGCGGCGTGCCAGCTCATCCTTGGTCTTGCGCGCGCGTTGCCAATCGGCCTCGGCGCGCTCGAGCGCGGCGCGATTCCGCTCGAGCTCCTCCTTGGTGGCCGCCTGCCGGGCCACCAGGCGCTCGAGCGCGTCACGCTCGCGGCGCAGGCGGTCGCGCTCGGCTTCGGCCTTGCGCAGGTCGCTTTGGACCTGCGCGACCTCACCGGCGGGGCCGCCGGCACGCGCCGCGCGCAGGTCGTCCTGCGCGGCCACCAGTTGCTCGCGCGCACGGTCCAGCTCGGCGCGCGTCTGCGCGGAGTCCAGGGTGAGCAGCAACTGCCCGCGCCGAACCGGCTGACCTTCGACCACATGCACCTTCTCCACAAACGTGGAGAACTGCGCGCGGATGGAGTAAGGCGTGATGGGTTCCACTTTGCCGTTGGTGGAGATGGAGGCGCTCAGGTTTTCGCGCACTGCGTGCACGACGCCCACCCGCACCAGCGGCTGCCGGCGGCTCAGGTACACGAGCACCAGCACCAGCACGACCACCGCACCCAGCGCGAACCACAGCCGCTTCTTGAGTTTCGGATCCATCCGCGCCACTTGCTCCCGATCCATTCCTCAGCAGAATCCAAAACGCTACATTTTAGCAAAGACGGCAGGCATTGCCTATGGCGCACGCCGCTGCGGGCGGCCCGCGCCGCATGAATGGGGATGCTATACTGGAAATTTGGGATGCCGACGGTCTTTGTGATCTCCGCGGACTGGACGCTGCGCACCACGGTGCGCGCGGAACTGCTGCACGCCGGCGTCGAAGCACTGGGGATGGAGTCGGCCGACGACGCGGCGCGCCTGATCACCCGTGGCACGGCTCCTTCGGCCGTGGTGACCGACGCCGCGGCGGTGAACGCCACGTCGGCGAGCCGCGCAGCACTGGGCAACCTGGCGCGGCACCTGCCGGTGATTGTGGTGGCCTCGCGCCCAGGCATCGCCGGCGAGCCAGACGCGCCGCTGGAGCGCGCCGCGGCGGTGCTCTACCGTCCGGTGCGGGTGGGGGACATCGTCGCGCGCGTGCAGCAACTTCTCGCCGGGCAGGCCGCCTGAGCGATGGCTTCTTCTCCGCCGCTGGTGCCGCCCTTGCCTCCCTCCGCCGAAACTCCCGAATCGCCGGCAGCGCGCGTGCCGTTGGATTGGCTGCTGGCGCCGGGGCGGGGATGGTTCCGCGCGCTGCGTCACGCCGAGTTCCGGGTGTTCTGGGCGGGGAACCTGGTCTCCAACGTCGGCTCGTGGATGCAGAACGTGGCGCAGGGCTGGCTGGTGCTGCAACTCACGGGCTCGCCGCTGTGGTTGGGACTGGTGGGCTTCGCGCAGCAGGTGCCCGCGCTGGTGTTCTCGCTGCTGGGCGGAGTGATCGCCGACCGCGCCTCGCGGCGGCGGCTGCTGCTGGCCGTGGTGGGCGGCGCGATGGTCAATTGCGTGGCCACCGTGCTCAGCCTGATCCAGACGCTGGTGCCCGACCAGATCCGCGGGCGCGTGCTCAGCATGCACACTATGGCTTTCCTCAGCTTCACGCCGCTCGGCAGCCTGCTGGTCGGGGCCCTCGCCGAGCACTGGGGCACGCCTGCGGCGCTGGGGCTTTCGAGCGGCTTGGCTTTGGTGCTCACGGCGATGATCGCGTTGGCCGCGCCCTCGGTCCGCCACCTGAAGTGAAAGCGGCCCCATGCGAGCGCGACGTCAAACCGCCCCGAGAATCGGGGCGCTGCCTGTACCGCCGGGCTTGCGGCGGTGTGCTAGAATCGCGCCATGAGCACGGAACCTGCGGGCCACTCGAAAACCGAAACCCAGGCCGGCGACAAGCCCGCGCCGGTCCTCCACCGCGTCTGCGTCACCTGCAACAACACGTTTCGCGTGACGCCCGAAAACTACGAAGCCAAGCAGTGCCCCACTTGCCATAAAGGTTGAGCCGCACCCGGGCGCAGCGGCGGGCGACAAGCCCAGGGCAAGGTCAGCCTCCTCGTGATATCTTTGCCCGGTACCCTGCGTAGGAAGGGTGAACGGGCGGCCCCGGTCCACCGCAAAGAGAATCATCGCGGGAGAAAAGTGCCTGCATGATTGAAGCGCTGCAACTGACGAAAGTGTTCCACGATAAGAAGCGGGGCGAGATTCGCGCCGTGGACGACGTGAGTTTCTGCTGCCAGCCGGGGCAGATCTACGGCCTGCTGGGAGCGAACGGCGCCGGGAAGACGACCACACTGCGCCTGCTGGCCACCATCCTCGAGCCCACCGACGGCACGGCGCGGGTGGCCGGCTACGACGTGGTCACGCAATCGGCCCAGGTGCGCGCGAGCGTGGGTTTTCTTTCCACCGCCACGGCGCTCTACGGGCGGCTTTCGGCGCAGGAGATGGTGGAATACTTCGGGCGGCTCTACGGCCTGGACGAGGCCACGCTGCACCGGCGCATCGACGAGGTTTTCACCCGGCTGGAGATGAACGGGTTCCGCGACCGCCGCTGCGACAAGCTCTCCACGGGGATGAAGCAGAAGGTGTCCATCGCGCGCACGCTGGTGCACGACCCGCCGGTGATGATCTTCGACGAGCCCACGGTGGGGCTGGACGTGATGACCGCGCGCGCGATTGTCGGCTTCATCCGCGAGTGCCGCGAGCACGGCAAGACCGTGGTGTTCTCCACGCACGTCATGAGCGAAGCCGAAAAGCTCTGCGACACCATCGGGATCATTCACAACGGCCGCATCCTGGCCGAAGGCAGCCTGGCCGAGCTGCGCCAGCGCTATGGCGAGCAAGAGCTGGAGGAGATCTTTGTCCACGTCGTGGGCGAGTGAAGCCACGCGCGTAGATCGTCGGGGCGCTGCTTGCTGCGCTCCGGGAGCTGAAGCATGAGCCTGCGGAACATCGGGATCGTCTATCGCAAGGAGCTGACTGACTCGCTGCGCGACCGGCGCACCCTGATTTCCATGATCGTCGTGCCCCTGCTGCTATTTCCGATCCTCACGGTGGGCTTCGGCTACCTGGCCGTGGAGCTGGTGGGCAAGGCGCGCCAGGAGACCCCCAAGGTCATGGTGCTGGGGGGGGAGGATTCGCCCAAGTTGCTGGCCGCGCTGCGGGCGCTGCGTACGATCCGCATCGTGACCCCCAGCCCCGACTACGCGGACCAGATTTCCGACAAGAAAATCCGCGCCGCGGTGGAGATCCCCAAAGGATTTGAGGCGGCGCTCGAGCGCGGCGAGACGCCCACGGTGCACATCTACATGTACGAGGGCGAGATCAAGTCGGCGTTTGGCGCCGAGCGACTGGAGAAATTTTTCCGCAGGCTACGCGACCAAACGGTGCACGAGCAACTGGCCTCGCGCAACCTGCCCGACAGCTTGCTCAAGCCATTCGAGATCGAGCAGAAAAACGTGGCCTCGCCGGAAAAGGTCTGGGGTGCGATCTTTGGCGGGGTGATCGGCTACATGGTGATTCTGCTGTGCATGACCGGTGCGATGTACCCGGCCATTGACCTGACCGCCGGGGAAAAAGAGCGCGGTACCATGGAAACCATCCTGTGCAGCCCAGTGGCGCGCACGCACTTGGTGATGGGGAAATTCCTGATGGTGCTGACGGCTTCGCTGGCCACGGCCGTGCTGTCCGTGCTCTCCATGGCGGTTTCCTTCCTGGGGATGGGTAAGCTCGGGGCCATGGGGGCGAAGCACGGCAGCGTGCAAATGACGCTGCACGCGCAGGGCGTGCTCGCCGTGTTTTTTATGACCCTGCCCATTACCGTGCTGTTCTCGGCGGCGCTGCTCACCATTGCGCTGTTTGCCAAAAGCTACCGCGAGGCGCAGAGCTACCTGACACCGATGACGATTCTGGTGGTCATTCCCGCGGTGGCCTCGATGCTGCCGGGTGTCGAACTAAACGCCAAGCTGGCACTGGTGCCCATCCTCAGCACTAGCCTGGTGAGCAAAGAGATCATCACCGGCACCTACCACTGGAACTATATCGTGCTGATCTTTGCGTCGTCCTGCGTCTATGCGGCGGCGGCAATGTTTCTGGCCGTCAAAATGTTCCAGCGCGAGGACGTGCTCTTCCGCACATAGCCTCGCCACCCTGGCGGCGGGGTCTGTAGCGCCAGCCTCTTGCTGGCGGGTTTGTCATTCCGAGCCCCGCGAAGCCGGGGCGAGGAATCTCTCAGAGAGATCCCTCGCTGCGCTCGGGATGGCAACCAGAACCTTCGGCAAGATGCCGGCGCTACAAAAACTCCGGGGAAGCGCGCTGCGACTTTCGCCTGGGTGTCGCCCTAGGGCGGGAAGGCGGCGTGTTAGAATGGCGCTCCCGATGCCGTCCGAGCCGCTCATCACCGTCCGCGAACTCTCCAAGCATTTCCGCACCTTCCGCCGCCGCGAAGGGATCTGGGGCGGGCTGCAGAACCTGTTCGTGCGCGATTACCACACGGTGCGCGCGGTGGACAACATCTCGTTTTCCATCGAGCGCGGGGAGATGGTCGGGTATATCGGGCCGAACGGCGCGGGCAAATCCACCTCGATCAAAATGCTCACCGGCATCCTGGTGCCGACGGAGGGCGAAATCCTCTCCAACGGCTTCGTGCCCTGGCGGCAGCGCGCCGCCTACGTGAAGACGATTGGCGTGGTGTTCGGCCAGCGCACGCAGCTCTGGTGGGACATCGCGGTGATTGAATCGTTCAAGCTGCTGCGGCGCATCTATGACGTGTCGCAGCGCGACTTCGACGAGCGCATGGAGCTGTTCGGGCAGGTGCTGGGGCTCGGCGACTACCTGCACACGCCGGTGCGCAAACTTTCGCTCGGCGAGCGCATGCGCTGCGACCTAGCTGCGGCGCTGCTGCACAACCCGCCCCTCCTGTTCCTGGACGAGCCCACCATCGGGCTGGACGTGGTGGCCAAGGACCACATCCGCCAGTTCCTCCGCGCCATCAACGAGCGCTACCAGACCACCGTGCTGCTCACCACGCACGACCTGGACGACATCGAGGAGCTCTGCCGCCGCATCATGATCATTGACCACGGCCGGCTGCTCTACGACGGCCCGCTGGCGCTGCTCAAGCAGAAACTGCTGCGCACCAAGCAGGTGAAGTTTGCGCTGCGCGACAGTGAACAGGCGGCGGGATTGGGCGCGCTGGAACGCGCGCTGGCCACCAACGCGCTCAAGCCCGAGCCGGTGGACGAGCTCACCTATCGCATCCTGTTCGATCGCAGCCGCGTCTCCACCGCCGAGCTGATCCGCCAGATCCTGGCGGCCGTCGAAGTGCGCGACCTCCTGATCGAAGACGAGCCCATCGAAGAGATCGTCAAGCGCATCTACGCCGGCGAAGCCCTGCAGGAGGTCAGCGCGCCCGCGTCATGAACGCTCTTGCCCCAGCCCTGCGGCCGTATCTGGAATTTTCGCGGGTGGGCTTCGTCAATATCCTGGCCTTCCGGCTGCGCTACTACACGGGCATCCTGACCTACCTGATCAACGTCACGGTGTAATCATCCGCTCGTTCTACTGGAACACCATTGATCAAGAGATGGCTTACGAGGTTCTGGAAGGCAAGATCGCCATGGAGCTGATCAAGCCGGTCTCAGTACAGTGGATGTGGCTGGCGCGCGCGGTGGGCGAATCGGCCTTCCGCCTGGTGATGCTCACCGCGCCGACCGCGGTGATCATTGCGCTGGTGTTTCCGGTGCGGCCGCCGGCTTCGGGGGTAAACTTTGCGCTGTTTCTGGCCGCAGTGGTGGGCAGCTTCCTGCTCATGGGCGCGATCAACTTCCTGATCGGCACCTGCGCGATTCCGCTCAAGTCCATCCTCGCGCTGGTCCGCGCCAAATACTGGCTGATCGAGCTGCTCTCCGGCCTGCTCATCCCCATGAGCTTTTTCCCTGCCCCGGTGCGCACCGCGGCGGCCTGGCTGCCGTTTGAGCACATCGCCTACACGCCGCTGCAGATCTATCTGGGCAAGCTCGACGCGGTGCAGGCGGCACGCGCGCTGCTGATCGAGTGGGCCTGGGTCGTGGCGCTGCTCTGGCTGGGCAACCGCTGGTGGCACCGCGCCACGCGCAAGATCACCATTCACGGAGGCTAGCGTGCGGCGGCATCTCATCCTGCTCCTAGCCTACTTCGCGCAGTACGCCAAGGTGCGTGTCAGCTACCGCGCCGACTTCCTGATCGGCTTGGCCACCAGCGTGGCCGCGACGGCGTTCTCGTTCGGCTTCGTGCTGGTGCTGTTCTCGCGCGTGCCGCAACTGGCCGGCTGGCGGTTTGAACAGGTGCTGTTCCTCTATGGCTTCTCGCTCGTGCCCTTCGGCCTGTTCAACGTGCTGAGCCTGAACCTCTACGACTTCGGCAACAACTATATCGTGGAGGGAAAATTCGACCGGGTGCTGCTGCGCCCGGTCGGCTCGCTTTTCCAAGTGCTGTTCGAGACCTTTCGCATCGAATCGTTCCACGAAGTGGCGCTGGGCCTGCTCGTGGTGGCCTGGGCCTCGCGACGCCTGGGCCTCCACTGGACCGCCCGGGAAATTCTTCTGCTGGCGGGTTTCGGTCTGTGCGGCAGCGTGATCTACGTTTCCGTCTTCCTAGGTCTCTCCACCGTGTCGTTCTGGTTCGAGGACCGCATCGGCCTCCACCCGCCGGCGTGGAACCTGCTGGCCTTCGGGCGCTACCCGCTCTCGATCTACAGCAGCTTCATTCAGTTTCTGCTGAGCTGGATCATCCCGTTCGGCTTCGCCACGTTTTATCCCAGCGTGCGCCTGCTGGCCTCGGCCACGCGGGGCGGCACCTGGGCCGGCACGGCGTTTACGCGCTACGCGCCGCTGGTGCCTGCGGTCGCCGCGGCGACCCTCGGAGTGGCGCTGCTGGTCTGGAACCAGGGCGTGCGCCGCTACTCCTCCACCGGTACGTAAGCCGTAGCGCCGATTTCCAAACGGCGATATTGAATCGCGGGGCCAAGCCAACCCGCCGGCAGGATACACGCGCTACGGGGCAAAATCGAGCTAGAGGACTTTGAGGACCAGGAGGACGCGGTCGTCGTCGTGAGTGCCGCCGCGGGAGAAGATTTCTACTTCGTCGAACACGCTGGCCACGATGCGCTGCGCGGAAGCGTCGCGGCGGCGGCGTACGGCTTCGACCAGGCGCTCGCGGCCGTATTCGGTGTCGCGCAGGTTCATGGCCTCGGTGATGCCGT
>JACQDH010000085.1 GCA_016201215.1 Acidobacteriota bacterium | reverse complement strand
GTGGACGCAGTCGCCGGCGTGCAAGTCATCACCGAAAAAGTCTGGGACTACTGCACCGAGTACGACATTCCCCGCGCCTTCCTCATCAACTGGATGGACCGGGAGCTGGCCAGCTTCGAGCGCGCGCTCGCTTCGATTCATCAGGTCTTCGGCCGGTGCGTGGTGCCGATTCAACTTCCCATCGGCGAAGAGAAAAGTTTCCGCGGCGTCGTGGACCTGATCTCGATGAAGGCTCACGTTTATCAGCCCGGCGGCGATGGCAAGGCAAGAATCGAGGAGATTCCAGCGGAGTTCGCCGACGCGGCCAAGGAAGCTCACGAGAAACTTGTCGAGATGGTGGCCGAGGGCGACGACAAGCTCATGGAGGAGTTTTTCGAGAAGGGTACGCTGCCGGTCGAAAACCTCACCCGAGGCCTGCGCGATGCGATTCAGACCAAGCGCATTCATCCCGTCCTGCTCAGCTCCGCGCTGCTCAATATCGGCAGTGAAACGATTCTCAACACCTTGGTGGAGCTCTTCCCCTATCCTGCCGCGCGAGGCAAGGCCAGCGGCTACACCCAGCCGGACCGCAAGGGCGAATCGGCCGAGCGCAAGATTGCGGACAGCTAGCCGGTGGCGATTTTCGTCTTCAAGACGCTCGCCGACCCCTTCGCCGGGCGCATCAACTACTTCAAGGTGATGTCCGGCGTGCTCAAGAACGATGCCACGCTGCTGAACTTCAACCGCTCGACGCCGGAGCGCCTCCAGCACGTGCAGGTGATGCAGGGGAAGACGGCCACGGCGGTGGCCGAGCTGCACGCCGGCGACATCGGCGCTGTGGCCAAGCTGAAGGAGACACTCACCGGCGACACGCTGGGCGACAAGGCCGCGCCCATCTTCTATCCGCCGGCGCGCATGGCCGAGCCTTCCATCACCTTTGCCATCGAGCCCAAGACCCGCGCCGACGAGGACCGCATCGGCCAGGCCATCCACAAGATTCTCGAAGAGGACCTCGCGCTGCGCTTCTCACGCGATCCGCAGACCAAGGAGTTTTTGCTTTCGGGCTCCGGCCAGCAGCACATCGAGGTGGTGGTGGCCAAGCTTCACAAGCGCTATCACGTGGACCTCACGCTCAAACCGCCCAAGGTGCCCTACCGCGAGACCATTCGCGGCAAGGCCGACGCCGAAGGCAAGCACAAGAAACAGACCGGCGGCCACGGCCAGTTCGGCGTGTGCCGCATCAAGATGGAGCCGTTGCCGCGCGGCGGCGGCTTCGAGTTTGTGGACGACATCTTCGGTGGCGCCATCCCCAAGAACTTCATTCCCTCGGTGGAGAGGGGCATCCGTGACGCCGCCGGTCGCGGCTACCTGGCCGGCTTCCCGGTCGTCGATTTTCGGGCGATCCTCTACGACGGCAAGTATCATGACGTGGACTCGTCGGATATGGCCTTCAAGATCGCTGGCTCGCTGGCCTTCAAGGAAGCCATGAAGCAGGCCCGGCCCGCGCTGCTCGAGCCGATCATGCAGGTCGAGGTTTATGCGCCGGATCAATACTCGGGCGACATCATGGGTAATCTCAGCTCCCGGCGGGGGCGCATCAGCGGCAGCGAGTCACGCGGCACCAGTGTCGTGGTGAAGGCGCAGGTGCCGCTGGCCGAAATGCTCAGCTACGCCACCGACCTGACCTCGATGACCCAGGGCCGCGCCAGCTATACGATGGAATTCTCGCACTACGATTTCGTGCCCGGCGAAATCGCCGAGAAGATCATTACCGCCGCCAAAGCCGCGCGGGAGGGCGAACCAGTCCAAGAGGAAGCCTAGACCCGACGCGGTGGAGGCCGCCAAATTGGCCCTTGTGCCGCCGCGGGTCGCGCGAGAATCGCTCCCCTATGCCCAAACCCAACTCACATCACTGGGCCGATGCCACGCGCGCTATCCATAGCGGCGAATCGAAGCATGGCATCGGCGCGCCCGTCAGCACCCCCATCGTGCGCACCTCCACCTTCACGTTCTCCAGCACCGCGGAGATGAAGCGCTGGGCCGAGGGGAAGAGTAAGGCGTACATCTACACACGCTATGGCAACCCCACGCTGGCCGTGGCCGAGACGCGGCTCGCAGAGCTGGAAGGCGGCGAGGCCGCCATCGTCACCGCGTCGGGCATGGCCGCCATCTCCAGCGCCTTGCTGGCCGTGCTGCAGGCGGGCGATGAAATGATCGCCACGCGGCAACTCTACGGCGGCTCTTACCGCCTGATGCGCGACGTCCTGCCGCGGCTGGGCATCCGCGTGCATCACGTGGAGACCGACCTGGAGGGCGTCAATCGCCTGGTGAACTCGCGCACCCGTGCACTCTACGTGGAAACGCCCACCAACCCCACCCTTCGGGTGGTGGATTTGCGCCAGGCGATCCGGCTGGCACAGCGCTACAAGCTGGTCTCACTGATTGACAACACCTTCGCTTCGCCCATTCTGCAGAAGCCGCTCGCGCTGGGTTTCGATATCGCGCTGCACAGCGCCACGAAATATCTGGGCGGCCACTCCGACCTGATCGCCGGTGCGGCCGTGGGCTGCCGCAAGTGGATTGACCGGATTCGGCAGATGGTCATCTACCTCGGTGGCTCGATGGACCCGGATGCGGCCTACCTGTTGGTCCGCGGGCTGAAGACGCTCGAGCTGCGCGTCTGCCGGCAATGCGAGACGGCCATGGCCGTGGCCCGCTATCTCGCGCGGCACCCCAAGGTGACGCGCGTGCACTACCCGGGCTTGCCCACGCATCCCGACCACCGCCTGGCCCGGCGGCAGATGCGCGGCTTCGGTGCCATGCTGGCCTTTGACCTGCGCGGGGGTTTGCCCGCGGCGCGTCGCTTTTGTGACCGCGTGCGCGTGTTTCTGCTCGCCGCCAGCCTGGGCGGAGTGGAGTCCCTGGTCGTGCTGCCGATTTATACTTCGCATTACCGGATGAGCCGGCAGGAGCTCGCCGCCGCCGGCGTCGCCCCGGGGACGGTGCGGGTCTCCGTGGGGCTCGAGGACCCGAAGGATCTGATCGAAGATTTGAAGCAGGCCCTCGCCTAGCTCGCGCTGTTTCGATTGTGTGAACCGCTTCCTCCTCTTCGATTGACCCGGAGCGGCGGCGTCCCTACGATGAAAGGGCCGCGGCTCACCCGGAGGCCGCGGGCCGTGTCTTTCAGGCAAGCGGTGCGGAAAACCGGTTAACATGACGCTCTACAGGAAACAGAAGACTGGCTTTTTTGCCCTAGCGGCTGCGGCGCTGCTCGGCTTAGCCGGCTGCGAGGAGACGGCCAAGCGTCCCGTTCAGGTTCGTCCGCCGGAGATCACTCCCCCGGCTGCTCCGGTGGCTCTGGGAACGTTACCGCTCGAGAGCCCACGGGCGCAGGCTGCCTTCCTGCTCCCGCCTCCGCCTAGCGGCGTGGAACTCCTGCGGGCACAGGTCGAAGCTGTCTTCCAGGTCGGCGAGCAGGAGTACAAGGCCGGGCACCTGGCCAAGGCGCGCCGTGACTTCAATCAAGCGGTGGATTGGCTGCTTTCCGGCGGCTACGACTTGCAGGCGGACGCCAGCGTCGAACAGCTTTATGACCGCATCGTGCAAGCCGTACACGCCTACGAGATGGCCGCCTTCCGGGAAGGTGACGGCTTCAGCGAGCAGAGGCCGGAGCCTGCGCCCCTCGATGAGATCGCAGAGATGACCTTTCCGGTGGACCCGCGGCTCAAGGAGCGCGCGGAAAAGGAGCTCGAGGCGGTTCCCCATGACCTCCCGCTGACGGTGAACGACCAGGTCCTGTCCTTTCTGAATTTCTTCCAGACACCGCGCGGGCGCGCCATTATCGAAACCGGGCTGCGTCGCGCAGGCCGCTATCGCGCGATGATCTCGCGCGTGCTGCGCGAGGAAGGGTTGCCGCAGGATCTGATCTATTTGGCCCAGGCGGAGAGCGCCTTCCAGCCGCTGGCGCTCTCGCGCGCGGGTGCGCGGGGCATCTGGCAGTTCATGTCCTTCCGCGGCAAGCAGTATGGCCTGCAGCATAGCTGGTGGGTGGACGAGCGGCAGGATCCCGAGAAGGCCACGCGCGCCGCCGCGCGGCACCTGCGCGACCTCTATGAGATCTTCGGCGACTGGTATCTCGTCCTGGCCGCGTATAACTCGGGTCCGGGAAACGTCCAGCACGCCATCGAGCGCACCGGCTACGCCGACTTCTGGGAGCTCTATAAACGCAATGTGCTGCCGCGGGAAACCCGGAACTACGTGCCCATCATTCTGGCCCTAACGCTGATGGCCAAGGATGCCGCGCACTACGGCCTCCAGGTCGAGCCGGAGTCCACCGTGCCCATCGATCGCGTGAAACCCGGCCACCCGATTGACCTGCGCCTGGTCGCCGAAACGATTGACGCGGATGTGGAGACCCTGCGCTCGCTCAATCCGCAACTGTTGCGCATGGTCACGCCTGCTGACCCCGACATCGAGCTGCACCTGCCGGAGGGTACCGCCGAGCGCTTCTTCGCCGAAATCGCCGCCATCCCGCCGGAGAAATGGGTGAGCTGGCGGCGACATCGCGTGGAAGAAGGTGAGACGCTCTCCGCGCTGGCCAAAAAATACCGTGTAACACCCGGCGCGATCGCCGACGCGAATGGGCTGGAGACGGGCACGCCGCTTCAGCCCGGCGACAAGTTGATCATCCCCGCTGCGGCGCGCCCGCAGCCGGCGCAGGGCGAGTTGGTTCGCTATCGCGTCCGCCGAGGCGATACGCTCGAATCGATCGCGGATGAATTCGATTGCACTGTGATCGAACTGAAGCGCTGGAATGGTTTGCGCGGCAATCGCGTGGCTCGCGGGATGCGCTTGAGGATCTATCCCGGCGGACGCACGCCGCCAACGTCGGCCAAGACGCGATCGAAAGGCGCGGGGGCGGCAGTTGCGCCGGCCGGAAGTGGCACACCGAAACCCTCTCCTGCCGTGGAGACCATCCTCCATCGCGTCAAGCCCGGCGAGACACTCTGGTCGATTGCTCGCGCCTATCGCACCACGGTTGAGGCGCTCCGCGCTGCCAACCACTTCCTGTCCACTCGGGAACTGAAGGTGGGCGACCAGCTCACCATCTTGCCGCCGAGGTAGGCGCCGAAGCCGCCCCCGCGCCTCCTTCTAACTCCTTTAGATTCAATATGCGCGGTCACACCTCGTAAGCCGCGCCTGCTCCCCGGCGAGGCTGCGGTCGGGACTTTGATTGCACGCAGACGGGCTTTGTCTTGACAAGGTGGGAAACTGAGTTTATAAGCCCGCCGTGGACGGTTGACCACTCCGGCTGCGTTCCCTGGGTGGCTGATCTGACGGAGGTCATGATGGTGCACGAGAAGACCGACAACAGCGACGAGAACGAGGTCTCCCGCTTCGAGGAAGAAGAAGAACCCGGCGGTGAGCGCGAAGAAGGGGTGGAAGAGGAAGCCGAAGAGGAGTTGGTCGTCGCAGAGCGCCCAGGCTACGAGGCCGCCCCGCCACCACCTCCTCCGCCCGCCAAGCCGAAGAGAAAGAAGGCCAAGCCGGCACGAAAGGCGAAACGCGCCAAGAAAGTCAAAAAGGGCAAGCCCAAAAAGAAGGCCAGGACCAAGAGTAAGCGCCGGAAAGCCGCGAAGAAGGGTGGCAAGCGCCGCAAGAAGCGCTAGACGACCTGCCCAGCGGCAGCGAATCAGGCAGGGTTTCGGGGCCCGAGATTTCTCTCGGACCATTTTTGTTTGCGCGCGTCTCCCGCGTCGCGTGCCACGTGCCCAGGGCATTGCCGAGCTGCAGACTGTGCTAGGTCTCCAAGGAAATGTGGGCCACGCGTCCCACGATCAGGTCGCTCGCAGTCTTGCCCTCCTCGACGGGGAGAACTTCGACTGGTTCGTCCGGATGGTGGGGACGCAAGACGAGCGAGGAGCCGCTCAGTTCGACGTAGCGCACCAGCAAACCGTCGTCCTTGCGGATGGCGTAGAGGTTGCGATCGTTCTTGCGGTAGGGACGCAGAGTATTGTAATGGCGGTCCACCAGGATCAAGGAGCCCGGGCCCAGCCGCGGCCACATGCTCGTCGCGTCTCGGGCCTCCGCCCGGATCAGCACAAAGCGCGTCCAGGACTTGCGCCCCGCCGAGGCCAGGTCCGCGCGCAACCGGTTCAGAGAACTTCGGTGGAACTTGTGCAGCTCCTTGACTTCCTCGTTGACAATGATCTCGCTGGTCACCGCGACCGCGCTTTCGACCAGGGGCACTTCGGCGTACTCCACGTCGCTGCTCGCCGGCACGGCGGCGAAACGCACCAGCTCATGCGGGTTCAACAGATCGTAGAACGACAGGCCGATGGCCTTCAACATGCGGTCGAGCGCGCCCAGCTTGAGCCAGCGCTTGCGGTTCAAGAAGTTGGAAATGTGCGCCTGCGTGAATCCCGTGCGGCGGGCCAGCTCCATGCCTGTCAGTTCGCCAGCTTCGATTCGCTTGCGGAGTTCCTTGCGCAGGCTCTCCTGAAGGGCCACGAAACTCATCGCCCAATAGCATATAACAAGCAGTTAAGAAAGGCAAGAAGCGCATGCTGCGAAAGCAATAGGGCAAATCCCGTCGCACACTTCTGCGAGGGCGGCGCGGCGCGACGCTGCGGACGCCGAACTCCGCGCCAAGATGGGCCACGCGATTCCCGGTTTGAAAACAATCTGCTTGCTGCGTGACCGACCCGTGGCTAGCATTACCGCCAATGCCCAGAGCACTGGAGCACATTCGCCGAATGCGCGGGGGCGCGCAGGCGCATCTGATGCGATGCGACGACGGCTTCTATTACATTGTGAAATTCCAGAACAACCCGCAGCATTCGCGGATTCTGGCCAACGAAATGCTGGGAACCGCACTGGCCGCCCGGCTCGGTCTGCTGACGCCGCCGATGGCGGTGGTGGAAGTCAGCGCGGAGTTGATCCAGTACACCGCTGAGCTGGTGGTCCAACTGGGCATGGGTCGCACGCCGTGCCGGGCGGGCCGGCAGTTCGGCTCGCGCTATCCGGGCGACCCGGCGCGGCTGACCGTGCATGACTTTCTGCCCGACCAGCAACTCCGCGAGGTGGAAAACCTGAACGATTTTCTGGGCATGCTGGTCTTCGACAAGTGGACCTGCAACACCAACGGCCGCCAGGCGATCTTCTTCCTGGAACCGGGGAGGTCGCATTACGTGGCCTGGATGATTGACCAGGGGTTTTGCTTCAACGCGGGCGAGTTGGATTTTCCCGACGCGCCGCTGCGGGGCCTCTATGCCCGGCACCGCGTGTACGAGTCGGTGCGCGGCATGGAGTCATTTGAGCCCTGGCTCGATCGCCTGGAAAATCGCATGACCCCGTCCGTGCTCGACGAGGTGCAAAAGCAGATTCCGCCGGAGTGGTACGACTTCGATTCCGACGCGCTATTCCGCCTGCTCGAGCAGCTCGACCGGCGGCGCAAGAAAGTGCGCGAGTGGGTCGTGGCCGCACGGGATTCGTTCCGACAACCTTTTGTCAACTGGAAGTGAGCCATGCCTGAGGAAACCTTGCAGACCTGTGTCTATCACGTGCTGCGCTATACACCGAACTTGGTGCGCGACGAGTGGATCAACATCGGCGTGGTGATCCACGACCCCAAGACCAGCCGTGGCCGGGCGCGCCTGATTGAGGACCAGAGCGAGTTCAGCCGCGTTCACAAGCTACATCCCACCGCCGACTTGGGCCTGCTCCGTGCCCTTCAGGCCGACTTCGAGGCGCAGTTTGAAGAGCACCGTAGTAACGTGCCGACGTGGATCTCCCGGCTGGACGACACGTTCTCGAACGCCTTGCAGTTCAGCCCGCAGCGCGGCGTGCTCACCGGTGATCTCGACGCCGAGCTCGATCGTCTTTACCGCGACCACGTGGCCGTGCCGCACTACCGCCGCACTGCGGCCGAGGCGGCCAATACACGAGGTGGGATCCGCGCGCGCGCCAGCCAGGTGTTCCGCAGCGCCGGCATCTTGGGGAAGATGGAGAAGGGCGTGCGCATCGAGGAGTTCACCTTTCCGGGTGACCGCCTGAAGCTCGACTACGCGTATCGCCGTAACGGCACGCGCGGTTTTGCGCATGCCCTGGTGCTATCGGGAGACCCCGCGCAGGCCAAGGTGCTCGCCTTCACGGCCGAATCTATCCGCGCCAAGCTGGCCCAGGCCGAATTCGTCGCCGTGACGGAAACCCCGCCCGCGCCGGGAAATGAGACCCACCAGTTTGTGGCCCGGCTCTTCGATGCGCAGAGGATTGAGCTGGTGCCGCTATCGGGTCTGGAGGGGTTTGCGAATCGCCTGCGGCCGACAATTCGCTAAACGAC
>JACQDH010000006.1 GCA_016201215.1 Acidobacteriota bacterium | reverse complement strand
TCTTGTGCGCGGCATGCGGCCTCCTCGGCGTGCGCGGAAAAGAAGCGGCCTGGAACCTTTACGGGGACTGTTAGCGTCCGTCTTGAGTAACTAACCCGTATGTATAGTGGAGAAAATAACAGAGCCTGCAGGCGTGTCAAACGATTTCTTTGTGATGGGGGAGGCCGGGCCTAGCGCACGCAGAACTGCAGGGGCGGGCCCTTCACCCGATGGTCAGCTCACCAAGCCGACAGCGTTTGCACCCCCAACGGTTTCTCTATTGCCTTGCGCGGTATAATAGACCGCAAAGCGCGTTTTGTGCGTCCCGGACGGGGTTGCGGGGCCCGCCAAGAGCTTTGCAAAGTCTTCTAGCCGGGGGTATGGCGGCGCGCCGAACTTATACCGCCTGTCCTGTGGCATAGCGAACGGAGCGAACCCTAAGTGGCGGGCCCAGGGAGGTCGTGCGGCAGAGGTTGGAGTCTATGTTCATGGAGCCAAGTCCTTTACAATGTGCACTTACGAAAAAAGTAGGGGGGAGGGGCCCTTGCTCCTCAGCCTACGTGGCTATATTCGAGGGCTGCGGCCATGAAGCGCATCCTAGTGCTCGGAGCGGGCTTCGGCGGCCTGCAGGCGACCATTGATCTCGACCGAATCTTTCGCCGCGAGCGCGAAATAGAGATCCTCCTGGTCAGTGAACAGAATCTTTTCCTGTTCACGCCGCTGCTGCCGGAGATCGCCTCGAGCTATATCAATCCACGGCACATCGTGCAGGCCGTCCGCGACATTCGCGGCCGGCGGCGCTTCGGCTTCCAGCGGGAATTGGTCCGCGCGATCGACGTCAGCCGGCGCCAGGTCGAGTTGGCCTCGGGGACGCTCAGCTACGACTCCCTGGTCGTCGCGCTCGGCAGCCGCACGGACTATCTCGGCGTCCCGGGTGCGCGCGAGCACACCTGGGACTTCAAGACGCTGGAAGACGCCGTGGTGTTGCGCGAGCGGATTCTGGACCTCTGCGAGCACGCCGACCATACCGCCGACGAAGCCGTGCGGCGGCAAATGATGACCTTTGTGATCGTCGGCGCCGGCTACACCGGCGTGGAGCTTGTTTCCGAGATGCACGATTTCCTGTTCCACTACGTTGTCGGGCGCTATCGGGGCATCTCGCCTGCCGAGATTCGCCTGATCGTGGTGGAAGACGCACAGGAAATCCTCCGCGGCGTTCATCCGAAGCTCGCCAAGCACGCCAAGAAACGTCTGCAGGTCGAGGGCATCGAGATCCGCCTGGGCGCACGGGCCACGCGATGTTTCCCAGGCGGCGTGGAGGTCAACAGCAGCCAGATCATTCCCGCAGAGACAGTAGTCTGGGCCGCCGGGGTGCGCGCGCACGAACTGGTCGAGGCGCTACCCGGGCCGCACGACCGCATCGGCCGCGCCATCGTGAACGAACACCTGCAACTCGAAACGCACCCCGAGATCTTCGTGGTCGGCGACTCCGCGGCCGCAGTCACCGCGCCGGAGGCGCCGCGCGTTGCACCGGTGGCCATCGCTCACGGCCGGCTGGCCGCAAGAAACATCGCGCACCTGGAGAAGGGCGAACCCCTGGAAAGCTACCGCTACACCTCGCAGGGCATCCTGATCTCACTGGGGATGAACTACGCGGTGGTGGATATCTGGGGTCTGAAATTCAGCGGCTACTTTGCGTGGTTATTGTGGAACGCGGTTCACCTGTTCAAACTGGCGGGGCTAAAGAAGCAGCTACAAGTGGCCATCGACTGGTGGCTCGCGGTCGTCTTCCCGCGCGATGCTTCCATTGTGCGCCGCCCGCGCCGCTGCAAGCTCTGTGGCACCGATGCTGCACAGTGACACGCTGCCGTGATGGCGGGCCGCGGCTTCATTCCGCTGCCTCGGGGGCGGTCACGCGCGCGCTCATGAGTGTGTAATAGGCGACGAAGCTCACCAGAAAACCCACGAACCAGGCGTAGTTGTAGAGCAGCCGCAGCGGCGGATAGACGAGGCCGACGAACGCGACTCCGCAGCCGGTCGCAAGCGCAGCCATCGCGTTCCAGTTGAACCCGCCTGCGAACTCGTAGAACCCGCCGCGCTGATACAAGTCCTCGACCAGGATAATTTTTTTGCGCAGCAGGAAATAGTCGCAGATCAGTACGCCCGCGATCGGCCCCAGGAATCCCGAATAGCCCACCAGCCAGCCGAAAATGTAGCTGCCGTAGCTGGCCAGCAGCTTCCAGGGCTGCATGGCTATGCCCAGCGCGCAGGTGATCAATCCGCCGGTGCGGAAACTGATGCGCCGCGGGTAGAGATTGGAGAAATCGTTCGCGGGCGAAACGATGTTGGCGGCCACGTTGACGTTGAGCGTGGCCAGCAGCACCCCCACCATGGCCACGACCACGGCCAGTGGATGGCCCAGCCGGCTCAGCACGGCCACGGGGTCCCACAGCGCTTCGCCGAACACCACCACGGTGGCCGAAGTGACCGCGATGCCGAGGAACGAATAGAACGTCATCGTGGTGGGCAGGCCTAGCGCCTGGCCGACCATCTGCGCGCGCTGGCTGCGCGCGTAGCGCGTGAAGTCGGGGATGTTGAGCGCCACCGTGGACCAGAAGCCGACGACTCCGGTGAGCGACGGGATGAAGAAGCGGAAGAACTCGCCGAAGCTGTGAAACTTCGACGGCGTCGCCAACATGGGTCCGAAACCGCCTGCCTTCGTTCGCGCCCAGAGCAGCAGCGCCAGTCCAATCAGCAGCAGGAAGGGCGCGGAGATGCCTTGCACGAAGCGAATGGTCTGGATGCCACGGGCGATCACCAGCACGTTGAGCAGCCAGAAAAACAGGAAGCAAATCGGCACGCCCAGCGTGAAATTCTTCCAGCCGGGCGCAAGCGCAATGAACATCGCGTTGATGGCTTCGCCGCCGATCCAGGTTTGGATGCCGAACCAGCCGCAGGCCACCAGCGCGCGCAGGATGGCCGGCACGTTGGCGCCCAGCACGCCGAACGACGCCCGCGCAAAAATAGGGAAGGGAATTCCATATTGCGCGCCGGCGTGCGCGTTCAAGAGCATGGGGATCAGCACCAGCAGGTTGCCCAGAAACACGGTAAAGATCGCCTGCTTCCAGTTCATCCCGCCGGCGATCATGCCGCTCGCCAGCATGTAGGTGGGGATGTTCACGCTCAGGGCCATCCACAGCGCGGCGTAGTTGTAGGTGCTCCAGCTCCGGCGCTCGGCCGGCACCGGCGCGAGATCCTCGTTGTAGAGCGAACTGCTGCGGATGGTTTCCAGGTCGAGCGCGCCGGCGCGTGGCCCGCTCCCCGAAGTATTTTCAGGCGCGGATGGCATCGCGATCAGGGAGTGCGGCGGTCATCGGTTATCGCCCGAGCGTTTAGCGAGTCGTGTGGATGGGCCTGTTACCTGCTGATGGATTTGGCTTTTTCGCGCATTTTGGCGGCGAACTTCTCCGCATTGATGATGAAGCGTTCGTGCGTCCCCTTGCTGATGACCTCCGCCCCATCGTGGGCCTCCACCTGGAAGATCAGTCGTCGCCCGTCCACTTCCACCAGCTTCACTTTTGCGCTGACCTCGAATCCCGGTGGTGTGGCCGCAGAATGACTCACATTAATGTGCGTGCCAACGCTCTGTTCCACCGGCCAGTCGAGGTGTGGATTTAAGGCTTGTATGCACGCCCACTCGAGTAAGCCCACCATGAATCCAGTTGCGAACACCTCCGGCATGGCCCGGAATTCCGGGGATTCCGGGTAGAGGGCGGGTACCGTTTTTGTGAGAGGCACGCGAAATCGGAGTTCATGTTCGATACCAGGCCTCAACGTCTCTTTCACGATTCCTCCTTTTGCACCTCACGGCCGCGCTGGGAGGCCGCGTGTTTTTTCGCGTCGTCCCTCTGGAAGGCGAGGTTAGGGGCAATCATCTTTCACGGCCCAGGGCAAAGTCAAGACACCCAAAAGCAAGCCGTCTCCGGCTCAGTACAGCGTTCGCAAGTCTGGTTTTGTGGGTACCTGCACTTCGAGCACGCGGCCTTCTTCGGAAAGCGTGGCGCGGACGCGCCGCAAGGGCCCCGTGTCGCGCACCGACCAGTCCGCGGTAGCCAGAGGTTTCGCAGGCTTGTCGGCCTCCTGCCAGATAAGCTCTTTCTCCTTGCGTTCCAGCTTCGCGGGATCAAGGTCGTAAATCTCTTTGGCGCGGTAATCGAGCATCAGGAAGCGCCGCCCGAGCTGCACGAGCAGGAGGTGGTCTTTCTTTTCCGCGCGATAGACGTTCCAGATCCGCGCCGGGCGGTCGTCCACCTTCAGCACTGCCCGCTCGACCGGCTTCCAGACCATCCTCTCCGCCGCCAAGGTCGCGCAGGTGGCGAGGGCCACGACGAGGGAAAGAGTCGATGGGGCGCGGTGAACCATGGTGTTGTCCCGTGTGCTGTTTGAAGCGAGCAAATCAGTAGATCGTCGATTCGCGCCTGCGGCCGGTGTAGTCGATGTACACCGTTTTCAGCTCGGTGTAGAAATCAATCGCCACGCGGCCCATCTCGCGCAGGCCGATGCCGGTGGCCTTCATGCCGCCAAAAGGAAGCTGCGCCTCGCCGCCCACCGTCGGCGAGTTGACGTGGGTGATGCCGGTCTCGATGCGGTCGATGAACTCGAAGATTTTCGCGGCGTCGTTGGTGTAGATGGAGCTGGAAAGCCCGTAGCGCACGGAATTGGCCGCGTGCAGGGCTTCGTCGAAGTCGCGCACGCGGATGACCGAAAGCACCGGCCCAAAGATTTCGTCCTGGGCGATGGTGCTTTCTATCGCCACGTGATCGAAAATCGTCGGCGCGACGAAGTAGCCGCGGTCGTAGCCCGGGCCGCTCAGCCGCTCGCCGCCGAGCAGCAGCTTGGCTTCCTTCTTCCCGATCTCGATGTACTTCAGGTCGGTCTTGAACTGCCCCTCGTCCACCGCCGGGCCCATGTCCACGCCGGGATCGAGGCCGTTGCCGACCTTGAATTTCCGCGTGCGCTCGACCAGCATCTCCACAAACTTGTCGGCGACCTTTTCCTCCACGACCACGCGGCTGGTGGCGGTGCAGCGCTGCCCGGTCGAAGCGAACGCGCCGAAGACGGCGGACTCCACGGCCAGCGGCAGATCCGCGTCCGCCAGCACGACCAGCGGGTTTTTGCCCCCCATTTCGCACTGGCACTTCTTCATTCTCCGCGCGCCCTGCGCGTAAAGTTCGCTGCCCACCTCGTTCGAGCCGGTGAACGACACCGCGCGCACGTCGGGATGCTGCAACAGCTCGTCGCCCACTTCGCCGCCCGAGCCCAGCACCATATTCAGCACACCCGCGGGGACCCCAGCCTGCTCGAAGATCTCCACCACTTTGGCTGCTGTCAGTGGCGTGATCGTCGCCGGCTTGAACACCACGGCGTTACCCGCAACCAGCGCCGGCGCCATTTTCCAGACGGGAATGCACACCGGAAAATTCCACGGCGTGATGACCGCGACCGCGCCCAGCGGCTGCTTGATCGTATAGGCGAAGTTCTTGGGCAGCTCGCTCGGCACCGTCTCCCCGCCGATCCGCCGCGCCTCGCCCGTCATGAATTCCAGGATGTTGACCGACTTGATGACCTCGCCCAGCGAGTCCTTGAACGTCTTGCCCTCTTCGCGCGTCAGGATGCGCGCCAGCTCTTCCTTCTGCTGGTCCATGAGCAGCGCAGCCTTGGCGATCACGCGCCCGCGGATCGGCGCGGGCGTGTCGCGCCAGACGGTAAACGCATTCTTCGCTGCGGCGATGGCCTCGCGGGTTTCCTCGCGGGTTGAGACCGGAGACACGCCCACGATCTCGTCGAGGTTGGCCGGGTTGCGGCGCTCGGCGGTGCGCGTGGAGCGCGATTCCACCCAGCGCCCGTTGATGAAATTGCGGCAGATTTGAGTAGTGGTCGTTGCAGTCGCCATGTCGTTTCTCCTTGTCCGGGAAGCCTACCACAACGCCCGGCGGTCGCCGAAGCGCGTTTGTGTCCTTGTACCGCCGGCGTCTCGCCGGCGTGTTTTCGGTTGCGGCCGCCGCGCGGAAAATCGCCGGCCAGAGGCCAGCGTTACAAAAGTTGCTCCTACAAGGCGCGGCGCTACCGCCGGTTTGATCGATGCGGTTCTGGCAGGCTTTGGCCCATAGCTACACAAACTGGCAAACTGCGCAGCGCATGTAGCGGCGGCCTTTAGGCCGCCAGGTCCCCGCCTCTGTCATGCTGAGCCCTTCGCGCAGCTTGTCCTGAGCGGAAGCGAAGGGCTCAGGATAAACTCCGCGAAAGATCTCTCAGAGAGATTCCTCGCTGCGCTCGGGATGACATCTCCAAGCAGCCGGGCGAAATGCCAAGCAGAACCCCTACTCGGACTAAACGCGTAGTTCGGCCAGGGACTTATCGAGCACGCGGATGGCCTCGTCCACGTCGGCCTTGGAAATATTGAGCGGCGGCGAGAGGCGAATCACGTTGCCGTAGAGCCCGCCCTTGCCGATGAGCAGCCCGTTTACCCGCGCGCGCTCCATCAGTTGCACGGTGGCCTCGGGCGCAGGCTCTTTGGTCTGGCGGTCTTTGACTAGCTCGAGGCCCTGCATCAGGCCCATCCCGCGGACGTCGCCGATGAGCAAGTGCTTCTGCTGCAACGCTTCGAGTTTGCCGCGGAAATAGGCGCCCACTAGGTGCGCATTCTCGAGGAGATTCTCTTCTTCGATCACTTCGATGGTCGCGCGCGCGGCGACCGAGGTCACCGGGTTGCCGCCGAAGGTGGAAATCGTGAGGCCCTGGAAGGAGTCGGCAATTTCCGCGGTGGTGATCGTGGCGCCGGCGGGCGAGCCGTTGGCCATGCCCTTCGCGCAGGTCATCATGTCCGGCGTGACCTCCCAATGCTCGATGCCGAACCATTTCTTTCCGGTGCGCCCGAAGCCCGTTTGCACCTCGTCGGAGATGAACAGGCCGCCGTATTTCTTCACAGCTTTGAAAACGATCTTGAAATACTCCGGCGGGGGCGTGATGAACCCGCCTACGCCCTGGATGGGCTCGGCGATAAACGCGGCAATCGAGCCGCTCGTGCCGGTCTGGATCAGGTTTTCGAGTTCGCTTCGGTGCCGGAATTGGTGAAAAAGCTTTTCTGCAGTTTGCCCGGCGTGATCTGTGCCAGCTTTTCCGCCAGCGCGACGATGGCTTCGTTGGGGTACAGCGTCGAGGTGTGCTGCAACCGGTCCACCTGCGCCTTGATCTTGCCGGTCACCTTCGGATTCGCGTGGCCCACCGAAATGGTCAGGATGCCGCCGAAGAAATCGAGATACTTGCGGCCCTCGAGGTCCCAGACGTACTGCATCTGCCCGCGGTCGGCCACCAGCGGCTGCTGGTAGTAATGGGTCACCGCGGGCCACAGGAATTCCTTGTGCTTGCGCACGACCTCTTCACTGCGGGTGGCGCTGGGCTTGGGCTGCGTGGTCATCGGTCGCGTCCTTTCGCTGAGTGTCACGAAAAACGGATCAGCGGTCAGCTTTCAGGCGTCGGCAGCAGTCAGGGTGATGAATCTCGACGCAGAGTACACATAGGCGCGCAGAGAGAGAGTCGCGCTGTTGCTTGCGTTCCGGCTTGTCTTCACGCCATCCTTCGCTTTCTCAGTGTTCTACCTCTCCTCTGTCCTGCTGATAGCTGGTCGCTGACGGCTTCGCGCGCGTTCAATTCGCGGCCTGAGAATGCCCGCTGGCCTGCGTGCGCGTGATCTCACCATAGGTTTCCGGGCGGCGGTCGCGGTAGAACTGCCAGGTGGTGCGCACTTCCTGGATTTCGTCCAGGTTCAATTCGGCCACCAGCAGTTCGTCGTTGTCGCGGCCGGCCTGCGCGACGATTTTTCCGCGCGGGTTGCAGAAGTAGCTCTTGCCGTAAAACTCGCCGATCTTCCACGGGGACTCGGTGCCCACGCGGTTGATCGCGGCAATGAAGTAGCCATTGGCCACCGCGTGGGCGGGCTGCTCGAGCTCCCAGAGATATTCGGAGAGGCCGGCGACGGTCGCCGAGGGGTTATAGACGATCTCCGCGCCGTTCAGGCCCAGGATGCGCGCACCTTCGGGGAAGTGCCGGTCGTAGCAGATATAAACGCCCACGCGGGCATAGCGTGTCTCGAAAACCGGGTAGCCGGAGTTGCCCGGCGTGAAATAGAACTTCTCCCAGAATCCCGGATGGCAGTGCGGGATGTGGTGCTTCCGGTATTTGCCCAGGTACCGCCCATCGGCGTCAATCACCGCGGCGGTGTTGTAAAACACGCCGGTCATCTCCACCTCGTACACCGGCACGATCAGCACCATGCGGAAGCGCCGCGCCAGCTTCTGCATCCGCGCGAGCGTTTGTCCGCCGGGCACGCGTTCGGTCAGTTCGTACCAGCGCGCGTGCTGCTCGGCGCAGAAGTAAGGGCCATAGAAGAGCTCCTGCAGGCCCAGCACCTGCACCTTCTTCTTCGCTGCGGCGGCGATGAGTCGCTCGTGCTTGGCGATCATCTTTTGTTTGATCTGCGCCAGCGAAAACTTGTCCGCCGGCCATTCGCAGCCGGCCTGAATCAAACCGCAGCGGACCACGCGCGCCATCGCACACCTCCCCTGGAAGTATCCGCAAGGATACTCTGCGCCTCGCTGCCCGACAAGGGGACGCCTCGGGCGGATTTGTGCAGCGGCGGGCTTTCGCCGCTTTTGCGTCCCGACGGTTTTTGTCGGGAAGCCCGCCAGGTTCATTTTCCGGGGGGGTGACGCCAACGTTTGTGCATGCGGCCCTGCGCCCGTGGCACCCGACCACTGCTGAGGCGTGGACATAATGGCACACCGCTTCCGGAATCATCGCGGGGCCTCACTGCCGCCTGTATAATCCGGCAGGCCATCCGTGCGAGCGATCTTTCAGAGCTTTCTGCGCTCCTTGCTGCGCGTCTATCCGCGTTGCGTGACGCAGTCGCAGGCCGTGGCCTTCAACATGTTTCTCGCGTTTTTCCCGATTTTGCTGCTGGCGCTGGGGGTTTTCAGCAGTTCCGTGTCGTTGCGGGCCGAGGTCCGCGAAATTGTCGAGCACATGCGGGGGATCCTGCCGCCGGGCAGCCAGCACCTCGTGGTCGAGTTTCTCACCCGGCGCGCGGCTCACCCCTGGCGATGGTTTTCCCTGGGATTGGTGGGCACGCTGCTCGCCGGCACGCAGGTGATGAAGCTGCTGGTGAGCGGTTTTCATATCGTTCACGACGAACCCGAGCCTCCCGGCTACTGGCTGCGCCAGGGCCGGGCGCTGCTGCTGCTGGTGGTGACCATTGTGCCCTGGCAGGCTTCCGTCGTCCTCACCGTGTTCGGCAAGCAGTTGCGCGCCTGGACGATCCACGAGACCGGGATGCCGGCGCTGATTCGCGCGCTCTGGTCCGCTCTGTATTTTGGCGCCGTCCTGCTGATCGCGATGCTGGTGCTGGCGGTGGTGTACCGCGTCGGCGGCCCCGGCGCGCGCGGCTGGAAAGACGTGCTGCCCGGCGCTGCGGTGGCCACGCTGCTCTGGTGGGTGGCCAACGCCGCGTTTGGTTTCTACGTGCGGCACATGCCCTACAGCCTGGTCTATGGCGGCCTGGCCGCGGCCATCGGCCTGATGGTGTGGATGCAGTTGACCGCGGTGATCCTCCTTCTCGGTTCGGCCTTCAACGCCGAGTTTTCCCCGCGCGGATAGGAGCGGTGCCCGCGTGTCTTGCCCATAACACGAAAAACCCTCTTGCTGCTGACACGGCCTGAGTCGAGGAGTAAACTAGCTCATGTCTGCTTCCGCATGGAGAGGGGCGCGATGAATGAGATTCGCGTGGAGTGTTACGCGGGCTACCGCCCCGACCAGCGCCCCCAGCGCTTCATCCTGCGCGGGCGAGTGTTCCAGGTCGAACAGGTCGAGGACCAGTGGTATTCCCCGGCGGCCATCTATTTTCGCGTGCGCGCGGACGACGGCAACTTCTACGTGTTGCGCCACGACGAGGTGCAGGATGCCTGGACGCTTGATGCGTTCCGCTCGGCGCGCTCGGCGGGCTCGTTGATCACCGAATCCTGATCGCTCCGTTATGAAGGAAAACCGGCGGCGCCACGAACGCATCCTCATCCCGGAAGACAAGATGCCCACCTGCGAGGGCGTCAACCGCCCTCTCGCCGGCCGTGTGCTGGTCCTCGGCACCGGAGGCGCCTATCTCCTTACCAACGACCGCTACCCGGCCGGCACCGAGTTTGAGCTTCGCATCCGCGCCGGGAATGACCTGATCGAAAGCCCGTGCGTCGTCCGCGATGTGGAGTCCGGCGGCATGGGCGTCGAGTTTACCTGGCTCAACGCCTCGGCCGCGACCAAACTCAGGAAACTCATCGCCCGCATCAAGTCCTGAGAGTCGAACGGCTCACTGGGGAAAGTTCTTCGAGCCAGCCCTCCGAAGAAAAGACGGGGAACGCGTCGCGGCCGGCGCCTGTAGGTGAGGGAAGGTCCCGGGCGGCAGTTACCGGGACGATTCGGCGAGCAGGTTCCGCAACACGAACCAGCAGTTGGCCGGCCGCTCGGAAAGCCTGCGCATGAAATACGGGCACCACTCGGTGCCGAACGGCACGTAGATGCGCAGCGGGTGGCCCTGTTCGCGCAACTGCTGCTGGAGGTCGCGCCGCACGCCGAAGATCATCTGGAATTCATACTGGCTGTCTGTGAACCCGCGCGCGGCGAGCTGCTGGCGCGCGTAGTCGAGCATGGCCGGGTCGTGCGTGGCGATGGCAGGGAAGAAGCGTCCGTCGAGCAGCCGGTCGAGCAGGCGGCGATAGTTGGCGTTCACGTCGCTCTTCTTCTGAATGGCAAGTTTAGCGGGCTCGCGGTAAGCGCCCTTCACCAGGCGTATTTTGGGTCGCAGCGGCGCCAGCCGCTCGATGTCCTTCTCACTGCGGAAGAGATAGGCCTGGATGGCCAGCCCGGCGTTGTCGAAGCGCTGCCGCAGGGCTTCAAAGATGTCGAGCGTCGCGTCGGTGTACGCCGTGCCTTCCATGTCCACTTCAATCGTGCGGCCGAGCCCCGCCGCGACCGCGGCGATCTCCATCGCCAGGCTCCGGCAGAGATTGCGGTCGAGGTCCAGGCCCAGTTGTGTCAGCTTGATGGAGACGTCGCCGTCGAGACCCGCGGCGTCAAGCTCACGCACCATCCCGATATAGCTATCCCTGGCACGCTCGGCCTCTTCGGCCGTGCGCAGGTTTTCTCCGAGGTGGTTCAGGCTGACCCGCCGTCCCGCACGGCCGAGCTCGGCACTTGCCGCGAGCGCCTCGCCGAGCGATTCCCCGGCGATGAACCGCCGCGCGAAGCCGTGGCGCATCCCGCGGCGCGCAATGGCGTCGGTGACACGCTTCTTGGTCGAAAGCCAGAAAATAAGGTTACGCAGCAGCATCCTGACTCCACCTTAGCAGGATGTCATTCCGATCCCGCCGAAGGCGGGAGAGGAATCCCTCCGAGAGATCCCTCGCTGCGCTCGGGATGACCATGTCTGCATACGTGTTCCCCAGCAAGAACCTGTGACCCTGGACGGCTGACGACTGAACACTGAACACTGACCGTTACTTCCGCTGCTCCAGTTTCACGTCCGCGGTGACCCGCGCGGTCCCGCGCAGCACCACCACACGCACGACCTCGCCGGGCTTGTGGCTGCGCAGGGCGTAGGTGAAGTCGTAGAGGTTCTTGATTTCCGCGCCGGCAAACTCCACCAGGACGTCGCCGGCCTTGAGCCCGGCCTTGGCCGCCGGGGAAGCGTCGCGCACGTCGGCGAACTTCACGCCCTTCACTTCCTCGCCCATGTCGGGGATCGAACCGAAATAGGCGCCGTAGCCCCCGCCGGTGCCGCCCATGGGACGCGGCTCAACGACGCGCACGAACTGCGGCCGCGGATCGAGCACGGCGAGCGCCATGGCCGCGCGCAGAGCGAGGTCGGTCACGCGCGCTTCCTCGGCTGCCTGGATTTTCTCGGCGGTGTCGGAAGGTTTGTGATAGTCCGAGTGCAGCCCGGAGAAGAAGAACAGCACGGGGACGTTCTTGACGTAGAACGAGGTGTGGTCGCTCGAGCCGTAGCCGCTCTCCGAGTAGGCAAGTTGCAGGCCCGTGCGGTTGGCCTGCTCGAGGATCTGTTTGAACACCGGCGAGGTGCCCACGCCGCCGATGTTGATTTTTCCGTTGCGTGGCCGCCCGACCATGTCGAGGTTGATCATGGCTGCGGTGCGCTCGAGCGGCCAGATGGGATTCTTCGTGTAGTGGCTCGAACCCAGCAGGCCCAGCTCCTCTCCCGTAAAGGCGATGAACACGACGCTGCGGTGCAGGTCCCGCCGCCGCGCGGCCAGCGCCGTGACCAGTTCCAGGAGGGCAGCAGTGCCCGAAGCGTTGTCGTCCGCGCCGGGATGAACCTTCCCGATCTGTGCGGGAGCCAGCGAGTTGTGCTCGCCCAGGCCCAGATGGTCATAGTGCGCGCCGATGACCACGGCTTCTTCGGATAACTTCGGATCGCGCCCGCGCAAGATACCGACCACATTTTGCGTCGGGGCCGTAATGCGCCGCACGTCCACGCGCAGCGTAACCGTGATGTCTCGAACGGGGAACGAGTTCGGCTCCAACTTCTCGTCGATGCCCTTTTCCAATTCGCCGAGAGATTTGGCTCCCGAAGCCTTCAGCAGGTTCTCGACGGCTTTCTGCTTGACTTGGATCAGCAGCAGCCCGGCGCTCTCCGGCCCGGTCAGCGAGCCAAACTTTATCAGCGTGTCCTCCTCACTCGCGTGCGGCACAGGATCGTTGACCAGAATCATCACCTTGGCACCGTGGTTGCGCGCGTTGATGGCCTTGTTGACGATCTGCGCGTGTTGCGTCGGCTCGCGGCCCTCGAAGACCGACTTCGGGTCATCCTCCTGCGGTTCGTGCCGCAGCACGATGACGGCCTTGTCCTTGACGTCGAGCTTCGCGTAGTCGTCGTAGTGATACTCCGGCGCAGTGATCCCGTAGCCGGCGAAGACCGCCGGCACCCTGGCCTCGCCCGAGTCGGAAAAGTTCAGCGGGATAAACTCTTCTCCGACGCGCAGCCCCGGCTTCTGCTGGGCGTTCTGGCCGTTTGGACCGAGGAAATCAGCGTGGTTGTGTTTGCCGAGCTTGGCGCCGACGGTGACTTGAAACTTCTGGAAGTAGGACTTGCGCGCGGTCGGCTCAAGCCCTGCCTTGCGGAACCCCCCCGCGATGTACTGCGCGGCGCGGTTCAGTTCCGGCGTGCCCGTGGCGCGGCCTTTCAGCGCCGGGCTGGCGAGAAAGTTGATGTGCTTCTGCAGCCGCTCGGAGGAAATCGCGGGAGCAGTGTCTGCCGCGCTGCTGCCGTGTGGCGCTTGCGCCGCCGCGAGGCCGATCGCCGCAGCCAGAATCAGAAACAAGCTCCGCCATCTGTTCTTGGTATTCACAACTTCCTCCGCGGGTGCGGCAGCGTCTCTTCAGGCCAGCGCTCTCTTATACGGCACCCGCGCTGCTTGGTCAAATCGCGGGCCCGCGCAGACGCGCGCAAGGCCGCAGCCACGCAGCTTCCCAAGCGCCACCCCCGTCTTGTGCGCGCGCAACTTTTCGGTTTGCGCGGGGTTAAAATGGCTAGTTGGCAGCGGTCTTGCCAACCGCTTCGCGCGCGGGCTTGCGACATCGGGAGTCCTCTAACATGACGAAAAAGATGAACTGCCGGATTGAACCGGCACGCCGGCAGCATGCCACTCTGGCCACAATGCTGGCCGCGCTGCTGCTGGCTTCCTTGACGTTTGCCGCGCCCTACCTGTCCGCCGGCAAGGACAAGCAGAAGAAAGAAAAGCAGGCGCAGACCAGCAAAGCCCTGAAGGGTTTGCCGGTCACCGAACTGAGCGAGGACGAAGCCCTCCTCCACGCCCTCAACCGGCTGGGCTTTGGCCCGCGACCCGGCGACGTCGAGCGCGTTCGCCAGATGGGCCTGGAGAAATGGCTCGACCTGCAACTCCATCCCGAGCGCATTGATGACTCTGCGCTGCAGCCGCGCCTGGAGCGTTTCCCGACGCTGGCCATGTCCGTCTCGCAGCTCCTCGACCAATACCCTCAGCCCAAGCAAGCCGCGAAGCAGGCTGGCCTCGCCAGAGAGGAATTCCAGAAGCAGCGCCAGGAAAGAATCCAGCAGCGCGATGAGCGCCAGAAGATGCGCGACGTGCAGGCGCCGCCGGACTCTGGTGCTTCGCTGGGTGCCGACAAGCAGGAGATGAGGCCCGAAGGCACCGAAAACACGAGTAAGCCCGGCGGCGGCTTCAAGCAGCAAGGTTTCGGCGGCGGCGATCCCAACAACCCGCCCAGGCAACTCGAGGAAAGCCGCCGACCGCAACGCATCATCGCCGAGCTCTCCATGGCCAAGATGACCCGCGCGATCTACAGCGAGAGGCAACTTTACGAAGAGATGGTGGACTTCTGGTTCAACCACTTCAATGTGTTCGCCGCCAAGGGCGCAGATCGTTGGCTGCTCACCTCCTACGAGCGCGACGTCATCCGCCCGCACGCCCTGGGCAAGTTCAAGGACCTGCTCTTCGCCACGGCCAAAAGCCCGGCCATGCTGTTTTACCTGGACAACTGGATGAGTGCCGACCCCCAGTCGTTCGAGCGCATGCAGCAGGAGCTCTCCCGGCGCCGACAGCGGTTCTACGGCCTGTACGGGATGAACGACCCCTTCGGCATGCGCCGCGGGCCGAACAACGGGCGACGCCCCAGGCAGCTTCCCGCGCAAGACGGCCAGCCGCCGAAGCAGAAAAAGGAGCGCGGCCTCAACGAGAACTACGCCCGCGAGTTGATGGAGCTCCACACGCTGGGCGTGGAAGGCGGCTACACGCAACAGGACGTCATCGAAGTGGCCAAGTGTTTCACCGGCTGGACGCTCCGCGCGCCGCGCCGCGACCCGGAGTTCCACTTCGAAGAGCGCATCCACGACCCCGGCACAAAGCTCGTGCTCGGCCAGAAAATTCATTCCGGCGGAATTAAGGACGGCGAGCAGGTGTTGGAGATGCTCGCGCGGCACCCCAACACGGCCAGGTTCATCTCCACCAAGCTCGCGCTGCATTTCGTCTCCGACAACCCGCCGCCGGTGCTGGTGGATCGCATGGCCAAGACGTTTCTCGATTCCGACGGTGACATCCGCGCCGTCCTGCGCGCGATGATCACCTCGCCGGAGTTCTGGTCGCGCCAGGCCTATCGCGCCAAGATCAAGAAGCCCTTCGAGCTGGTCGCTTCGACGGCCCGCGCCCTCGCCACCGAAGTGGACGTGCCGCTTGCCCTGGTGGCCTGGACGGCGCGGATCGGCGAGCCGCTTTACCTGTGCCAGCCGCCCACTGGCTACTCGGACAAGGCGGAGACTTGGGTCAATACCGGCGCGTTGCTCAACCGCTTGAACTTCTCGCTCGCGCTGGCGGCCAATCGCCTGCGCGGCACGCGCGTGGAAGTCGCCGCGCTGCTGGGCACCGACGCCGCGGCCGACCCGAAGGTCTCGCTCGAACGCGCGATTGCTGTCTTGCTGTCGAACCAGGCCTCGCCGCAGACGCGCGCCACGCTCGAAAAGCAATTGGCGGATCCGCAAGTCCTTCAGGCGAGTCTCGACGACCCGGTCAAGCAGGTGGACCTCGGCGTAATCGCCGGGCTGGTGCTGGGCGCCCCGGAGTTCCAGCGCCGCTAGAGGATTTGTGTACCGTGCTAGTTGGGGTTTTGTGTGACCTGAAAAAGTGTTGTCATTCCGAGCGAAGCGAGGAATCTCTCTGAGAGATGCTTCACTCCATTCAGAACGTCGGGCCTAGGAACAGTCTTGGAAGAGAGGGAGCAACGACCATGCAAGTCTCGCGCCGGGTTTTCCTGAAGAGCGGCGGCGTGGCCATGCTAGGGCTGAGTTCGCTGCCCGCGTTCCTCGAGCGCGCGGTGGCGGCCACCCCGACGCCGAACCGCAAAAAGCTGGTCGTGCTGTTCCAGCGCGGCGCGGCCGACGGGTTGAACATCGTCGTCCCCTTCGCCGAGCCGAACTACTACAAGTTCCGCCCCACCATCGCCATTCCCGAGCCCCGACGCGGCGGTGAGGCGGCCGCGATCGATCTCGACGGCTTCTTCGCATTGCATCCGAGCCTCGCGCCGCTCGAGCCGTTGTTCAAGCAGCAGCATCTGGCCATCGTGCACGCCGCCGGCTCGCCCGACACGACGCGCTCGCACTTCGATGCGCAGGACTTCATGGAGTCTGGCACGCCCGGCGTGAAATCGACCGAAGACGGCTGGCTGAGCCGCGCCTTGCAAGGGCAGCCCGAGCCCGGCGCCTCGCCTTTCCGCGCGGTGGCCATGGGGCCGAATCTGCCGCGCACGCTGCGCGGCTCTGTGCCCGCCATCGCGCTTCCCGATGTGCGCCAGTTCCAGGTGATTGCGCAATCGCCGGTGGTCGAAGGTGGTTTTGAAGCGCTCTACGCGCAAACCGTGGACAGCGTGCTGCGCGGCACCGGCACGGAAACCTTTGAAGCCATTGACATGCTCCGCAAGGCCAACCCCGGCCGCTTCCAGCCCGAAAACGGCGCCGACTATCCCCGCAGCCGCTTCGGCCAGAACCTGCAGCAGATCGCGCAGTTGCTCAAGGCCGACATCGGGCTCGAGGTCTCCTTTCTCGACAGCGGCGGCTGGGATAACCACGTCAACGAAGGCGGCGTGCAGGGCCAGCTTGCCAACCTGTTGCGCGACCTCGGGCAGGGTCTGGCCGCGTTCTATCGCGACCTGGGCGACCGTATGGAAAACATCGTTGTCGTCACCATGTCCGAGTTCGGCCGCACCGCGCACGAAAACGGCAACCGCGGCACCGATCACGGCCACGCCAACTGCATGTTCGTCATGGGCGGCGGCGTGAAGGGCGGCAAGGTTTATGGCCGCTGGCCGGGCCTCGGCCCCGGGCAGCTCTACGAAGGGCGCGACCTCGCGCTCACCACAGACTTCCGCTCCGTGCTCGGCGAAGTCCTGCAGCGCCACCTGGGGAGCAAGGACCTGAAGACCGTCTTCCCTGGCTTCGACAACGACCCGCGCAAATTCCCCGGCCTCCTCCGCGCCTAGGTCAGGGGGTCGAAACTCTTGCTCCGACATTTGAGATTCGGAAACAACGTGGTTGTGGGTGCCGCCCGTTCCGGAGATCCGCCTCGTATACTTTGGTGCGCTCAGAGTCTCCGCCGCATATACTTTAATGCGCTCCCAACCTGGGATAGCCGAGCTTAACTTCGATGCTGCCTTTCAAGCTTGTTTGTAGCCGGACCTTCTATCTACCCATCGGGCAGAACGCCTTCCCCGTTCAGAAGTACCGGCTGATATGCAAGCACCTTCTGGAGAAGGGCATTGCCGGGCCTGAGGACTTTATCGAACCGACGCCGGCGAGCGATGAAGACATCCTGCTCGCGCACACGCCCGAATACATGAAGAAGCTGCGCACGGGGACGCTCTCCACGGGCGAAGAATTGCAACTGGAAGTTCCGTACTCCCGCGAACTGGTGGAGGCCTACTGGCTGTGCGCGGGCGGCACGATCCTGGCGGCAGAATGCGCGCTGCGGGACGGCGTCGGCGTCAATATCGGGGGCGGATTTCATCACGCCTTCGCCGACCACGGCGAGGGCTTTTGCTTGGTCAATGATGTTGCTGTTGCCATCCGTCGCCTGCAGAAGGACGGAAAGATCAAGACCGCGATGACGATTGACTGCGACGTTCACCACGGCAACGGCACCGCCGCGATTTTCGGCATCCAGAATGCCCCGGAGTCGCCGTCGCGGCCGGCGATGACGTTCCCAACTCGGCGTCTGCCTTACGTCCGCGAATCGCCGGCGCGGGACGTCTTCACGATTTCTATCCACCAGGAGAACAACTATCCGGCCTGGAAGCCCCCGTCCTCCCTTGACGTCGGCTTGCCCGATCATGTCGGCGATCACGAGTACCTGGCGTGGCTGGACCAGGCCCTCGCGTCAGGGCTGCGGCAGTTCCAGCCTGACCTGATCTGCTATATCGCTGGCGCAGACCCCTACAAAGCAGACCTACTCGGGGGGCTTGATCTGACCATCGAAGGCCTGAAGCGCCGCGACGAGCTGGTGTTCAAGGTGGCTAAAGCGCGCGGACTTCCCGTGATCGTCACCATGGGAGGCGGCTACGCCTTCGACGTGCTGGACACCGTCGCCATCCACTGCAACACGGTCGTTACGGCGAACGAAGTCTTCACCTCGGCGGATTCCACCAGATAGGCACGCCAGCGAATACTTGTGGATTCCCGAATTGGCCTGAAAAGGCACACTCGTCCTGGTTCGTGCTGGCCAGGACCTCAGCTGGCTTGCGGTAGGCATCTGGGCTTGCCGTCACCCCGGAGGACCAGTGGGGCACTTTGGCGGCTGGCCCACCCGCCTGTCAGCACTTGCCCGCCTTGCTCTGTTCGAGTATGCTCCGCGCGCGGGTTTCGCCTAGAAAACGAAGAAGGAGATGATCCATGAAGAATTCACGCCATGTAGGGGCGGTCGTGCTGTTTGCCGCGCTGGTTTTGGTCTTCGCCGCAGGGACGGCGTTGGCGCAGGATCCGGTGAAAGTGGCACCGAATAATCTCAAAGTGTTGCTGGAAAACGACCGTGTGCGGGTGCTCGACTATCACGCCAAACCCGGTGACAAAATCCCGTTGCATTCGCACCCGGCATATATCGTCTACGCGATCTCAGGCTCGGGCAAGACAAGGTTCACCTCTGCCGACGGCAAGACCAGCGAGATGGCGGGGACGGTTGGCGCGGCGACCTGGCGCGACGCGGAAACGCACGCGGCCGAGTACTTGGGGCCCGGCGACATCCACGCCTTGCTGGTCGAATTGAAAGTTAAACCGCAGAAGGCGGCTCCAAAGAAGGGAAAGTAGTCGGGGTCGGCACTCAACAATTCTCCAACGGTATCGCGAATCTCCCCTGCGATTAGAGAAAGCTCGCAGGGGGTGGCGCCCTCATTGGTTGCACTTCGCAGGCGCGAAGCGCAGGCGGCTGCGCTGTAGTGTGCCCATTGCTCTCGCGTTGGTTTTACTTCTTGGGAAGCTGGTATTCGCCTTCGACTTCGTAGGTCATCGTTCAGTGGCGCCGGCCTTGCCCTTATAGGTTCCCTTTGCTTTGACACCCTTGAGCTTGCCGGTGTCGCGCATGAGGCTCCAGGCACCTTCCTCGGTCTGCGGCAGGCCAGGAATCCACCTCGGCGTGCGCCCTGCGGACATTGACTTCCTATGGATGTAGAATGCAATCCCAAGGAGGTGCCGCCCATGCCCAAAGTAAATCAGCTTACAGTTCGCTGCGACAACCGACCCGGAGCCCTGGCCCACATCGCCACAGTGATGGGCGAGGCGAAGGTGAATATCCTCGGTTTCTTACTCACTACCTCCGGAAGCAAGGGGTTTGTAAAGCTCGTCGTGGACCACGTGGCGAATGCTAAAGCCGCGCTGGATGACGCAGGACTTCCCTACACTGAGGAGGCCGTTCTTCACGCCAAACTCGCCAATGCCCCTGGAGCGCTAGGGCGCTTTGCCGGAAGGTTAGCCGCGAAAGCTATCAACATCACCTCGGGCTATCAGACCGTCGAGAAGGATTCGAAGAAGGCGAGCGTGGTGCTCGAGGTCTCCAGTGTAGACAAAGCACTTCGCGTTTATCGGAGCACGCCTTCGGATCGGTTGGATTACTGAGAGCGCGCGAGTCCTTCGGCTTGCGGACACAGCGTTCCCATAGGTGTAAAATGCCTGTACCGCAGCCAGGGTCTCTCTCCGAGAGGAGCGGCGTCAGAGGACGAGTCGTGGGCGCCATCAATGTAGGCCGATACATGCAACTGTTGCTCGCCAAGCGGCGAGAGCTCGCGGATGTCAGAGCGGAGGGCGTGAATCCGGTACCGGGAGCAGGCGGCCCCGCGGGAGACGTCATGGATCAAGCCACCGCCGACACCGATGCGCTGATTCACATCCGCTTGCGACAAACCGACGGACGCCTCCTGCGCGCGATCGACGAGGCCTTGGCTCGGATTCGACAGGGCACCTACGGAGTGTGCTCGTCCTGCGGGCAGTTCATCTCCAAAGCCCGGTTGGACGCCGTGCCCTGGACGCGGCTCTGCCGCGGCTGTAAGGAGCGACAGCAGGGGTAGCTCGACCGAAGAGAGAGAGGAGGAGCGCATGGCAACGCAACCGGCACGAGTGAGGGCCATTCCCGAGGGGTATCACACGGTGACGCCACATCTCGTGGTGCGCGGGGCGGGGCGCGCCATCGAGTTCTACAAGAAAGCGTTCGGTGCCCAGGAGCGCGGTCGCATGCCGGGGCCCGGGGGACTCCTCATGCATGCGGAGCTCAAGATCGGTGACTCCGTGGTGATGCTCTGCGACGAGTTTCCCCAGATGGAACGCTGGGTGGCGCCGGATTCGCTGAAGGGCACGACCACGGCGCTCCACCTCTACGTGGAAGACGCCGATGTGGTGTTTGCCCGCGCCGTGGCGGCCGGCGCGAAGGTGTCCATGCCCTTGATGGACGCGTTTTGGGGCGACCGCTACGGCAAATTGACCGACCCCTTCGGACATGAATGGTCCGTCGCCACGCACATGCACGACTACACTCCTGAAGAAGTGCAGAAGAACGCGGAGGCTTTTTTCGCGCAACTCCCCAAGCCACCGGAGTAGAAAGCAGACTCACTCACTGTGCTGCTTCGGCTGGCGGATTCTGGTGCTGCGGGTCTGGAATCCTGCCGGATTGGGTCCCGGATTTTGCAAGAGAGCGAAGACCCGGAGACTGCCAGGAAACGTACCAAATCCAGCAGGAAAAGGCAACGGATCTTGGACAGGATTGAGGCGGGCGGAGTTTAATCAGTGGGCTAGGAGCTAGAAGAGGGGATGGGGCTTACTCCTCTCCCTGTTAGCCTTCGCCCCCAACCTCGATTTCCCCACTCCCGCCGCATGTTTGGCAGTCTCCGCTTCCGCCGCATCGGGGGCAGTCAGCCCTCTCTATACCAAGAAAATCGGCACCCGCACCACCCAACCCCTGCTCCTCACCTGTTCCGAAGCAGGATCTGCACTTGCCGTCTCCGCGTGGAGCTGCCGAGAAGATCTCTACAGAGTAACAATCCGGGCAATGTGCCATGGCCCGACTCCTCGCACGCTCTATCCAGAACTGTTAGAGCACTTCCAGAGACACCGCGCATCAACTTGGGAGTTCGCAGATTCTACCTCAAAAGTGTCTGGGCGGCTGGCCCACCCGCCCTTGGCCGCGCCATTCCCTTGATTTCGTTCCCGAGACACGGCCCCCCACCCGAGCCGCCGCACCTTATCTTCCGAGCCTTGCTCGACCAACCCCCAACCAAGTCTACTCGGTTGCGAGGAACCAGCACCGTGATCCAATCAGAAGAATCCCAGTGCGCGGGAAGCGGGGTTTGGTGTATGCTCTGCCGCTTCAACCCCACACCTCAGGAGGTGAACATGCGAAAGCTCGTATGGGCAGTTTGTTTGGTATTTGTGTTTGCAGTGGGAGTCCAGGGGCAAGGCAAAGTCGACAGCCAATGGAAGTGTGGCAAAGCCACGGTCGAGCACAGCATTGACGTGGGCGACCAGCCGGGTCACGCGTATGTGGTGAGCCAGGTGAAGTGCTCCGCGGCGAAGGGCGAAATCGGCGGCGCGCAAGAGAAGGAAGGCACCGGCACCGAGTTCCACGACGTCGTGGGAAACAACCACTCGTACCACGGGGTTTTCGTCGAGACGCTCGCCAGCGGCGACAAGATCCACATCAGCTACAAGGGCACGGGGACGGCCAGTGGCGGCAAGTTCGTCTCCGGTAGCGAAACCTGGGCCATCATCCGCGGCACCGGGAAGTTCAAGGGCCTCAAGGGCAAGGGCACCTGCAAGGGCAAAGGCGGTCCGGACGGGACGTCCACCTGGGATTGCGAGGGGACGTACCAGGCTGCAGCGGCGGCTCCGGCCAAGAAAAAGAAGTAGGCCATCACCAGAAATTCTGAGCGGGCAGAGCAGCCGCTTCGGGGTCACGCTGCGCTGCCCGCTTCCTCTTTGACCAGCCCGGAGTGGGAGTCCTGTCGTGGTCGGGTTCCGAGTTGAAAGCACCGTGCCCCCGATCCCAACGGGTAGCCGGTGGCCCACCCGCCATAGACGCCATGGGGCGCGCCATTTGCGCTCCGGATGGTCTTGCGGAGCGCGCCATTCCCTTGATCTCGTTGCAGAGACACGGAATCCCCCACCCTCGCTCCCTCGCCGGAGTCGATCTTGAGCGCAGCGAAGAACTCTGGAGAAGTGCGCGAGCATATGCCGCCCGCCAAACCCGAATTATTCAATCTTGTTAGCCAGCAATTTCGTTAGTAGAATGTGCCAGTTGCCTTGCTAACTCAGGCGGCCTTATGGGAGTACACCGGCTCGATGAGGCATGGCCCCTATCGCGGTGTGCAAACCCAAGGGGGATGGTCTAGTAGCGCAAACAGAAGTGGGAGCCTTGCTGTGAGGTGAATCCCATAACAACTAAACGCATATGGGCGGTAATTGCGGCCGTTGTCGCGGCCGCAGTCGCAGTCACCGGGTGGCACCAGCGTGGCTGTATAGCCGAGCAAAAGGCCGCGGTGTCCCGGGTCACGGAACTTTGGCCGAAGGTTCGGACGACCACGCAAAAATACTTTGACCAAGAATCTGCGTTTCATGACAGGGTAGCGAGATTCCTAGACAATATCGGTGCGCGGAATCCAACCGCCGCTTCAATCGAGAGG
>JACQDH010000014.1 GCA_016201215.1 Acidobacteriota bacterium | reverse complement strand
GCCGCCGGAAGAAAAACCCGCATTCGGCTACGACCCCGGCGCCATCGACTGGTGGGAGTACTGGATCAATATCCACATCCCGGCGCTGCGGAGGTGGTGCTACCCGCTGATCGAAGGGCGCGCGCCGGAAACCCGGGCTGCGCGCGAGTTCCATCTACCCGAGCCTTCGCGCGCCGCCGCCGCGGCGAGCACGGCAAGTCTTTCCGAAGCCGCGCCGCGAAGCAAAGCCACATGGCCATCTTCCTGACCGGCTCGACCGGCTATATCGGGGCGTACGTCGCGGCGGGCTTGGCGGAAGGGCACCGCGAGCGGCTGAACCTGCTGGTGCGCGCCAAAGACGCGCACGGGGCCGAGGTTCGCCTGTGGCACGCGCTGCAACTGCACATGGATTTTCCGCGCTTCCGCGATCACCTGGCCACGCGGATCACGGTGTTTCGCGGCGACCTGACCGAGGCGCGGTTCGGGCTCGAGGAAGCGGACTACCGGCGGCTGGCGGACACCACCGACGCGGTGATTCATTGCGCCGCCTCGCTCAATCGCAAGTCGGAGAAGAGCTGCCTCAACGTCAACCTGCGCGGCACGCTCGAGGTGATTCAACTGGCGGCGCGCGCGCAGCAGGCGCACGGCTTGCGCCGGTTCAGCCACGTCAGCACGGTGGCCGTGGCGGGCCAGCGCGCGAACGAGGTGGTCACCGAGGATACGGCCATCGAATGGGAGCGCTCGGACTACGACCCCTATGCGCGCACCAAGAAATTCTGCGAGCACATGATCCGCGAGCTGTTGCCCGATGTGCCGCGCACCATCTTCCGGCCAAGCATCGTGCTGGGCGACAGCCGCCGCGGGGAAACCACGCAGTTCGACATGGTGAAGGCGTTTGTGTTCCTGGCGGGCCTGGCTGTGCTGCCCTTCCGGCCAAACGACAAGATCGACATTGTGCCCGTGGATTACGTGGCGGACGCCATCGTGTCGCTGCACCAGAAGGAGAAGCCCGCGCACGAGATCTATCATGTGTCCTCGGGCAGCGGCTCGCAGACCTTCCGCGAGATCACCGACGCGCTGGCGGCCGCGCAGAAAAAAAGGAAGCCCATCTTCGTGCCCGGGCTGGAGCGGCCATTTACCGGCGTAGTCAATTGGCTGGCGAACGGGCGCGGGAGCCTCGGGTACGGGGCCTCGCTGATGATGGTGTTCCTGCCCTACATCGTGTGGAACACGGTGTTTGACAACACGCGCGTGGTGGCGGAAATGGGCCGCACGCCGGCGCCGTTTACCACTTACTGCTATCCGCTGCTCCAGTTCAGCCGCGAGAGCCGCTTTACCTACCCCTACAAAGAATGGCCCAGCGGGGCCTAGGCCGCCGCCGAAAAGCCGATTGCACGGGGGTCCGCCGGATGATGGATTTTGTATTGGAAGCGTGGGTGGGCGGGCTGATCGAGCTCACCAAGCTGCGCTGGATGCTCGGCGCGAGCCGGCCGTGGAAGCCGGGCGAGCCGCTGCGGCTGCTGTTTGCCGGCTACAACGGTACGCGCAATACCGGCTCCGACGTGCGCGTGGAGGAGATGCTGCGGCAGGTGCGTCACGTGCTGGGCGCGGACCAGGCGGCGCTCAGCGTGATGACCCAGAACTTCGCGCTGACCCGCGGGTATTTCGCCGGCGCCACGCAGGTCCACCTGCCGGATATTTTCCCGCCGTTCCTCTACCGCGAGGTGCGCAAGCACCACGGCGTGGTGGCGTGCGAAGGTTCGATGTTCAAGAGCAAGTTCGCCAACGCCCTGACGACGATGATGATTGGTTCGCTGGGCATCGCTGCGGCGGAGAACAAGCTCTCGGTGGGCTACGGCGCCGAAGCCGGCGCGATGGACCCGCTGCTGGCCAAAATGGTGCGACGCTTCTGCCGCCAGTCGCTGGTGATCACGCGCAACGAAGAGTCCCAGGCCGTGCTGAGCGACCTGGGCGTGCCCACCGAGCTGGGGACCGACACGGCGTGGACGTTTGAGCCGCACGGCCCCGAGTACGGTCGCAAGGCGCTGCGCGAGGCGGGCTGGGACGAACGCACGCCCGTGCTGGCCGTCTGCCCGATCAACCCCTTCTGGTGGCCGGTGAAGGCATCGGTGGCGAAATTTGCCGCGCGCGCGCTCACCGGCGCCTACAAGGAGAGCCATTACCGCACGGTCTACTTCCACACTGCCGGGCCGGGGGTGGACGCCAAGTACAACCGCTACCTCACGGCCATGAGCAATGCGGTGGATGCCTTCCGGAAGAAATATCGCGTGTTTCCCATCCTGGTGGCCATGGAGCGGCTGGACGCGAAGGCGTGCCGCCAGATGGCTGAGCGGCTGGAAGGCACACCGGTCTTCACCTCGGACGACCATGACATGTACGAGCTGGTGAGCGTGCTGCGCTGCGCCCAACTGATGGTGTCGTCACGCTATCACGGGATTGTCACCACCATGCCCGCGCTGGTGGCTTCGGCCGGGGTGACCATGGACGAGCGCATCCGCAACCTGATGCACGAGCGCGGGCACGAACACCTGCTCCTTACCGTGGACGATCCCGACCTGGAGGCGAAGCTGCTGGCGGTGATGGAAACGCTGCACAGGGAACGTGAAGCCATCGCCCGGGGCCTCGGCCGCACAGTGGTGAAGAACCTGAAGGCCATGGCCCGCATGGGAGTTTTTTTGGAGCAGCAGGTGCAGAAGCGCTACCCGGAATTTCCCGTGCGCAGCGGAGTCCTCAGTTGGGAAGATTACCTGCCGCCGCTCAGCCCCACGCTCCGCGATCTGTCGAGGCCTGCGAAGCAGTCCCGGAGGCACGAGGGCACGCCGCCGGATGAAAAGGATCGCAGCCGTGTGTCCAGGATCCGTGGAATCCGGTGCCGCTGGGCCTCCCGGTCTCCTCTCGAGATGAGTTTTCTCGACCGCATCTTCGAGCGGCTGCAGAAGTCGCCGGACGCTCCTGTGTTACAAGAGGTCCGCGATGGCCAATTGCACGCTACGACTGCTGGTGAATTGTTGCGACTGGTTTCCGCCGCTCGCGCGTTCCTAAGCGAGGCGGGTCTGCGCCGGGGCGACCGCTGCGCCCTGCTGGCGCACAACAGCACACGCTGGGCCGCACTCGACCTGGCAATGATGGCCAAAGGGATCATTGTGGTGCCGCTGTACGCGCGGCAGGCGCCGGCGGAACTGGTGGCCATATTGAAGGACTCCCAGGCCGCGCTCATCTGCTGCGGCGACGCGACGCTTTCCGAGGCCATTGCGCAGGTGTGGCCTGACGCGCCGCGCCGCGTGCTCTTCGATGAGATTTTTGCGCAGCCACCTGGAGATTCCGCAGCCGCCGATCGGCCGCGGGAACTCGCCTCAAGCGACGCGGTCACAATCATCTACACTTCGGGCACCTCCGGCGAAGCGAAAGGGGTTATCCTCACGGCCGGCAACCTCGACCACATGTTCGGCTGCACCACGGCGCGCCTGGATTTGCTGATGGGCTCGCGGACGGAGTCCCTTCGCGGTGGACGCGCTCAGGGCAAGCCCGAGCGCGTATTCCACTACCTGCCGTTCTGCTTTGCCGGGTCGTGGATCCTGCTGCTCTCCTGCCTCACGCGCAACAGCGTGTTGACACTCTCCACGGACCTCACAAAACTCGCCGACGAAATGAAGCTGGCCGCGCCGGAGTATTTCTTGAATGTTCCCACGCTGCTGGAGAGGATTCGCAGCGGCGTGGAGGAACAACTGCGCAAGCGCGGCGGCGTGGCGCTCGAAATCTTCGAGAAGGGCAGAGCGGCCTGGGTGCGCCAGCAGAATGGGAACGCGCGCTGGTCTGATACGCTGTGGCTCGGGCTGGCTAGTGGCGCCGTGTTTCCCACCATCCGGAAGAAGCTCGGGCCAAACCTCAAAGCCTTGATTTGCGGTTCGGCACCGCTGGCCAAAGAGACGCAACTTTTCTTCCAGATGCTGGGCCTGCCGGTGCTGCAGGTGTACGGCCTGACCGAAACGACAGCCATCTGTACAATGGACGACCCGTGCCGTGTCGAGGCGGGTCGCGTCGGGCCAGCAATCGATGGGATCGAAATGAAGCTAGGCGAGAACGATGAGATCCTGGTGCGTGGGCCGAATGTTTTTCCCGGCTACTGGAACCGTCCGGAGGAGACTGCCAAGGTCCTGCGCGACGACTGGTTGCACACCGGCGACCAGG
>JACQDH010000073.1 GCA_016201215.1 Acidobacteriota bacterium | reverse complement strand
GCACTCCGGCCTCCGCCTCTTTCAACACCCCCACGATCTGCTCTTCACTAAACCGGCTCTTCTTCATGGTGCTTCTCCTCTCGTGGTCTTATACCCGGAGAAGCTACGTTTTGGCTGGACTAGTTTTCGGGGGGCAGGTCACCAGAGGGACGCTCAGCGGGCCGGTGCTGAGGATCTCCGTTTGCTCTATGTGGCCACAACCCGGGCCCGAGACTATCTGGCGATTCCGTTATTGGAAACGAATTCTGGGGATAAGGCACGTTTTACCCGTTTCCTGATGCCGCTCTGGCTCAGTGCGCCGACAGACAACCAGGCGGTCAGCGAGGATGGAATATCCAAGGTTCCCGCGGGGGCCTTACCGCCTCAAGAAGTGCGGCAGGTGGTACTCCGGAAGAATATAGGCCGGCGACCTGTGCCGCTTGAGGAGGTGGCGTCCCTGCTCGATCGGCGCCAAGGGTGGCGCGAGGGACTTGCCAAGTTGGGTGTTGGAGCAGAATCGGTAGAACGTGAACCTGAACAGGAAGTGTGGAAGTTTGGAAAAGAACGGGCCGCTCGGAGAGGAACCGGTACCGCTGCCTCAGTTGGCACAGCTTTCCACCGAGTCATGCAACACTTGCAGTTCTCGGACGACCCCATGCTTGGGAGTTTGATTGAACAGGCGGCCATGGCGGAGGGCATTCCTGGCCAGCAGGACACGCTTCGACAAATAGTTGTGGCAACCCTCAAGCACCCCCTGATCGAACGCGCCCGCAAGGCCCACCGTGTTTGGCGTGAGCTGCCCTTTTCATTTTCAGCGGACGGACAGTTACGGGAAGGCTACATTGACCTGCTTTTCGAGGAGTCCGCCGGCCTGGTGCTGGTGGACTACAAAACGGATGACATTGAAGCCAGCAAAGTGGACGAGGCTGTGTCCCATTACGCGAGCCAAGCCGATCTTTACATGCGGGCTGTCGAGCAAATTACCAAGCAACCTCCTAAAGAAGTGTTCCTGTTCTTTGTACGTCCAAGCATCGTCCACTCGGTATCGACGGCTCCATGATTCTGGGCAAGTCTAGACTGCCCCATGAGTGCGGTTTCTGATGGAATGTACGCTCTGGCTAGCGCGGAAGTCGGTTGTGCTTCCGTCCATGTGGCCGATTCGTCGGACCACTTATCCGCTTGAAGAGAAAGCCTTCAAAAGGTACAACTCTGACCTGCAGCGAGGAGTAGCGGGTGCACGCAAACCCCAAGATCACGAACCAGAGACAAGAGCTGGTTGAAAAGGCCAGGCAGGTGTGGATTCGCCGCCTGATCGATCTTTCTCGGCGGAACAACCTGCTCTTTTATCGGCCGCTAAAGACAGGCACGTTGACACTCTCTTTGGCCGACGCAGATCGAATGGTCGGATTACTGCAAGGAGAGATCGTCAACATAACCAGCCTTGTGGAGGATCCGCGGGATCAGGGGCTGCCTATCAAGCTCCGCGACATTTGGCGCCGGGCGCAGACAAACGCTGAGGAAAAAGGCCTGGCAACGCTGTTTGTTGCCGTGGGCATGGCTACGTGGAAGGCAGCGGACGGCGGCCGCGACCCGGAGGCACCCATCCTTCTTCTTCCGGTTGCCCTGGAGGCTAAAGGGCGAATAGGGAACCTATCCTCGCTCCGCAGGACGGGCGTTGTCCAAGCGAATCTGGTTTTGCTGCACGTGTTGGAGACGGAATTCGGAATCAAGCTCACGCCGGACGACCTGATCCCACTATTGCAGGGCGATGATGAGGGAGAAGCTTTTGATCCTACGCCCGTCTACAACCACTTGGCGGACAAGTGCCGGCGCGTGGCGGAGTTCCGCGTGAAAGGAGCGACCGTACTGGGAAACTTTGCGTTCCAGAAAATGGCGATGGTGAACGAGCTGAAAGAGCGCGGAAGCGAGTTGGCCAGGCATGACATCGTTGCGGCCCTCGCTGGTGACACTGAGGCCAAGAAGCTAGTCGCCGAATCACACGTCAACCCAGATCCCAGAGAGCTGGACACCATTCCACCAGTAAGCGAATTCCTTATCCTGGACGCGGACTCGAGTCAGCAGCGCGCAATTGCGTCTGTTCTGGCAGACGAGAACGCCGTAATTCATGGGCCGCCTGGCACGGGCAAGAGTCAGACCATCGCGAACCTGGTCGCGAGCCTGGCCTCAACAGGTCGCCGAATTCTCTTCGTTGCCGAAAAGCGAGCCGCTCTTGAAGTGGTCCTGAAGCGGCTGAGACACGTCGGTTTACAGCTCATTGCGATTGACTTGCACGGAGCGGACGTTTCCTCGAAGCGGGTGATGGAGCAGATAGCCGCTGCCTTGGACGCGGTCCGTTACTCGCCGCCGGTGGACTGTGAGGCGATGCACAAGCGGTTCGTCGAGAGAAGAGAGCGCCTCAACCGCCATGTGGAGCGATTGCATCGCATGCGGGAGCCCGCCGGTCTTAGCGTCTATGAACTCCAGGGGCACCTGCTCAGGCTCCAGAGTGAAGTCCATTCGGATACGCGCTGGCGCGGCGCCGAATTGACACGAATCAAGGCAGGGGGCATAGACAAGGTTCGCGAGCTATTCAAGGAAGCTGCTGGCTTCGCCACGCTTTTCATGCGGACCGATGCTTCCCCGTGGACGGGCACCAAACTTCGGGATGGGAAGGCCGTTGAAAGGGCTTTGGACTTGGTCGCGCAGCTTTCGCAGAAGACATGGCCGGCCTTCACGGCAAGCATTGAAGCCGTCACGCAAACCACCAGGTTCAAACCTCTCAGCACCCTGAAGGAGGCGAAACAAACATTCACCCTGTTGGCAGCCGTACGCCACACGCTTTCACTGTACATGCGGGAACTTTACGGCAGGGATCTGCAAGTACTCTTGCGCGACCTCTCACCAGGAAGCACGGGTGGTTGGGCGGCTTTGTGGGCGTGGCTGACAAACAGCAGCTTCCGCGCGGCACGCAAGACAGTTATCCAGATTCGCAAGGACGGAAAGACCTCAACGCAGCAACTGTTCGCGGAGGTAAGTGCCGCAGAAGAGCAACGACTGAAATGGCGAGAGCTGAGTGGCGGAGCCACCCAGCCGCATGACGTTGTCGATTATCTGCGCCACCGCCAAGCGTTCGATTTGGCCGTCACCGGAATTGCGGAGCTACAAACATTCGCATCAAAGAAGGGCCTCGATGAGCTGCCTCTCGACCAACTCGGACAATACGTCGATGCCCTGCACGTGGATTCGCTAACTCCGCGCCGCTTGCCGAAACTTTTCGAAATCGAAACGGCCCTCGAAAAGGTCGGCGTTGAAAAGCTCGTGGCGGAGATCCGAACAAAGAATCTGATACCGCAGAAGTGGATACAGGCGTTCGATTTTGCCTGGTTCTCGTCTTGTATGGACTCAGTGTTTGCCGAGGATCCAGACATCGCGGGGTTCAACGGGCGCACGCACGATGAGTTTGTTAAGGAGTTTCGCGAGCTGGACAAAGAGCGAATTAACATCGCGGCAGCACGCGTGCGCCGCGCCTACGCTGAAAAAGCCGTCGCAACCATGAATCAGTACCCGGATCAGGAGCTCCTGGTGCGGGCCGAAGCGCAAAAGAAAAGGCGCCACCTGCCTTTACGGAAGCTGTTCGCCCAGGCGCAAGAAGTTTTGACGGCTGTCTGCCCTTGCTGGATGGCAAGCCCGCTTTCGGTCAGCCAACTCCTCGACACCAAGGCATGCTTTGATGTGGTCATCTTCGACGAGGCCAGCCAAGTCTTGCCTGAGGACGCCGTCCCCGCCATCTTGCGGGGGTCGCGTCTGGTCGTGGCAGGCGATCACAAGCAACTGCCTCCCACGACGTTTTTTGCGGCGGGCGATGACGACGAGCTAGTTGAGGAGGAAAATGCCTCGGCCGCGGAAGGATTCGAAAGCCTGCTGGACATCACGAACAGCTTTATGCCATCGAGATATCTGGATTGGCACTACCGCAGTCGCGAAGAATCGCTGATCAGTTTCTCGAACCACCATATCTACACTGGGCGTCTGGTCACTTTCCCCGGGCCAGGCGGACCACCGGTAGTTAAGCACGTCTTGGTCAACCAGCCTCTCGGCCAAGACGGCCAGGAGGAAAGCTGTGGAGGGGAGGTCCAGAAAGTCGTCGAACTGGTGCTCGAGCACGTGCAGAAGCGTCCGAAAGAATCTATGGGTGTCATCGCAATGGGAATCCGCCACGCCAGGCGTGTTGAGGCGGCTTTAGACGAGGCTTTGGAGAATCGCCCGGACCTAGACGCGTTCTTCGACCAAAGCAAAGAGGAGCACTTCTTCGTTAAGAACCTGGAGCGCGTCCAGGGTGACGAGCGCGACGCAATCATTCTGACTGTGGGATACGGAAAGGACCGCGGCGGCAATCTTCCGTTTCGCTTTGGGCCACTGCTCTCCCTGGGTGGTCAACGTCGGCTAAACGTAGCTGTTACTCGGGCGCGCAATCGGATGACACTTGTCTCTTCCTTCAGTCACACGGACATGGACCTGTCTAAGGTCAAGCCTGGGACAGGTGTGGAGCTGCTGCGCTACTACCTCCAATACGCGGCTACCAACGGAAAGCTCTTCGTAGACGCGCAGCCCACGGATCTGCCGATGAATGCGTTCGAGGCCGAGGTTTTCGACGTGCTCCAGTCCAAAGGCATGCCTTTGATTCCACAGGTGGGAGCTTCACGTTTCCGAATTGACTTGGTGGCACAGCACCCACGCGAGCCGGGGAGATTCGTCCTCGCAATCGAGTGTGACGGGGCGAGCTACCACTCAAGCCCAACGGCGCGCGACCGAGATCGCCTGCGTCAACAGCAGTTGGAGAACCTCGGCTGGAAATTCCACCGGATTTGGTCCACGGACTGGTTCATGCGAAAAGACGAAGAGCTAGAGCGTGCCCTTGCGGCTTATCGGGCCGCCGTCGATGAAGATGATCGGCCTCGTGGCAACCCTCACCCAGACCTTGCACCGGCACATGTCGCCAACCCCACAGGCCCCTCCAATTCGTCGGCGGCAGCCCGTCGAGGGCCGCGACCTTTCATTCCACAACGAGATTCGATTTCGCAGTACAGCCCTGGTGAATTGACGACTCTGATCGGGTGGATAAACTCTGACGGTCATTTGCGCACTGACGATGAGCTAGTCAGCGAAATGGTGCGCGAGCTCGGCTTTACCCGACGCGGCGCCCGCATAGAGGCTTCCGTTCGCGAGGCGATCGAACTGTTGCGCCGGCGCAACATGCTTTGATGGTGGGCCTGGGCGGGTCTTGCGGACGCCATGAAGATTGCACTCGCGCGTACCTTGCCGGGCCCGAGAGCGAACCGCTCGGCAGGGCTACCAAGCTGTGTAGTACCCACTCATTGAACAAGCCGGTGCCGTCTGGGTGTAGAATAGCGGCCCGTTTTGCCCAGCGACGGTTATGCATGCGGCCTTAGCATCGAGCGCCCTGCGAATCGGCTTATTCCGGTTCACGATTGCGCCCTTGCAGCCCCTCGTGGTTCCTGCTGTAAACAAAGGGAATATGCTGCGCGGGGGTTTTGGGCACGCCTTCCGGCGACTTTGCTGTGTCCCCCAGTGCCGGGACACGAAGTCCTGCCCGCTCGCCGCTTCGTGCCCGTACAAGGCGGTCTTTGAGCCTTCTCCGCCCTCTGGGTCGGAGCGGCTTTCCAAGAATCAAGACATCCCACGCCCGTTTGTCTTCCGTGCGCCGCAAGCAGCGCAGACTCGGTTCGAAACGGGCGAAACCTTCGAGTTCGGCCTAGTTCTCATCGGCCGTGCTCTCGATTTCCTGCCCTACTTCGTGCTGTCGTTTCGCGAGCTCGCAGCGGAGGGGCTGGGCCTGAACCGGGCCAGGTGCACATTGGAACGAGTCGAGCAGAGCGGGGTGTCCTCGAACGGCGCGGGGCCGCACGTTTGCGAAGCGAAGCCCATTTACAGCGCCGAAGACCCAGTCTTCAGGGCAACCGGAAGTGTTAGCGCCGATGAATGGGTCAGGGCTCGCCTTCGAGAGCTTTCTAGCCCAAACGGAAGCGCTGCTACACAACACATAATGATCCGGTTTCGGACGCCGACGTTGCTTCGGGCCGACAGAGAAGTAGTCCGCCGCCCGGAGTTTCACCACGTCTTCAAGCGCCTCCGCGACCGGATCAACGCCCTCAGCACGTTCTTTGGCGAGGGTCCCCTCGACCTGGATTTCCGCGAGCTTGGCGAGCGCGCCGAAAAAGTCCGAACCGTATCCGCCCAGATTGACTGGGTCGAGCGCTTCCGCACATCATCGAAGACGCACCAGCGCCATGAGCTTTCAGGCTTCGTTGGCGAAGCCACCTACGAGGGCGAGCTGAGTGAATTTCTGCCGTGGCTCGCCCTGGGCGAGCTTGTCCACGTCGGCAAGCACACCGCCTGGGGCAACGGCTGGTATCAACTGGAGAACGATTCGTAAGGTGAAATTGCTGTGATTCGATACACCGGCAATCCGTACGTTGACGCGGGCGTCGCGGTATTGGAGTTGCGCCTGCACAAGCCTTGCGATCAGTTCACAAGATCTGATTTGGAAGCGCAGGCAAGGCAGATAGAACAGGAATACCGCAAGAAAATCTGGAGATCGTATCTAACGGTTCACTTCATGAATTGCGCTTGGGTCCAACACAAGATAAGCCCGGAGAAGGAGCGAGCCTACATCGATAAGGTGCTTGAGAGCTACAAAGCGGGACCCATAGATCCTCCGCGCGCTTGTGCCTTTTGCGGCAGGCCAGCTAAAGATATCTGTATAAATAGATTGACATTCCCATTTTGTGTGGTATGGTCGGTGTATGGCCGACCATACCGTTCGT
>JACQDH010000082.1 GCA_016201215.1 Acidobacteriota bacterium | reverse complement strand
TGGAAGACCTCGGCCGCCTGCGACGCCGACTGCGCTCCGGACTACATCACCTCGACCGCCACCCTGCAGTGGGTCGCGGCCTCCTCCGTTACACCGGTCTTTTTTGACTTCGTATGTTACTCTATTATGCGAAACTCTTTAGGTATCAAGGCACGCAAAAATGGAGTAGTTAGTCCACAGACCACGCTCACCAGCCGCTTGAGCTTCGCGCTCTCCTTCTCCAGCTCCTTCAGCCGTTTCGCTTGGTCCAGCTTCAACCCGGCGTATTCCTTCCGCCGGCGGTAGTAGCTCTGTGCCTTGATCTCGGCCTCCTTGCAGGCTTGCGGCGTGGTCTTACCGCTCGCGATCTCCACTTCGATCTGTCGTAGCAGAATCGCAATCTGCTCCGGCTTGTACTTCTTCGTGGACATGACCAGCGTCCTCCACAGGTGGATTCTCTCTCATTCCCGCTGGTCCAAAAATCCCCGGTCACGTCACGCAAAGATGATTGTTTCGTGAGGTTCTTTTCTACTTGCGGAGACTCCTCTTCATCTGGCAACACCCATTCGGACCCCCGGAGGCCAGACCTTGCGAGGAGAGGAATGAGCGCGCCTGGATTGCGTAGCAGCGCAGCCGCCAAGCTGTCGCCCGTTTCCGTTTCGGAACACACGGGGACATCGCCGATCCTCTGGAGCGAAGAGAGTCCGCCCCCAGTGGGGCACGCCCAAGCGACCGTCTATCTCCAATGCGGTGAGGACGCACACTTCGCGCGGAGTACATAGTCGAGCTGCTGAACTTATCCCAGTCGCGTTGGTCGCATCGAAGCGATTGACAAATAAGGGAACATACGGCAAACTCCCTGTGCACTCCCCGCATGTGGGGTCCAGAGACCCTCTCAGGCTGGTTTCGCATGGCAACGGGGATCGGTGTCTTCATTCTGGCAGGCAATCGCCTCCTTCGGGAGGCCCTTGCACGCATACTGAACAAGCGGAACGACCTCTTCGTCGTCGGAGAGGCCGCCCTCTCCTCCCAAAGCATTCAAGAGGTGGCTGATTCCGGAGCGCAGGTTCTGATCTTGGATTTGGGCACCAATGTCACGGCCGTTTGCCAACTCATTCGAGAGTTGCGAAATGCGATTCCCAAGCTGCGCGTGCTGATGATCGGGATGTCGGAGGACGAGGACGTTTTTCTGCAGGTCGTCCGCGCTGGCGCGGTCGGTTTCATGCTCGAAGACGCCTCAGTGATGGAAGTGGTCGCCGCGGTGCGCAGCGTGGCGCAAGACGAGGGCGTTTGCCCTCCGCGATTGTGCTTGTCCCTGATCCGCTATGTTTCCAGACAAAGCACGCTGGTGCCGAACGTCCGCGTAAAGCTTCAATTGGGGTTGAGCCGCCGCGAACAACAACTCCTTCCGCTGATTGCCCAGGGGCTAACCAACAAGGAGATCGCCACGCAACTGTTCCTCTCTGAGCAGACGGTGAAGAACCATATTCATCGCATGCTCGAAAAAATCGGCGTGAGCGATCGCCTCACAGTCGTGGAGCTCTGCCGGATGCAGGGTCTGCTTATCTAGCTTCCTTTTGTCTAGCTTTCTTCCAACGACTCCAGCCAGGCCTGCCATGACTTGCGCACGCAGCGGTGATTTTTCGCGCTGGCGTGTAATTCGGCCGAAAGAATTGAACCCACGCTTGGCCGCCCACAAGCTTCCAGCGAGGTTAGTACTCTTTTGGTACTTCAGCATTCGGACCTTGGTACTCTCGTCCGTCCGGAAAGAGTACTGAGCCGGGTGCTTTCGCCCTTCCACGATTGAACTGTTTTCGAACCTTCCTTTCTCTGCGGTCCTCTTGATAATTGCAATCCAACGGAGTGGACTGTGACAAAAATACGAGTGTTGGTCGGAAACAAACCCCGCCTGATGCGAGAGCTAGTGCTGGCCACGATTTCGGACCAGCCCGACATTGAAATCGTGGGCGAGATCCAAGAGGAGCACGAGATCCTGCCCATGGTGGAGCGAACGAACCCGGATTTCTTGATCATCGCGCTGGAAGAATCGGACGAGCGGCCCAGTATTTGTGATCTGCTCCTGGAGCGATTCCCGCGCGTGAAGGTTCTTGCGCTCGCCCCGGAGCGGGACAGCAGTTTCTTCTACTGGACTTCTTTCAACATCCACTCAGACCGCATCGAGGTTTCCGAACAAGGAATCCTGAACGCTTTGCGGAGCAGGATGCAACTGGCAGGGAGTGCACCGTGGGCACCTCAGAAGTGAGAGTCAGTGCAAAGAACGCCTGCAAACCGGGCGATCGATTTCGTACCGCTGCAGCGCTTGCGCTCTTCTTGTTCTTAGGATGTCTCAGTCTGCAAGCGCAGCAGGGCGAGGGGACTTCGCCCCTTCCTTCGGACCTGGCCTCGCAAAACCTTAGCCGGGTTGCCGCGCCCGCGGCGCAAATCGAAGAGGTTCTCCGAAAAGAGCCGGGCTTGCTCTTGGAGTTGAAGCGCTGGGTGGCGAAGACCGCCACTGACCATGGACAGATCGTGGATGAATCGGACTTGGGCGACCAGGCGATCTTCAGTCGGCTTTCGAGCGACCTAGAGTTTCGCGCCCTGGCCACACGCCTGCTCCAACGGTACGGCCACTTGGTCCCCAAGCCGGTGCCGGGTTCCGAGGCCGCCCAGGAACTGTTGCGGCAGGAGAAGGTGCGCCAAGCCGAAAGAAGCGAAACGGAAGGTTCGGTCGCGGTGGGCGATCAGCAGGGTTTGCGGTCTCGCGGTCGCGTGGCCCCGCGCCGAAGGGCTGCCACCTATCCCACCGAAGTGCCCTCCGGGAATCCGCTGGAGGAGTCGGAAATCCGAGCGCGAAAGCTCATCCTGAGCGGCCTACAGCCTGACGCAGGAGCCGGCCATCGCGTCGATGCCGCTCTCAATGCGGTGGAGGAGGGCACACGAGATCTGAGCTCAGGAGAAAATCGACCCGCGCGGCAAGCCGAGTTCGCGGAAAGGGGCGCCCTGTCTCCGCCAGTGGCCGAACCTGGACCCTACCGCCGCAATCGCCCTGCGAGCCCGTCGGCAGAGAAGGCTGAGGACCTGGACCGCACGACAGTCCTGCACAAGGCGAACCCCTATGCGGACATTCCTTCGCTCTACGACATGTACACGCAGGTTTCTGCGCGTCCCCCTGTGCTGGGCCGCTTCGGAATGGACGTTTTTCGCAACGCTACGGGTGACGCGGATCTTCTTCCCATGGATTTGCCTGCTGGCCCCGACTATGTGGTCGGGCCCGGAGATGGTCTGGCGATCAATCTTTGGGGCGGCGTCGCGCAGCGCCTGTACCGAATTGTGGACCGCGAAGGGCGTCTGAGCCTGCCGGAAGTGGGCCCGATTCTGGTGAATGGCCGCACCATGGGTGAAGTCCAACAGGCGGTGCAGCAAATCTTGCGCACCCAGTTCCGCGACATTACCGCCGACGTATCCCTGTCCCGTCTTCGTACCATCCGCGTGTACGTGGTCGGCGACGTGGAGCAGCCGGGCGCCTATGA
>JACQDH010000081.1 GCA_016201215.1 Acidobacteriota bacterium | reverse complement strand
CACCTGCAGAATCATCTTCGTCTGCAAACGCTGCTCGGTGAGCTGGCGGTCGATCGTGATCATGGCCAGCTTGATCAGGTCAGCGGCCGTGCCCTGCAAGGGCGTATTGAGAGCGGTGCGCTCGGCGAAGTTGCGCAGGTTGACTTGCGGCGAGGCAATCTCCGGGATGGGCCGCATACGACCGAACAGCGTGCGCGTCAAGCTGCTTTTGCGGACTTCGGCGAGCGAGCGGTCCAGATACTCCTTCACGCCGCGGTAGCGCGCGAAGTAGGCGGCGATGAACTGCGCGGCCTCTTTCTGGTCAATCCCGAGCTGCTGGGCCAGGCCGAACGCGGAAAGGCCATAGATGATGCCGAAGTTGATGACCTTGGCGGCGCGGCGGTGCTCGGCATCCTGCGCGAGCGGACCCACGCCGAAGACTTCCTGTGCCGTGCGCGCGTGGATGTCCTCGCCCGTGCGGAAAGCTTCGACCAGCACCGGATCTTCCGAGAAGTGCGCCAAGATGCGCAGTTCGATCTGCGAGTAGTCGGCCGAGAGCAGGGCCGAGCCGGGCTCGGCGACGAACGCTGCGCGGATCTGCCGGCCGAGTTCAGTGCGTACGGGGATGTTCTGCAGGTTGGGGTTGGAAGAGCTCAGACGGCCGGTGGCCGTGCCCGTCTGGCTGAAGCTGGTGTGCAGGCGGCCTGTGCCCGCATCGATCAGCTTGGGCAGCGCGTCAACGTAGGTGGATTTCAGCTTGGCCACCTCGCGGTATTCCATCACCTTGCGCGGCAGTTCGTGGGTGAGCGCGAGCTGTTCGAGCACGTCGGCGGCGGTCGAGCGCGCTTTTTTCTGGCCGCGGCGCGGCGGGGGCTGCAGGTTGAACTTGTCGAAGAGGATTTCGGCAAGTTGCTGCGGCGAATTGACGTTGAACTCGGTCCCGGCCAGCTCCCAGATGCGTCGCTCGAACGCGCGGACTTCGCCTTCCATGGCTGCGGACATGGCCTCGAGCGCCTGTGGGTCCACGCGCACGCCGTCACGCTCCATGGCGGCGAGCACCGGCGCCAACGGCAGATCAATCGTTTCGTAAACGTGTGTGAGGTCTTGCGATTCCACTTGCGGGCGCAGGATGGGCACGAGCCGCTGCAGGGCATCGGCGCGCTCCCCCGGGAGCCCGGCGAGCGTCACGCTCAAATGACGCAGCACCACTTCGGCCAGGTCGTGCCGGGCCGTGGTCGGCCGCAGCAGGTAGGAATAAAGCATCGTCGCGTGGGAAATGCCGGCCACCGGACCCGCCAGCAACTGCAAGAGCTTCGGGTCGTGCACGATCTTCAGGCGCGCGGGATCGGCGAACCAGGGAGCGAGCGCGGCGCGCATTTCTCCTTTTTCATCGAGCCACACCGTGCGCGCCACACCGGCCTGCGGCGAAAGCTCCAGGGAGGTCACCCGGCTGCCGTACCCGTCCTCTTCTCTTTCGCCGGGCGCCAGATTGAGCCAGACGGCCGTTTCCTGCCCGCGAGGAATCGCGGCGAGGAATTCTCTCAGCGCCGCGGGCGATTCGAGTTCCGCAAAGTCTTTTTTCGGTGCGCCGGCTTGGGTGGCGGCTGCTGGGGCGAGGTCGCGCAGCAGAGATGTGAAGCCGAGCTGAACGTAGAGGCTGCGGAGGGCTTCGACGTCAGGCTCGCGGCGGCGCAGGGCGTCGAGCGACAGCGACACCGGCACGTCGGTGGCGATGGTGGCGAGTTGCTTGGACATCAGCACCTGCTCGCGCTGGCTGGCCAGCGCCTCGCGGTAGCGCTTGCTTTCGACCTCGGCGGCGCGCTCGAGCGCGGCTTCGACTGAGCCGAAGCGCTGGATCAGCTCGCGGGCTCCCTTTTCGCCGATGCCCTTCGCGCCGGGGATGTTGTCAATCGAGTCGCCCATCAGCGCCATCACGTCAGCCACCTTGGACGGCGGCACGCCCAGCAACTCCTCGACTTTGGCCTCGTCCACGACCAGGTCCTGCTTGGTGGGGATCAGCACGCGCACCGGGCCGCCGACCAGTTGCAGCATGTCTTTGTCGCTGGTGACGATGAAGACTTCCATGTTCTGGCTCGCAGCTTGGCGCGCCAGCGCCCCGATGACGTCGTCGGCCTCATAGCCTTCGTACTCGAGGATGGGCAGGCTCATGGCCTCGCAGAGGCGGCGGACGTAGGGCAATTGCACGGAGAGGTCCTCGGGCATGGGCGGGCGCTGGGCCTTGTAGGCAGCAAAGAGCTTGTCGCGAAAGGTGGGCGCGGCCAGGTCAAAGACCACCGCCAGGTAGTCGGGCTGCCAGTCCTTCATCAGTCGGCGCAGCATCGTGGCAAAGAGGTAGGGCACCTTGGTCGGCAGCCCAGCCTCGGTGCGCAGGCGGTCCATCGGCGCGTAGAAGGCGCGGAAGATGTAGCCCATCGCGTCAATCAGGAAGATTTTTCTTGCGCTGGATTCGCCCATGGCGGCTCCAAATATAACAAATGAAAGCTGAACAAGCCGCGCAATCCCTCTGTCGTCGCGTCGCCCGCGCTTGCTGTGGAGCGGATTGCGCGTGCGGGGTGCGCGGCGCTTCCGCGCGTGTGCTATCTTAGCCGCTTGCGCCGAGCCGATGGCGAAGAGTATGCGCTGGACACTCTTCGATCCGGTCCAGGCGGCAATCCCGTGGCCAGACGACCCAATTCATCTGCGGACGCAAAGCGAGTCACCCGCCAGGTTGAGAGCAAGGCCTCAGTTGCCAACGACGAGGTGCCGGCCTCGGCCGCACCCCCGGCCGTGCCGACGATGGCCGAGGTCTTCGGCCCGGGCGGGATGCTGGAAAAATGCCATCCCGGGTACGAGTACCGCCGGTCGCAACTGGAGATGGCGGAAATCCTCGAAGAGGCGTTCGCCGGCAAACATCACGCCATTGTGGAGGCGGGCACCGGGACGGGCAAGACGCTGGCTTACCTGATCCCGGCCATCCGCAGCGGGCGGCGCTGCTGAAGGGCATGGACGAGGTGGACTGGTTCGCGCAGATCCGCGACTGGGGGAAGCTGACCGAAACCGGCGACCGCGCCGAACTGGACTTCCTGCCCGACGATTCCGAGCTGTGGCAGCGCCTGGACGCGCGGCGCGAAACCTGCACCGGGCAGAAATGTCCCGAGTTCAGCCGCTGCTTCGTCACCTGGATGCACCAGCGCGCCGCGGCGGCGGACATCATCATCGTCAACCATCACCTGTTCTTTGCCGACCTGGCGCTGCGCCAGGACGATTTCGGCAGCATCCTCCCGGAATATTCAGCGGTGGTCTTCGATGAGGCGCACGAGATCGAAGACGTGGCCAGCGATTATTTCGGCCGGCAGATCTCCAACTATCGCTTCGAGGAGCTGGCCCGGGACACCGAGCAAGCCCTGCGGCTGACGCGGCGGGCCTCGCCGCCGCTGCTGAAGCGCATTGCGCGGCTGCGCGAGCGCAGCCGTACCTTCTTCGAGGCTTTCCCGCCGCGCGAAGGGCGTTTTGCGTTCGAGCATGGGCAGCGCGCGAGTTTCCTGGAACAGAACCGCGAGGCCTACGACGATCTGGCCGCGGCGGTAAAGAACCTGGAAACCGAAATCGCCGCGCTGCCCAGCAAGCCGGAGGAGCTGGTGGCCATCGCTCGGCGCGGCTTCGAGCTGCGCGGGGAGCTGGCCTTTCTCTTCGAGTCGAACGAGCGGAACTTCGTCTATTGGTTCGAGCGCCGCAACAAGGGTGTTTTCCTGGCGGCCACGCCGATCGACGTCAGCGGCCTCCTGCGCGAGCGGCTTTTTGAGCAGTTCGATACCGTGGTGCTGACCTCGGCCACCCTGGCCGTGGGCGGGCGGTTTGATTTCCTCAAGCAGAGGTTGGGGATCGCGGTTGCGCGCGAGCGGGTGCTGCCACAGGAGTTCGACTTCCGCCGCCAGGCGCTACTCTACATCCCGGCCACGCTGCCGGACGTGCGCGATGGGGGTTTTGCGCCCGCGGCCGCCGACGAGATCGTGCGGCTGCTCGAGATCACCCGCGGCCGGGCGTTTTGCCTGTTCACCAGTTACAGCCAGATGAAAGAGGTCCTTGGGCGCGTCCGCGAGCGGGTGGATTTCCCCTTGCTCCTGCAGGGCACGGCGCCGCGCTCGGTGCTGCTCGAGCGCTTCCGCACGACGCCGGGTGCGGTGCTGTTTGCCACCGCGAGCTTCTGGCAGGGCGTGGATGTCCCCGGCGAGCAGCTTTCCTGCGTGATCATCGACCGGCTGCCGTTTGCTGTGCCCACCGATCCGGTGGTGGCGGCGCGCGTCCGCGCGTTGCAGGAAGAGGGGCGCAACGCCTTTGCCGAGTATCAGGTGCCCGAGGCCGTGCTGGCGCTCAAGCAGGGGTTTGGCCGCCTGATCCGCTCGAAAACCGACCGCGGCGTGCTGGCCATCCTCGATAACCGCATCCGGCGCATGCAATATGGTAAGATTTTCCTGGAGTCGCTGCCGGAGTACGCCACCACCCAGGACATCGCCGCGATCGCGCGATTCATGCAGAATCCGTAAGGATTGCTGGGGCTGAGGGCCGGGGCGCCGGCGTCGTTCACGAGGGCCGCATGTTTCAAGTCAGCGTGGAGGAAAGCTTTTCTGCCGGGCATGCCCTACGCGGCTACAAGGGCAAGTGCGAGAACCCGCACGGGCACAATTACAAGGTGCGCGTCACCCTCGAGGGTGCCCAACTCGATTCGGTGGGGCTGCTGTACGATTTCGTGCACCTGAAGCAGGTTATCCACGACGTGATGCACGCCGTGGACCACAAATTCCTGAACGACCAGGCGCCCTTTGACGTCATTAATCCCTCGGCGGAGAACATCGCCAAGTATTTCTACGACGAGGCGTCCAAGCAGATGCGCGCCCAACCCAACGGTGCTCGCATTGCCAGCATCACCGTCTGGGAAACTGACACGACCGCGGCCACCTATTGGCCGGAATAAGTCCGGGGGCTCCGGCGTTCGTGTGCGGAGCGAAGGCCCGCGAATTCGAGAACAGCCATGAACCGGGCATTCCTGGTTATTCTGGTGCCGGCGATTCTGGTCGCTGCCGGCTACCTCGCCGTCACCGCCTATCTCGGCTTGCGGCTGAGCTTGGCCCGGTTTCTCGTCGCCGGCGGCGGATTCCTGGCGGCCGTAGTGATCGTGCGGCTCTACCAGCGCCGCAAAGCGCGGCCCTCGGGCGGCTAGGACATGGTCATCACCGAGATCTTCAAATCCATCCAGGGTGAGAGCACCTATGCGGGGCTGCCGTGTATTTTCGTGCGGCTGACCGGGTGCAACCTGCGCTGCGTCTGGTGCGACACTGCTTATGCTTTTCATGGCGGCACCAAGATGAGCGTGGAGGAAGTTTTTGATCGCGTCCGCGAGCTTTCGATGGCCGGAGCGATGCAGCTTGCGATCCGCCGCGTTGAACTCACGGGCGGCGAGCCGCTGCTGCAGGCCGACGTGTACGCCCTGGCCGAAAAGCTGCTCGTCGCCGGCTACACCGTTCTGATCGAAACGAGCGGTGAACGTCCCGTGGATAAGCTTCCCCGTGAAGTCGTCAAGATTGTGGACGTGAAATGCCCGGACTCGGGCGAGGCAGACACCTTTGACCTGGCCAACCTCGGCGTGCTCGACGGCAAGGACGAGATCAAGTTTGTCATCTCCAGCCGCCGCGATTATGAATTCGCGCGCGAGTTCACGGTCCGGCATCGCCTGCCCGAGCGCGTCCACCAGGTGATCTTCTCGCCGGTGACGGCCGACCCGGAGGGCGCCTGGCCGGGGATGAACGCGAGAGAACTGGCCGAGTGGATCCTGGCAGACGGTTTGCCCGTGCGCCTGGGAATGCAGTTGCACAAGTTCATCTGGGACCCGGCGATGCGGGGCGTGTGAGCATGGCGACCCAAACCAAGGGGGTGGTGTTGCTGAGTGGCGGGATGGATTCGTGCGTCACCGCGGCCATCGCCCAGCAGACGCACCGGCTCGCGCTGCTCCATGCCAGCTATGGCCAGCGCACCGAGGGGCGGGAGCGGCGCGCGTTTGAGGAGATCGCCGATTTCTACGGGGTTGAGGACCGCCTCGTGGTTCGCCTGGAGCACTTTGCGCAGATCGGTGGCTCGGCACTAACCGACCCGCGCATACCCGTGCCCGAGCGCGAGTTCGAAGCGGTTGCCGGCAGCGGCGCACCCATCCCGGCGACCTACGTGCCCTTCCGCAATGCGCATTTCCTCTCCGTGGCGGTGAGCTGGGCAGAGGTGATCGGCGCGCGGGCGGTGTACATCGGTGCGGTGGCTGAGGACAGCTCAGGCTATCCCGACTGCCGCCCGGAGTACTACCGCGTGTTTGCGGAGCTGGTGCGCGCTGGAACCAAGCCGGAGACGCAAATCGAAATCGTGACCCCGGTCATTGGGCTGCGCAAGAGCGAGATCGTGCGCCGGGGCATCGAGCTGGGCGCTCCGCTGCATCTAACCTGGTCGTGCTACCAATTCGAGGACGCTGCCTGCGGGGCCTGCGACAGTTGCCGGCTGCGACTGCGGGCGTTCGCCGAGGCCGGCCAGACCGATCCGATCTCTTACCGGGCCCCGGTTGGGTGATATGATTCTTGTAGAAGCCGCGTCCGAGGCGCCATGATTTGGCGTGCCCTCGGCAGGCCCGGGGGACACAGGAGGCAGTAGCCATTATGAAGCGATCCTACAGAATCTGGATGGTCGTGGTGCTCGCCCTGGCGCTGGGACCCCTTTGCGCGTGGCTTGGAACCGGGGCGGCGGCTCAGGGCATCGGGAACCTCACGCTGGTGGGCGACGTGAAAGACCAGGAGGGCAAGCCATTTCCTGAGGTCGTCGTCATCATCACCAGCGAGCAGGGCAGAAAGTGGACGCAGAGGACCGACAAGAACGGCCACTACTCGCAGGGCCAACTGCTGGCCGGGATCTATGCGGTAGGCTTTCAAGTGAAGGACCGGATTGTCTGGGAGACCAAAGTGCGGTTGGAGACGGGCACCGACGCCCGCGCCGACGCGAACTTCAAAGAACTCTTCGCCAAGCAGGGCGCCGCGGCCGCTGAGGCGCTCAAGAAACAGGAAGAAGAAAAGGTCAAGTTTGAAAGCCTGAAGAGCCACTTCGACGCCGGTGTGGCCGCGCTTGACCAGGCCCGGCTGACGCGGGCGGATATGCAGCGCACGCCGGCCGACCAGCGCGCCCCCTTGCAAGCCAAGTTGAATGATCTTTACGGGGCCGCCGTCAATGAATTCCAGGCGGCGGAGAAAACTACCGCGGACAATGATCCCAACCACCACATCATTCTCGCTAAACTCGGTGAATCCTATGAGGCAGCCGGACGCGCCGAGGAAGCTGTGGCGGCGTACCAGAAGGCGATCACGCTGAAACCGGATGTCCCCGGCTACTACAATAACCTGGGGAACAACTTGGCGAAGCTCGGAAAGATCCAGGAGGCCGGCGCGGCGTATGAAAAGAGCGCCGCACTCGATCCGGCCAACGCTGCTAATGCCTGGCGCAATTTCGGCATTGTGCTCTACAACGCGAGCAAGATGAAAGAGGCGGTGGAGCCTCTGAAGAAAGCCACCGAACTAGATCCGAAGAACGCACAGGGCTGGTACCTGCTAGGCGCGGCGCTGGTGAACCTGATGGCCTCCAAGCAGGAAGGCGACAAGTTAATCCTCATCCTCCAGCCAGGCACGATTGAGGCTTACCAGAAGGCTGTGGAGCTTGATCCCAGTGGGCCCTATGGCGCGCAGGCCAAGCAGGGCTTGGAAACGCTCGAGCAGATGGGACTTGGAATCCAGACCAAGGTGAAGGCAAGGACGAAGAAGTAACCCGGGTGCAAGGCTGGACTACCCCCGGGCGCTCTCCAACAGACCGAAACGATATGACATCTTGTGAGGCGAGTCCCACCGCGAAGACCGGCGGGACTCGCTCTGCCTTTTGCTATCCAACTCGCGGCGACGCCAGGCACTGAAGACTCATCGCAATGCCAGCCAGGCACGGAATTCTTCGCCGCCCGCGTTGGCCCCGACAAGGAGTTTCTCTCCTTCTTCAGATCTCGCCTGTAGAGCGTGTACTCCCCAGCTTAGCGGGATTGTGATGTGGGCGGGAGGACGCGTGAAAGGGGACCGGCCCGGTGCGGTCTGGTCTAGCGAGCCGTCAGGCAGGGGACGCTCCAGCGAGGAGCGTCCCCCCAAATCGTGGAATTCTGGCTATTGCACCGTCAACGTTAGGTTGATGGTGTGGGACAAGGCACCCGAGGTTCCCGTCACCGTCAGGGTGTAGTTACCCGGCGGGGTTCCGGGTGTCGAGGTCGCGGCGCAGCCGAGACACATCAGGAAAACCAGCGTGGCTGCGCCCGAGAGCAGCCAGGCGCGCCGCCTCTTGGCTACCGCGAGGCTTGCCAGCATTGCGCAGACGGCGACCAGCAGAAGCCACAGGAAGCTTGCCCGTGCGCTGCCGCCGCGTGGCGGCGCTCCAAGGCTTCCCCACTGGCCTCGAGGCGTGGAGCCGGGCGCTGTAGTCGTGACGGTTACGGTCGCGGTCGAGTTGCTCGAACCGTTCAGGGTCACCGGTGAGGGGGAAACCGTACAGGTCGTCAGCGACGGTGCTCCTGTGCAGCTCAGCGAGACCGCCTGGTTGAATCCTTCCTTCGGGGTGAGCGTGAGGTTGTAGGTCGCCGGCTGACCGGCCGGCACGGACGCTGTGGTTGGATTGGCGGCAAGCGAAAAATCGGCATTGGAAACAACCTTGGAAACGAAAGCATCATCCAAGCCGCCGCCGAAGGTCGTTTGCGAAGCCCCTGCCGTGGTGGGGAAGCCAGTCGCAGCGTTCCCCGTCACATAGGCGGTGCCGCTGGAGTCCACCGCGATGCCGCGGCCTTGGTCGTCGCCGGTGCCGCCCAGATAGGTGGAGTAAATGACGCCGTTTCCGGCGGCATTGAATTTCGTCACGAAGGCATCATTTGCTCCCCCAAAGGCGGCCTGGATGGCCGCCGCAGTGGTGGGGAAGTCGGCTGAAGCGGTCTGACCGGTGACGTAGGCGCTGCCACTGGAATCCACCGCGATGCCAAAGCCTTCGTCGCCACCGCCACCGCCCAGGTACGAGGAGTAAGCCGGAGGAGCTGTGCCGGCAGCATTCAATTTAGTCACAAAGGCGTCGCTGGTGCCCTTAAGCACGGTCTGAAAAGCCCCGGCGGTCGTCGGGAACGTGGTCGAAGAGGTGATTCCGGTAACATAGGCGTTGCCGGTGGAGTCCGCGGCGATGCCGAAGCCCTCGTCGTCGCCGCCGCTCCCGCCGAGGTAGGTGGAGTAAACCCGCGACGCAGCCCCCGACTTGGTGGCATCGAACTTTGCCACGAAGGCGTCATGCGCGCCGCCCTGAAAAGCGGTCTGAAAAACACCCGCACTGGTGGGGAAGTTGGCCGAATCGGTACGTCCGGTCACGTAGGCGAGGCCGGTGGGGTCCACCGCGATGGCGAAGCCTTCATCGTCGCCGCCGCCCCCGAGGTAGGTCGAGTAAACCAGCGATGCGGCGCCGGACTTGGTGGGGTCGATTTTCGAAAAGAAGACCTCGCCAAAGCCCCCGCCGGTGGCGGGCTGGAAGGCGCTTGCGGTTGTGGGAAAGTCAACCGAAGAGGCGTTTCCGGTGACGTAGGCGTTGCCGGTGGAGTCCACGGCGAT
>JACQDH010000090.1 GCA_016201215.1 Acidobacteriota bacterium | reverse complement strand
GTAGCGGTCCTCGATCTTCAGCCCCAAGATGATTTCGCCTTTGGCTCGCCGGCCGCCCAGATGCGCTCGAGCTCGTAGTAGTGCTCCGGATACTGCGGCGTGAAGCGCAGGAAGGAGGGAATCGGGTAGCGGATGCCTCCCTTGTGCGTTCCCGCCAGCCCTTCGACGAGTTCATCCATCTTCGTGCCCGGCAGCGAAAAGGCCATCTCGCAGTCCTCGGTGTGGCCGAAGACGCGGTCGCCGTAGCAGGGCAGGATGACCTGGTAGTCATCGGTCAGCACCGTGCGGATGATTTCGTCCGAGCAATCCACGCGCCCTGTGAACGAACTGGTGATCGCGCCGCCGCGCTTCCAGAGCGCGCCGGTCAGCAGGCGCATCACCTGCGCCGCGTTGACGTAAATGACCACGTCGTCGGGGAGGAACTCGGCGCGCGCCGCCGGAGCCACCAGCAGGTGCTTGTACTTGCCTTCGGGCAGGCGATGGGTGGCTGCTTCGGTGCGCGCGCCGGCCTCGGCAGTCTCGTTGTACATCCCGCAGGCCAGCTGCCCCGAGGTGTAGTGCTCGGTCAGCGGCGCCAGTCCGAAAGCGGTCTTGGTCAGCACGCAGTTGACGTCCTCCGCGCCCACCGCCACCGTCCAACCACACCGCCGCGCCATGGCGACGGCCTGGCAGATGGCAATCTGAATCTTCATGTCGCGGAAGGGCCGCTTGGCCTTTTCCGGCACCGGGTCGTTCGGGCCGAGCAGCTTTGCCGCCACCGGAAAGCTGGCCGGCCGGACATGCGTTTCGATCTCGCGGGCAAATGTCTTAGCGTCCATGCGCGCCTCCGCGCCCATCATAAGTCGGGAAGCTTGTGGAGACAAAGAGATCAAGAGATTTTGTTTTAATACCGCTTGATAATGGTGTTGTACCCCGCGTAGTGGAGCAATGCTTTTTCCGCTTTTGCCGATTGCAAATCAGCGTAGGGTCCTACCTGGACGCAATAGAGGTTGTTCGATGCTAGGGTAATGAAGACGGGGAGGTGTTTTAATTCAAGCGCACTTGCCAAGTTGGCAGCATTGTCTTGTTTCCTGAATGCGCCGACCTGCAAAACGATGGCTCCTCGCGGGATTGGCGGCGGATCAAGGCTGGTCTTCTGAGTTGGTGTAGGGTCAGGAGTCGCCGGTCCCTTATCAAACTTGGGCGGGGTAGCTGGGGCTTTCTTTGGCGGTGTTTCGGATTGGGCAGGGTGTTGTGATCGTGTTCCCCTCACGTAGCCGGCCGTATAAATCAGGCCGAGCATGAGTACCCCGAGAAACATACCGATACAGAGCTTGAGCAACGGGTTTCGCGCAAGCAACATAAGATTGCATTTTCCAAAGTACGTTATCTGGTTTTATCGCGAGCTCCGCAACAACCCGCAGACGGTCTATTATAGTCTACAAACCACCCGTCAAGAAGCGCAGATTTTTGAAAGAGCCTACTCACTCAAAGCTGACCGCGGACGGTCGAAGGGAGTTAGCGCGGAAAAGCGGCGCAGGCGCAGAGGGCGGCAGGCCCCATTTGTTGAATCCGGGCAGAGGGTTGCCTATACTGAAGGCGCGAGATTCTTGCATGTGTAGCGGCCGGCGGCCATGAACATCAGCACACTCATTGTGGATGACGAAAAGCCCGCGCGCGACGAGCTCGCCTACCTGCTCAAGGGTTTTCCCGAGATCGACCTGGTGGGGCAGGGCAAGAACGGCGTCGAGGCGCTCGCCCTCATCAAAGAGCACACCCCCGACCTGGTCTTCCTCGACGTGCAGATGCCCGGCCTGAACGGTTTCGGCGTGCTCAAGAAGCTGATGGACCGCAAGGTGAAAGTGCCGCACATCGTCTTCGCCACCGCCTACGACAACTACGCCGTGCAGGCCTTCGAGGTCAACGCGGTGGACTACGTCCTGAAACCCTTCGACAAGGGCCGCATCGCCAAGGCCATTGCGCGCGCGAAAAAGATGCTCGAGGCCAAGGCCTCGCCCGCCGAGCGCCTGGAGACGCTGGTCAGCCAGATCGGCGCGGTGAAGTCTGCGCAGCCGGTCAAGCTACTGGTCAAGGCGCAACAGCGGCTGCTGCTGGTGGACGCCGAAGACGTCGTTCTCGCCTCGATTGAAGACGGGCTGATCACCGTGGTCACGAAGGAGTTCGAGGGGTCCTCGAACTACCGCACGATCGAGGAGCTGCAGTCCTCGCTGGACGCCGACGTCTTCTGGCGCGCGCACCGCTCCTACCTGGTAAACATCAACCACATCAAGGAAGTGGTGCCGTGGTTCAAGTCCAGCTACCTGCTCAAAATGAATGATCGCAAGCAGTCCGAGGTGCCCGTCAGCCGCGCGCAGACCAAGCGCCTCCGCGAGCTGCTTAAGATGTAGCAGGGAAGCAAAGGAGGTAGAGGAAGCCAAGGAGGTAAGGGCAGTACAGGAAGCTAGAGAAGGCGAGCCTGCACGCGGCGGCCGCTCCGCGCGTCCTTTTCTCATGTGCTTCCTGATGGCCTTTGATTGCCTTCCTCTTTTCCTCCGCTGCCTGTGCGTTCCTCTGCCTCCTCAACCTCCTCAACCTCCTCAACCTCCTCAACCTCCTCTACTTCCTCTACCTCCTTTACTTCCTTCTGCTCGTTTTGGCATTCTCTCGTCGCTGTGCTAGCATCGCCTTTACGCCTTTCGCGATGGATTTTTCCTTTACCGACGACCAGCGCCTGATCCGCGACACGGTGCGCCAATTCATGGAGGCCGAAGTGCGCCCCGTCATCCGGCAGTACGAGCGCGAGGAGAAATTCGCCGCCGCGGAGCTGCGCAAGCTCGGTGAGCTGGGCTGCTGCGGGATGCTGGTGCCGGAAGAATGGGGCGGCGGGGGCGCGGACACGGTCAGCTACGTCTTGATGCTCGAGGAAGTCGCGCGCGTCGATGCCTCCATCGCTGTGGCGCTCAGCGTCACCAATTCGGTGGCCTGTCTGCCGCTGTGGAAGCACGGCACCGAGGCGCAGAAGAAGAAATATCTTCCCCGCATGGCCCGCGGCGAGATGCTGGGCGCCTTCTGCCTCACCGAGCCGCAGGCGGGCTCGGATTCGGCGGCCATCGCCACCCGCGCCACCCGCCACGGCGACATCTATCGCCTGAACGGCACGAAAAGTTGGGTCACCAACGGCGGCGTCGCGGGTCTGTATCTGGTCTATGCCCGGACCGGCACGGAGCCTGGTGCCCGAGGAGTTACCGCTTTTCTAGTGGAACCCGCCTTTCCGGGTTTCCACCTGAGCCGCTACGAGGATAAAATGGGGCTGCGGACGTCACGATCCGCGGAAATCGTTTTCAACGACTGCGAAGTGCCGGTGGGAAACCGGCTGGGCGAGGAAGGGCAGGGCCTGAAGATCGCGCTCGAGGCGCTTGACTCCGGGCGCGTGGGCATTGCGGCGCAGGCGGTGGGGATTGCGCAGGGCGCGCTCGAGGAAGCGGTGCGCTACGCCAAGCAGCGGCGCGCCTTTGGCCAAACCATCAGTGAGTTTCAGGCCATCCAGTGGATGCTGGCCGACATGCAAACCGAAATTGAAGCGGCGCGCGGCCTGACCTATCACGCCGCCTGCCTGCGCGACCAGGGCGCCCGCCGCCTGGGGCCCTACGCTTCCCGCGCCAAGCTCTACGCCGGCGAGATGGTCAACCGCGTGGCGTACAAAGCCCTGCAGGTGCACGGCGCCATTGGCTATTCGCGCGAGAGCAACATCGAGCGCATATACCGCGACGCCCGCGTCATCTCCATTTACGAAGGCACCAGCGAAATCCAGCGCCTGATTATCGCCCGCGACCTCCTGGCCCCCGCCGGCCAGGTCAGCGTATCCGTTCCGCGCCAAGCAGCGGCCCCCGGAACGACCACCGCCAAAGGAGGCCGCTAGGGTGCCCCTCGCAGAGAATGCTCGGGGTAAAGCGCGCCGCAAGCGAGTTCTGAGCGGCATGCGCCCCACTGGGCGGCTCCATATTGGCCATTATTTCGGCGCGCTCTCCAACTGGATCCGCATGCAGGAGGAGTACGACTGCTTTTATTTTGTGGCCGACTGGCACGCGCTGACCACCGATTACGCCGATGCCTCGGCCATTGCGAAGAACACGATCGAGATTGCCACCGACTGGTTGGCCTCAGGCTTGGACCCCGAGAAGTGCACCATGTTTGTGCAGTCGGCCGTGCCCGACCATGCCGAACTGCACCTGCTGCTGTCCATGGTCACGCCGCTCAGTTGGCTCGAGCGCGTGCCCACCTACAAGGAGCAGCTCGACAACATAAGAGGCAAAAACTTGCGCACGTATGGCTTCCTTGGTTACCCGGTACTCCAGGCGGCCGACATCGTAATATATGACGCTGACCTCGTACCCGTTGGGGAAGACCAAGTATCGCACGTTGAACTCACCCGCGAAATCGTTCGGCGCTTTCGTTCGTGCTACGGCTACCAGATCAACTGCGAGTTGTTTGACCCCGCCAATTCCGAAGTATTGTCTTCCATCCTATCGAGACTCGTGGTTTTTGGATCGCAGTTTAATCCCGAATTCAGTCTGGAGCAGCGACTAAGACAAAGCATTTCAGAGTATGGCTTTGAAAATTTTCTGGCGGGTCTCGGCAACAGAAATGAAAGAAGGTTCTTCATCCCCAATAAGGTTTTGCGCGAACCGGAACATTTGCTTACGGAGACGCCGCGAATTCCCGGGACCGACGGCCGCAAGATGTCTAAGAGCTACGGAAACTTCATCGAGCTGGGCGAGAGCGACGAATCCATCCGCGCGAAGACCAAAGTGATGATGACCGACCCGGCGCGCAAGCGCCGCCAGGACCCGGGCAATCCAGACGTTTGTCCGGTGTTCAGTTGGCATAAGCTGTTCTCGCCTTCGGAGACGATAGCGTGGTCCGACCAGGGCTGCCGCACGGCCGGGATTGGCTGTATCGAGTGCAAAGCGGCGATGGCCGACAACCTCATCCGCTGGATTGAGCCGATTCGGGCGCGCCGCCTGGAGTACGAAGCCCACCCCGAGCGCGTCAGCGAGATCCTCGCCGCAGGCTCGAAGAAGGCGCGCAGGGCCGCGGGTAAGACGATGCGGCGCGTGCGCGAAGCCGTGTTCGGCCGCGCCCGGGCGAAGCCTGCGGCTGGCACCGCACCTAAGGCGCAAGTGGCGACGGGAAGCTAGCATGGCGACGCCATACAAGATTCAACTCGAGATCTACGAGGGCCCGCTCGACCTGCTGCTCGATCTGATTCGCAAGCAGGAAATCGACATCCACAACAGTCCCATCGCCAGGATCACGGGCCAGTATCTCGACTACCTGCACAAGCTCGAGCGACTAGACATCGACATCTCAGCCGACTTCATTTACATGGCTGCCACGCTGATCTACATCAAGTCGAAGATGCTCCTGCCGCCCGACCCGCTCGCGGGGCCCGAAGAGCCGCTCGACCCGCGCAGCGAGCTGGTGCATCGGTTGCTCGAGCACGAGAAGTTCAAGAACGCCGCGCAGATGCTCTACCAGAAGCAGCAGCTCGAGGAGCACGTGTGGTCGAAGCCCGACCGCACGCTGTACGCGGGCGAGGAGAGCGAAGGCGAGATGGTCGTCTCGCCGTTGGACCTGGTCAAGGTGTTCCAGCAGGTGCTCGAGAGGCGCAGGGAAGTGGTCAAGATCGAGCTGCAGCACGAGCAGTTCACCGTGGCGCAGATGATGGAGCAGTTGCGCAAGCGCCTGGTGGCCGCCGACGCGGGCGTGCAACTGGTGGCCTTCTTCGAGGAATGCCCCTCGCGCCACGCCATGATCGTTGCCTTCCTGGCCGTGCTCGAGCTGGTCCGGCTGCAAGCCGTGCTGATGGTGCAGGAGAAACTGTTTGGCGAGATCCTGCTGCGCAAGCACAAGATGTTTGACGTGGTCTTCTCGGGCGGAGACGCCATGGCCCAAATCGACGAGCAGTACAATTGACCATGACCCACGAGGAACTCAAAGGTGCGCTCGAAGCGATCATCTACGCCGCCGACGAGCCGGCGACGGTCGAGCAACTCGCCGACGCCGTCGGCCTGGACAAGGCCGCCGTGCGCGCGGCGCTCGACGAGCTGGTGGCGAGCTACGCCAGCGAGGAGCGCGGCGTGGAAGTTCGCGCCGTGGCCGGCGGCTACAAGTTCTATACCAAGCCGCAGCACCACGAAGCCGTGCGCCAGTTCATCAAGAGCCTGCGCCCGCCGCTGCGGCTGACCATGCCCGCACTGGAAACCCTCGCGGTGATTTCCTACAAGCAGCCGGTGACGCTGCCCGAAATTCAGGAGATTCGCGGCGTCAACTGCGCCGGCGTCGTCAAGACACTGCTGGAGAAGCGGCTGATCACTACTGCGGGGCGCAAGCCGGTGATCGGCCGGCCGATCCTCTATCGCACCTCGAAAGAGTTCCTGATGCGCTTCGGGCTGTCGGACCTTGACGAGCTGCCCAGCCTGAAGGAGTTTGAGCAACTCGCGCGTGCCGCGCTGGGGTCCGACGAAGGCATCGCGCCCACGGAAACGGAAAACGAACGCAGCATCGCTGCTGCCGCGGAGTCGGGTTCCGCTACGCCGCCCGAGCCCGCCGCCGAGGCCGAAGCTCCGCCCCAGGTGAAGGCTGCGGCGGCCGGCGCGGAGCCGGCATCGCCGGAAGGCGTCTCCTAGCGTTGCGAAACCCAGGCGCGGTTCTTCTCCCGGACAAACAGGGCCGGACCTCAATGCTTGAACGACTACAGAAGATTATCGCGCGCGCGGGGATTGCTTCCCGGCGTCACGCCGAGCAGCTTATCCTGAGCGGGCAGGTGCGCGTGAACGGCGAGGTGGTCACCGAACTGGGCAGCAAGGCCGACCCGGAGCGCGACCGCATCGAAGCGGCCGGGAGGCCGGTGCGCTTCCCGGCGTCGAAGAGCTATCTTCTGCTGCACAAGCCGTCGCAGGTGGTTTCAACCATGGCCGATCCCGAAGGCCGTAAGTCGCTGCGCAATTTCCTGGCCGGCGTGCCGGGCCGCGTGTTTCCCGTGGGGCGCCTGGACTACGCCGCTTCGGGCCTCGTCCTGCTCACCAGCGACGGCGAGCTGGCCAATCGCATCCTGAAGGCCGCCGCTCGATTGCCGCAAACCTACTGGATCAAGGTGAAGGGGCGTGTCGGCGACGACCAGCTCCGGCGCCTGGCCCAGGAGGCGCACGCCAAGATACATCCCCTGCGCGCGCCGCACGCCGCGGGCCGCCATGCGGCGAACCCTTGGTACGAAGTCACGCTCACCGAAGCGCGGCGTGATGTGCTCCGCCGGAAGCTGGTGGCGCTGGGCCATCCGGTGGAGAAGTTGAAGCGCGTGCGTCTGGCCAACTTGGATCTGGGCGCGCTGCCCGAAGGCCACTATCGTCACCTCGAACCGGCAGAAGTCGCCGCGCTCGAGCGCGCGATTCGCCGTGCGGGCCAGCCTGAACGGGGACCACATACGGGGATGCACCACCAGAAGTTCACCGACCGCAGGGCTCGCAGTGCCAGCGGCGCGGGCGCATAGAGGACGCGAGGCGCATGGCCAAACCCATCCACGAACTGATTCCCGGATTTATCCGCGAGATCAATCCCTACGTGCCGGGCAAGCCCATCGAGGAAGTCGAGCGCGAACTGAAGATCCGCGCCGTCAAGCTGGCCTCGAACGAAAACCCGCTGGGCCCCTCGCCGCTGGCCGTCGCCGCGGCGCAGAAGGCGCTGGCCGATACGCACCGCTACCCGGACGGCGGCGGTTACTACCTGCGGGAGAAGCTCGCTGCGCGGCTGGGCGTGGCCATGGAAAACATTCTGCTTGGCTTCGGCTCGAGCGAGCTGATCGATCTCTGCGCGCGGGCCATGTTGCGGCCCGACAGCGAGGGGCTGACTTCGCAGGGCTCGTTTCCGCTCTTCTACATCTCGATGCGCGCGACCGGAGCCGAACTGGTCGAAGTGCCGCTCCAGGACTACACGTTTGATCTGGATGCCCTGGCCGGCGCGATCACGCCGCGCACGCGCCTGATCATCCTGGCCAATCCCAACAATCCCACCGGCACGATGTTCACGGCCAGTGCGTTCACCGCGTTCCTCGATCGCGTGCCCGACGACGTGCTGGTGGTGCTTGACGAAGCCTATTTCGACTACGTCGAGCGGGCCGACTACTCCCGCTCGATTCCGCTGGTGCTCGAGGGGCGTAACCTGGTCGTCCTGCGCACGTTTTCCAAAATCTATGGCCTGGCCGGGCTGCGCATGGGCTATGCCATCGGTTCCGCCGCGTTGCTGGCCGAGATCAACAAGATGCGCCTGCCGTTCAACACCTCGGGCGTGGCGCAGGCGGCGGCGCTGGCCGCCCTGGACGATGCCGAACACGTGCGCCGCTCGATGGAATCGAATCGCGCCGGGCTCAAGCAACTAGGTCAAGGCCTGGCCGCGCTGGGTGTGCGCTACGTTCCTTCGGTGGGCAACTTTTTGCTGGTCGAGCTGGGTGCCGATGCCGGGCCTGCGGCCGACGACCTGCTCAAGCTCGGCGTGATCGTTCGCCCCATGCGCTGGATGGGTTTCCCCGATGCCATCCGCGTGACCGTGGGAACAAGGGAAGAAAACCAAAAGTTCCTCGGCGCACTCGCCCAGGTGCGCTCCGCCGGCGTGACCAAACGATGAGCGCGGCAGCCCCCGGCGCTGACCCCATCACCGAACTCCTCAAAAGTTCTCACACCATCGCCGTCGTGGGTCTCTCCTCGAAACGCCACCGCCCCAGCTACGGCGTCTCGGAGTACCTGCAGGCGGCCGGCTATCGCATCATCCCCGTGAACCCGAACGAGAGGGAAGTGCTCGGCGAGCGCGCCTACGCGCGGCTCGAAGACGTCCCCGAACAGGTGGACATCGTGGACATTTTCCGCCGCTCCGACCAAGTGCCCGAAGTGGTCGAGAGCGCTATCCGCATCGGAGCCAGAGCCGTGTGGATGCAGGAGGGCGTGATTCATCCCCAAGCGGCCGAGCGCGCCCGCCCAGCCGGCGTGTTCGTGGTCATGGACCTGTGCATCCTCAAGGAACACCGCCGGCGGTTCGTGTAGCGGCGGGCTTCAGCCCGCCACCAATAGCTTGTCCCGAGCGTAGGCGAAGGATCCTGCCGGCGGTTTTCCGTGCTACGGGCGTGGAGGCAATTCGTCGCGACAAGTCGGGACGCTACGCTGCACTCGAGTTGCGCTAGCGCAGCGAATAGACCAGCAGGTTGCGCTTGCCGGGCTGGGTGACGGCGAGCGAGCGCCCGTCGGGCGAAAGCTCGAAATCGCGGAAGCTCAAGCCGTGCAGCACGGGCTGCGGCTCAACCTCAGCGACGGCCGGCGCGCCGGCCTTGGGGTCTGGCGCAACCGGCTGGGGCAGGGAAATCCAGACCAAGTCGCCGGAGCGGCGTTCGATCCCGCGCTTGAGCAGCACGCGCCGCTCGTCGGGTGCCCACTGGTAGGTGCCGAAGGCGGCGCGGACGCGCGCCACGCGCTCCGGCACAGCCATCTCGCGGACTTCGAGCGTGCCATGATCGCGGTAGTAAGCCACGCGCGCGCCGGACGGCGAGAGCGAAAGCCCGCCCACGTAGCCATCCAGCGTGGCCAACTCGCGTGTGTTGTCTTTGAGCGGATCGAGCGCCACCAGCCGCGGCGGGCCGGAAAGGCTGCGGTCGCGCTCAATGGCCACGCCGATATTCAACTTGGCATTCCACGCCACGGCCAGGAAAACGTGTTCGCCAAACAGCCTGCCGCCGCGCCCGGCCGCCGGCCGCACCGCGTTCGCCGAAAACAGCAGGTTGGGTTTGACGGCCTCCTGCAGGTACACGAGGGTCGCGCCGTCGGCCAGCCACGCCGCGTTGGTGCCTTCGGGAATCACGCTGTCGGCGCCGGCGATGCGGATCTCCTTGCCGTTCTCATCAAAGAGCAGCGTCATGACGCCCTCTTTGGTGTCGCCACGCTCGTTGATCATCTGGCTGGTGAACATCTCGGCGGTGAGCTTAGTGCCGTCGGGCGACCAGCGCAGCGAGTGGATGGCGTAGCTGAACGGCACCGCGCCGCCGACTTTCGGTCCCTGAATCAGCTTTTCACCGTGGATGAGGCGTCGGCGCTTGCCGTCTGTGGCGACCAGCCAGATGTCGTCGCGCTGGAGGTCGAGGTGCTTGGTGGTGAGGATGTGCCGCACGGCGTAGGCGATGCGGCCGTCGGGCGCGTAGGCCAGGGCCATGCATTCCTCGTCGATGGTGAGCGTGGGCGTCTCCTGCGCTGCGGGCGCAGCAGGCAAGCAGAGCACCGCAGCGAGCGCAAGCCGAGCGCAGCGCAGCCGGGCGCAGAGCGGCAGGGTGTTTAGAGGGCGAGCCAATCTCGTCATGGCGCAACCTTGCCTTTGATCTTGAGATTGCGGATCTCTTCCAGGCGTGCCTTCAGGCGCTTTTCAAATCCTTCATCGGTGGGACGGTAGTAGCTGCGCCGGGCGAGGTTTTCTGGCAGGCAGGGCATGTCGGTGACCTTGTCCTGGGAGTCGTGCGCGTACTGGTAGCCCTTGCCGTAGCCGATCTCGCGCATCAGCGCGGTCACCGGGTTGCGCAGGTGCAGCGGCACTGGCTCGACCTCGGTACTGCGCAGATCGCTCTGCGCTTCGCCATAGCCCACGTAGAGCGCGTTGGATTTGGGTGCCAGCGCGAGATACACGGCCGCCTGCGCCAGCGCCAGATGGCCTTCCGGCGGGCCGACGAAATCGGCGGCCTGCATCGCCGCCACGGCTACGGCCAGCGCACCGGGCTCGGCCATGCCGATGTCCTCGCTGGCCATGCGCACCAGCCGCCGCGCGATGTAGAGCGGGTCTTCGCCCGATTCGAGCATGCGCACCAGCCAGTAGAGCGCGGCATCGGGGTCGGAATTGCGCACCGACTTGTGCAGCGCAGAGATCAGATTGTAATGCTCCTCGCCCGATTTGTCGTAGAGCAGCAGCTTCCGCTGAAGCACGTCTTCGAGCAGCTCGCCGGTGATCACGCGGCGGCCGTCCGGCCCGGGCTTCGCGCCCCGCACGGCGGCCTCGAGCGTGTTGTAGGCGGCGCGGGCGTCGCCGTTCGAGTACACCGCGACGCGGCGGAGCACGTCGTCGGAAATCTCGACTTTCTCCTTCCCCAGGCCGCGCTCCGGGTCCGCCAGCGCGCGGCGCACCAGGAGCAGGATGTGCTCCTCGGTCAGCGCCTCCAGCACATAGACCTTGGTGCGCGAGAGCAGCGGCGCGATCACCTCGAAGGATGGATTCTCCGTCGTCGCGCCGATCAGGATGATGTTGCCCGCCTCGACGTGCGGCAGGAAGGCGTCCTGCTGCGCCTTGTTGAAGCGGTGCACCTCGTCCACAAAGACGATGGTGCGGCGACCGGCGTGGCGGCTGCGTTCGGCCGCGGCCATCACCTGCTTGATCTCCTTGATGCCGGCAAGCACGGCGCTGAAGGGCACGAAGTCCGAACGGGTCAGCCGCGCGATGATGCGCGCCAGCGTGGTCTTGCCGCAGCCGGGCGGGCCCCAGAGAATCATCGAGCCGATTGCGTCGCGCTCGATCTGCGTGCGCAGGGGTTTGCCGGGGCCGAGAAGTTTTTCCTGGCCGAGCAGTTCGCCGAGCGTCAGCGGGCGCATGCGGTCGGCTAGCGGCCGCAGCCCGCGCGCTTCTTCTCGCTCCGGAATGTTGCGAAACAGGCTCATTGCCTCGTCGCCTTCGACGCGTAACTCCGGCGTCTCCCCGGCGGTTTCAGTTTCGACTTCGCCGGCTAAAAGCCGGCGTTACATGCCTTCGCCTCGCTGCCGCGCGGCCTCGTACAGCAGCACGGAAGCCGCCACGGCAGCGTTGAGCGATTCGACCGCGGCGGCTAGCGGAATCCGCACTCGCGCATCGGCCGAGCGCTCGACCTCCGCCGGCAAGCCGGCGCCTTCATTGCCCACCAGCAGCGCCGCCGGACCGCGCAGGTCAGCTTCCCAGGGAAAGACGGCCGGCGGCCCTGCCGCGACTGCGCCGGCGCGCTCGGGGCATGCGGCATAGAGCTTCACGCCAGCCATGCGGAGCTGGGCCAGGAGAATCGTGACCGCGACGCCGTGAACCACCGGCAGGCGCAGCGCGGAGCCCGCCGAGGCGCGCAGCGCCTTGGGGCCGAGCGGGTTGGCCGTCCCGGTAGTCCCGTACGCGCAGGTGGCCGCACCGCTGGCGGCAAAGGCCTCGGCTGCGCGCAGGATGGTGCCCACGTTGCCGGGGTCCTGCACGCCGACTAGCACGACGACCAGGGGCAGGCCGCGGACGAGGTCGTCGAAGGCCGCCGCGCGGGGGTGCACCAGTGCCGCCACGCCCTGCGGCGTCTGCGTGTCGGCGACGCCGGCGAACAGCCGGTCGGAGGTGCGCAGCACGCGCACTTGGGGATCCAACCACGGCGCCAGCCGGGCCAGGTAGCGTTCCCCTGCGGCGCTGACCAGCACGGCCTCGACGCGGGCTCCTGAGCGCAGCGCCTCTTCGACCAGGCGCGCGCCCTCCACGCCGACCAGTCCTTTCTCTAGGGGCTCGCCGGCGCGCAGTGCGGCACGGAAACTCTTCAGCCAGCGGTTGTCGCGGCTCGTGATGGTCTCCGCGTTCTCGAACGGCGCGTTGGCGCGCGCCGGTTTGCCAGCCGGGGTCATCCACCGCAGACTAACAAACGCGCCTGCGCGGGTAAAGGGACGCGCCTTGCGCGGGGCTGGCGGCTGTGGTAGGTTGCCGCCATCACGGTGCCCTTCCCGGAGAGAGGTTCCGGGAGAGCGAACGTCCCGCAGACCCTTCCGGGACGCAGGGAAGCGTTCTGCCCAACGACCGGAACGCAGAGGCGCAAAAACCTTGCCGGTTGAGCTGCTGAAAGTTTCAGCGGAAGCCCCGGAACTGAGCACTCTACGTTATGCGGCCGAGTTCATCACCCGCGGCCGCGTCGTGGGCATTCCCACCGACACCTTCTATGGCCTGGCGGCCGACCCGTTCAACTTGGCCGCGGTCGAGCGGATCTACCGGGTCAAGGGTCGGCCGGAAACCCGCGCCCTGCCCATCCTGGTCAACTCCATCGAGCGGTCCGTGCTCATGGCGCGCGACCTGCCGGAGAACTTCATGATTCTGGCCAAGAAATTCTGGCCCGGCGCGCTCACCCTGCTGGTGGAGGCAGCGACGCGCATGCCGCTCAAGATCACCGCCAACACGGGCCGCGTGGCCCTGCGCTGGCCTAATTCCAAAGTGGCCTGCGCACTGATCGATCTCCTCGACTCGCCCATCACCGGCACCAGCGCCAACATTTCCGGCTCGCCGGCGTGTTCCAGCGCCGAGCAGCTCGCCCAGCAAATGGGCGACCGCCTGCCGCTGATCCTCGATGCCGGGGATACCGGCGCGCTGCTCCCCTCGACCATCGTGGAACTGCGCGGCGAGCAGTGGCGCATCCTCCGCGAAGGCACCGTCACCGAAGCCGACATCCGCGCTGCCCTGGGCAAATAGCCGCTCGTCGGGTCGCGATCCGCCAGCTCTAAGCTGAAGACTGAGAACTGATAACTAAACACTTTTCCTCAGCGCAGGACGATGTGGCCCAAGAAATCGTAATCGCCGGAGGGCGTGAGCTCGACCTGTGCGATGCGCCGGCGATGTACGCAGATATTGTCGGAATACCACAGGTTCAGGTAGGGCAGGTCCTCGGCGACGATGCGCTGCACTTCGCTGTAAAGCCGCTTGCGGCGTTCGCGGTCGGCTTCGACGCGCGCCAGGTCGAGCAACGCGTCGAGCCGCGCGTTGCGATAGTGCCCGCGGTTGGCGCCGTCGGCCGGCGGAATCTTCCGCGAGTGGAAGACAAACTCAAATATGTCCGGGTCGTTGTTGGCGCCCACCCAGCGCAGCGTGTACATCTGGAAATTGCCACGGCGGGCGTCGTCGAGCAGCGTGGCGAGCTCGAGGGGGCGCAGCTCCAGGTCCACGCCCACGCGCCGCCACTGCTCCTGCAGCACCGCGCCGAGCAGCCGGGTGAGCTCTTCGGTGGAACTTTTCAAGGTCAGCTTCAGACGCATCCCGCCCCCAGCCGCGCGCGGGTAGCCAGCGGCGTCGAGCAACTGCTCGGCGCGCGCGGGATCGTAGGTGTAGTGCGGCACATTGGGTTCGTAGGCCCAGTGGTTGGGCGGCAGCAGGCCGTCGGCCAGTCGCGCCTGCCCGCGCAGCAGGTAAGTCACCAGCGCCTGCCGGTCGGTAGCATAAGCCAGCGCCTGCCGCACTGTGCGGTGCGCCAGCGCAGGATCATCAAGGTTGAACGCCACGTAGGAATAGATCGTGCCGGGCTGCTCGGTCACTTGCAGGTCCGGCTGGCGCGCCAGCACCGGCAGCATGTCGGGCGCCAGCGAGTTGAGCGCCAGGTCGGCGGTGCCCTTGCGCAGCTCGAGCGCGCGCACGATGGCGTCGGGCACGATGCGGAAACGCACCTGCGCGATGGCCGGCGTGCGGCCGAAGTAGTCCGCGTTGTGCTCGAGCACCACCTCTTCATCCTGCCGCGCGCTGATGAACCGGAAGGGGCCGGTGCCGACCGGTTGCTGCGCGAAATCGGCCGCGGCGCCTGCGGGCACAATTCCCACCGAGGGCCGCGCCAGGTTCCACAGAAACGACGCGAAAGGTTCCCGCAGGCGGAAGATCACGGTGTCCGCGTCGGGCGCTTCGACCGCCGATACCATGCGGAAGGCGCCGCGCTTGGGCGTCTTCACCGCGCCGGAAAGAATCGTGTCGAAGGTGAACTTCACGTCAGCCGAGGTGAGCGGTCGGCCGTCGTGGAAGCGCACGCCACGCCGCAGATGGAAGACGTAGGTGAGCGGGCCGGGCGACTCCCAGCGCTCGGCGAGGTCTCCGCGGAGATTCATCTGCGCGTCGCGCTCGAGCAGGGCGCTGAAGAGCAGGCTGTGCAGCCGCTGCGACTGCGCGTCGGTGCCGATGCGCGGATCGAGATTCGCGGGCATGGTTTCGATGAGAAATGTCACCGTGCCTGGATCCGCAGCCTTTTTTGCCGCACAGCCGGAAAGAACGAGCAGAAGGATGAGGAGCGCCATTCCGGCGGCTGTCATTCCGAGCCCCGACGAAGTCGGGGCGAGGAATCTCTCTTCAGAGGTCTTCGCTCCCACTGTGCGCCCGGAGGGATTCCTCGGGCGCTGCGCGTCCTCGGAATGACAGCGCTGTTTATCGGCGAGGGGCATGGGTGATTTTGCCGAGAATGGCGGGATGCCGGGCGCCGGTCGCGCCGGGCAGGTTGGCCGGGCGGCCCTGGAAGCTCTCATAGGCCAGAATCGCAAACGCAAACGCCTCCTTGGCGTCTTCCGGCACGCCGAGATCGCCCGAAGCGAGAATCTCAATTCTCGGCAGCGCCGCGGCGAGCTGCGCCATCAGCAGCGGATTGTGCGCCCCGCCGCCCGAAACGATAAGCTGCTGCACGCCAGCGCGCGGCAGGACCCAGCGATGAAACGCGTCCACTACCGAGAGCGCGGTGAGCAGCGTGGCCGTGCGCACCAGGTCCGCAGGGCGCGCGCGATGCTTGCGGCCCCAGGCGACCAGTTTTTGGGTGTACGCCTCGCCGTACTGCTCGCGACCGGCGGTCTTCGGCGGCGGCCGGCGGAAATAGCCATCGGCGAGCAGCGTGTTCAGTAGGCCGGGCAGCAGATGGCCGCGGCGAGCCACCCGCGCATCGCGGTCGAAGCTGTGCTGGCCGCGCGAGAAGTGCCGCACCAGCGCGTCGATGACCATGTTGCCCGGGCCGGTGTCGAAGGCGAAAACGTCGGAGGGCCGCGCCGCGCGCGGAATCACCGTCACGTTGGCGATGCCGCCCAGGTTGAGCGCCACGCGGCCGCGGTGCGCGTCGCGATATAGCAGATAATCCACGAACGGTACCAGCGGCGCGCCCTGGCCTCCGGCGGCCATGTCCGCGGGACGAAAATCGGCCACCGTGGGGATGCCCGTGCGCTCGGCAATCACGGCAGGCTCACCGATTTGCAGCGTCGAGGCCACGCGTAGCGCAGCGCCAGCATCTTGCTGGCGCTTTTCCTCGCCTCCGGCGCCGAACGAAATTCGTCGGCTGGAAGCCGGCGCTACGGAAACGGCGAAGCGACTCGGCGCGCCCTGGTGGTAAATCGTCTGCCCGTGCGAGCCGATCAGATCAATCTTTTGCGGCGAGACCCGAAATTTCCGGCACGCCTCCAGCGCGGCGCGCGCAAACACTTCACCGAGCAGGAAATTGAGCTGGCTGATTTCAGCCGTGGTTGTGGCATCGCCATTGGCTAATCGCAGCACCGCGGCGCGCACCGCGGCGGGGAAGGGCATGGTGACGAAGTGTTCGAGCTTCGCCACCAGCCGCGGCGGCGCGCCAGAGATGTGCACCAGCGCCACGTCAATCCCGTCGGCCGAGGTGCCCGACATCAGCCCCAGCACGCGCAGCGCCCGCCGCCGGCTACTCATCGGTGCGCTCCGCGGTCGGGCGAGGGAAAGGAAATAAAGGACGCAAAGGAGGTGGAGGATGTAAGGGACGTGCGCGGGGTAGAGGAAAGACACGCGCCTGAGGAGGTTGGCGAGGTAGCGGCGGGCTTTCGCGGTTTCTGCGCCCCGACGGTTCTTGTCGGCAAGCCCGGCAGTGTAGCGCCAGCATCCTGCTGGCGCTTTTTCGCACGGCTGGCGGGGAACCAGGTTCGCCGGCGAGACGCCAGCGGTACGAATGTGGCTAACTCCAGGATCGCGCTGGGGGTCATGAGATTTGCTTTTTGAGCTGGGCGAGGAGATTGAGGGC
>JACQDH010000080.1 GCA_016201215.1 Acidobacteriota bacterium | reverse complement strand
GATGTTTGAAGAGCCAGCCGCCAAAGAAAAGCAGACCGACCATGTAGAGGAGGCCGCCCGTGGCAAATAGGAAGACGAACTTCTTCGTGTTCTGGCGGAGGGCAATGCTGCCGCGTTGGGAAAAGCTGGCGGAAGCGTGAGGAAGAAGCAATAGACTCATCGCAGTGACAAACTGAGGCACGGGCAACGCAAAATTTTGCAGAGACCTGAAAGCGCCGACATCCTCCATCCGGAGCAGCGCGCCTACCATAACGTAGTTGGCTCCTGCCGTAATCCAATAGACGAACGCTGTCGCGACTACCCAGCGGCCGTAATCCCAGTGCTGCTTTAGGACTGTGCCAATGGCGACGCCTGTCTGGCGGGACTTGAGCCGCGGCACCACAGAAGCGAAAATCACGGCACTGGCAAGGCACGCCGCAGGTGCTTGCAGCAGGAAAACCGTCAAGGGGGAAAGCCATTGCCGTCGCTGAAACAGAAACAAGAGTGCAACAAGCGCGATTGCGTAGGTCGCTGCACCGCGCAAGGCTGACGTAGGCTTCAGCTCTAGGTACGCTGCTCGCCTACCCAGCCACAACAATAGGATCCATGGGGTTCCTATGCTGACTCCAAGAAGTGCAGCGGAAACGGAACTGTGCGGCATCCAGAACTTCAGGCATGCTCCAAGAAGGCTGAGCGATACGGCCAGAAGGAAAGTCAGGGCAAAGTGCAACTGGAGAACGCTCCGCAGATAGGCCGGCAGGCAGTTCCTGTACGAGGCGGGCCCCAGCACACTCATTGGCTCAAGCAAGAGAGCGTTGTGAAAGCCCGCAAGGAAAAGGAAAACTGAAAAAGCCAAAGCATAAGCACCGTACTCCGCTGGAGGAAGCCAGCGTCCCAATAGAATCGTCGTGGAAAACCCAGCAGCGGCAACGAGTCCTTGATCTGTCAGGGCGCTTGCTCCCTTGCGCAGCCAAGTGGACCTTAGATTGAAGAGATTCGTTGTCATGCTCTAGTTAAGAGAGGGGCAACGGCACCTTTGTCGCGATGAGATTGCAAGTGCTCTTGGTCCCTGGCAGAACGGGGCTGTGTTCTATTCGTACGAAGTCACAGTTCCGGAACGCGTAAAGCCGATAACCTAGTTCATGAAGGAAGTTGATCAACGCCTTTCCCGAGTATCCAAACCTTGCCATATTAAAGGGTCCATACTCACAGATGAGAACAGGGGCCAGTGGCGCGGCCCGCTCCAGAAGCGTTCTTGCGCCTCGAAGGACGTTCAACTCAGCTCCTTCCACAGCTATGTTGATCAGGTTAGGTTTGGGCGGCTTTGAGTCGGCAAAATACTGATCGAGAGTGAGAGTGCGAACCGTAACTGGGGTTGTGCCGCGCTTCTGGTTATCGGCAGCGAGAAGTGCGTTGGTGGAAGGCTCACGCGGGGTTTCGCAGTTCCAAGACTCTTTCACCTGCTGAGCGGCGCGAGGGCAAACAGATTGAGAACGGTCGGCTGAAGGCTCTTCCAGGACCCATTCGGCGTTCTTGGCTTGTCGGTGATTTGCGCTCACTGCTGCCCCACTTTCTCCAGACTGCTGCTGGGGTCACTTCAACCGTAAAGCAATTCTCCTGAAGGCCTTCGTCCGTGAGTGGCAAAGCCAAGCAGACCGCAAGCCTGCAGGGCTACCAGGAAAAGGTAAGCGGGACTTAAGAACACGTACCGAGGCCAGAGGCGCGGTTCCATGTACAAGCGAAAAGCCCATTCCAATCCTAGATCCTGGAGCCTCCTGGGCGCCTGACGCACGGTTCCGGCTGTAAAGGGGAAAGCGGCACCAACGGCCAGTGCTGGCATTCCAAGAAGTTCCCGGAATTCGTATGCCCACACCTCCTGTCGCGGGCATCCCAAACCCACAAGAACAATCGACGCTCCAGACTTTCGAATTCGTGTCGCCAATTGGCTCTTCTCTTCTGGCAAGAGCTGGCGAAATTTCGACGGCTCCATGCCGGCAATTCGCAGTCCGGGGAATTGCTTCTCCAGGTTCGTTCTCATCGCCCGGAGAACCTCCGGCGTACTGCCATAGAAATATGTAGACAGACCTTCCTCGGCGGCGCGCGCGCAGACCTTGCGCATGAGGTTCGGTCCGTAAACGCGGTCGGAGAGCCGGGTCTTGTAAAGCAGATTGAGAGCCCATCGAACTGGCTGCCCATCAGGCACGAGAAGATCGAAACAATTGAGCCGATACTTGTGTTCCGGGTTGAGTACGCCTGTCATGAGTCCATGAACAGCCAAGGCGGAGACGGCCAGTCCACGGCCTTCCCGTCCGGCCCGGATGACGCGATCCACGGCCGTCTCGTAATCGAGTGCATTTATCAGGATCCCCAGGATGTTGTGTTTCCCGGCGTCGATCATGCTTGCCTCTAGATTTCGTCCAAAGTCGCCGCGCCCACCACGGCCTCATTGCTCAGACGCTGGTGGATGATCATGGCTTGGAAAGTTGGGTCGCGAGTAGGCGCAGGCGGTAGTTGAGTGCGTGGTGAGCGCGCTCCGAGTGCTCTGCAAGGCATTGGCAGGCGGAACGCAGCAGATAAAGCAAATAGGTTGCTCTTTCAACCGGATTCGCCAACGCGGGCCTGTCCCGGCCATTCTTCCGGTGCAGCAGGCAGGCCGTTTGCGTGTGGAAGTGATAGATGTCCCAAGAAGCGGGCGCCTGCTCGTCGGCGGATTCCCAATCGAAAACGAACAGGCGCTCGCCCTTGACGCGAGTATTCCAGGGCGCGAAATCGCCGTGGCTGATGGCGCACGGAATCAGAGCGCCGTCGAACTCCTGCCTGGCCTTGTCGAGGGCGATACGCCCCCATGCTCGCCACCGGGAGTCCAAGAGCGGCTCTGTCGCTTGCCAGCGAGCTGCGACTTCCTCGGTCAGAACATGGCCCCGTTTCTCGGATCGTTGCACGCTCCACAATGTTTCCAAAAACTCCTGTTGGGCGCTACCGAACTGAACCGGGCCGGGTCGCGAAGCACCGCCCAATTGGAATAGGATGTAATCCCCTTCCCACTCACCGGCGTAAAGGACCTCGGGAATATGCGAACGCAAGGGCTCGAAGCTCCAGAGATGCCGCAGCACTTCGGCCTCGTGCCGCACGCGTTCTGTTGCTGCGGCCGTGAGTGGAAGCTTGAGGTAGCCCAGGATTTCTCCGCCAGAGCGCATGACCTGGATGGTCAGCTTGGTACAATGGCCGGGAGTGCCCAGCGAAAGGGCAAATACAGGCCGCTCTTCCCCCGTGACTTTCCAAACGAAGCGTTCCACAGCCAACGGCTCTTTGCTCGCGATCAGGACGCGGTCTCGCGCCCATCCTTGCCAGCCGGACTTGATTAGTCCCTTGAGCAAGCCGCCGAGCACTCGCGCCGCCGGCGCGTAGGGTGCGTAGATCTCAAGACCCTTGATCGTCATTTCGGCGCTGCCAAGAGGCAGCAGCCAACGCGGCTCCTTCCGCGACGGCAGGAGAGCAAAGCATTGTGTACGCGTGTAGCCCTGCTGCGTCAGTTGGCGCGCCTCTCGTTTGCATTGAGCCCCCCAGACCAGGTGAGCTACAACGGGAGTCGTCAAAGGCGGCCTGCTCTGTTGGACAAGGAGAGCCTGGGGAGGAGCGCATTTGACGGATCGGTCCAATGCTCTCTCGAAAGCCTCTTTCCTTGAGGCGACCTCGACAGGCCGATCGAGCACTGCTAGTCTGGCCCGCGTCTGATCGGAGCCCAACCAAAAGGCGTGGCGGCTTTGGAAGCGTCGTTGCAAGTGATCCAGAACTACTCGCGCTGCTTCAGCGCCGACTTCTCGAGCTGGGTGCGAGGCGTCGAGGACGCGAACGCAGGGCCACTCCATGGCCAATTGCAGGTATTCGTGCCTCTGTCGCGTCACCTCTTCAGGGGCCACCTCCCGCTTGCGAGAACGAATGACGTTCTCCGGGGCGTCCAGGATCATGACCAGATCAGGTGCGGGAATGAAGGACCGCAGGGCCCGCGCCAGCCAGTGCGGGCCTCCGTAACGGTAGCGTTTTGGGTCCACCAGCATGTCGTGATAGTAGCGGTCGAAGAGCACCAGCCCCGATCGGACGAGCAAAGGACGAACGATCAACCAGTAGCCAAGCCAGTAGTCCATCAGGTGAGCAAAGAGGCGTGGCACCGACCACCAAGTGGCATACGGTGGCCGACCATGCGGGTCGAGCACCAGGCCGCTTTGAGGTTTCCGCCAGAGCAAGCCCGGGCGCCAGTGGAAGCCACGGGAGCGTCGAAAGCCAGGCCCGACGGCGCGGGCGAGATGCTCGATCAAAGTGCTTTTTCCAATCCCGTCTGGGCCCAAAACAACAATAGAAATGCCGGTTGGCCGCATCCAGCGGCGGAATCGCCGCAACAAATCAGCCAGTAGGTTCTTAACTGGGTTGAGAGGGTTGAGCGCGAGAGTCTTCCGCCAAAGCTGCAACCTGAGCTGCCGAAGAAGAGTGTCCAGGTAACCGCCGATGCAAGCCTCAACGACCGGCGCTTCATACTTCTTGCCAAAAAGCTTCCCTGCTACTGCTTGGGCTAGAGGTCCGCCAATTTCTCCCACCAGGAGTTTCAGTCGCTCTGCCTGGCGGTTCGGCAGGTTTCCCTTTAACGTCTTCTTCGACAGGAGATACTCAAATTCGACTTTCGGGTCGGGCTTCCAGAACAAACCTTGGCGCCGACGACTTGCGATCAATTCCGCAGCGGGCAGCAGGATCAGTCCACCCTCTCGATGCTCGAAAATGACGTCAATCGCGACACTTTTCGGCTCCCGGCCTTCAAGCCAGAAAAAGATGAAGCAGTAGCCCCTGACCGCGTAGTTGATGCACTGAACGGACCGGTAGCCTCGTTCGTGCAGGGTCGCGAATACGCGGGGAAGCTTTCCCGCGTCGTCCGGGTGAACTGCGAGGTCAAGGTCGCTTGGCAGTTCCTCAGGCAGCCCTTCGTAAGAATGCAGCACACAGTAGCGAATGCCTTGCTCGCCCAGCGCAACGAAAAGCATCCGCAAGAGGTCAGCCCGGGTGTGCTGCCGGGAAGTGAGTCCCGCCAGGATCTGGTGACCTTGACCTCCGGTGTGGTTTTCCGCGATTCCCCTAAAGGCCGCCATAGGTCTCAGTCCTCAAGGTTTCTGGATGAGGTCGTACTCTGTATAGCGAGAGGCGCGATCTGCCGGAGCGCCACATTCAGGCCGCACCCGTGCCTTTCAGCACCGCGGGAATCGTCTTTGCCAGGATTTTAAGGTCCAACCACAAAGACCACTGATCAATGTATTGCATGTCCAGATCCATCCAGCGGTCAAAGTGGACAGAGCTTCTGCCATTAATCTGCCAGAGGCAGGTGATGCCCGGCCGGACACTGAAGCGACGGCGTTGCCAGTCCTGATTGAAACCCTCGTAGTCGCGCACCGGGAGCGGCCGCGGCCCCACAAGGCTCATGTCGCCCTTGAGAACATTCAGCAGCTGCGGCAATTCATCAACGCTTGTTTTCCGCAGGAGCCTTCCGATTCGCGTGACGCGCGGATCGTCCTTAATCTTGAAAACGGGGCCGCCGGCCTCGTTGCGCTTCTCGAGCCCCGCCTGTCTTTTCTCAGCGTCGGCGATCATGGTCCGGAACTTGTACACGCGAAATCTTCTCTTGTTCAGGCCTACGCGCTCCTGCGTGAAAAAGACCGGTCCCTTTGAATTCCACTTGATCAACACCGCGACGACCAGGAACAGAGGTGTAAGGAGGACAAGCGCACTCGAAGACAGCGCTACGTCCAACACACGCTTCAGGACAACCGGCCAGCTTTCCAAGGGATAGCGGTATACCGTGACAACTGCGCTCTCATCGAGTTCATCTGCTCGTACCTTGGATGGCCGGAGACTGAAGATGTGAGACAGGAGCCGGACGATGATTCCCTGCTCCTCGCACAGGGCCGCGATCCGCGACGCCTGCGAGTAGAAGGATTTGATCGGCAGCGCGAGGACGACTTCGTCAACCACGCGCTCGCGCAGAAACTCCGAAAGATGCTGGAAGTCAGCGACGACCGAGTAGCCTGTCCAGCGAAAATCCCGACTTCCCGCCCAGGTCTCGTCCACGAAGCCGATTAGCCGGTAACCGAGCTCCGGTTTGCTCTCGATCATCCGGGCGAACTGGACCGCGCGCGCGTTGGTGCCGACCACGAGCATTTGGCGCAGGTTTCGGCCTTGGACGCGTAGGGCCTTGAGGAAGGACCTCAGCACCAGCCGCGATGAGATCGTGACGAAACTGGAGGCTATCCAAAAAGCGATGAGAAAGATCGGAGTGACCAGCCGGATCCGGAACAGCAATCCGGCGAACGCGATCAACAGCGTCCCCCAGAGCGTGGCCCAGAGCACGTCCCTCACTTCCCTCTTCCCACCGCCCAGCCGTTTGGACTGGTACAAACCGAACATTGAATAGATGCCGTGCCACGCGAGGAGCAGTCCGAGAAAGAGGAAGATGTTCTGCACCTTGACGCGCATGGAGAGAAAAGCAGCAAAGGGAACTGCGGCGGCCAGGCGGGACACCGGGAATGCCGCCACGGCAAACGAAAGAGCCATGACGCACAGGTCGAAAAACATGAGCGCCTTGACGAGAATCTGGCGGCGAAAACTTGTCATGGATGGGGGACCTGTAGAGGGTGTATTTCCGGCCGGAGCGACAATGGTTCCGACGCAGTCCTCAGTGGCGATCGTTTGCGTTGCATCTGGAGATTCGTCCGCGGCCGCACTGGCTGTTCTGAGGGGGAGAAAGAATCTCGACGTCGTATCCCTCGATGCGGATGGCCAGCGATTGATGGATCGCCTCCACCGACACAACCAAACTTCGATCGGAATTGCAGGTAACGAGGATTCCTTCGAGTCCTTCCAGGCAGCCCGAGTGAATGCGGACGCGCTGGCCGACCCGTAAGAAGGGGTAAAGTACGCAGGGAATGTTGTGAGCCAAGACTTTCTGAATGTCCTCAATTTGGTTGTCGGGGATCGGCAGGCCTGTGCCGCCGTTACCCACGAATCCCACCACACCAGCCGTGCGCAACACGTACAGGCGATTGTGAACCGTGGCCTCCAACCGAACGAATGCGTATCCCGGAAACAGGGGGATTTGAATGGTCTTCTTCCGATCACTCCAGCGGTGTACCTCGGAAACGAGTGGAAGAAACGTGGTCACCCCCTTTTGCCGCAGCTGTGCGTGAACCTTCTTCTCGTGCCGCGGGTAGGTCCGGAGAGCGTACCAGCGCGATTCATCTCCGGCTATCTGTACCCGAGGCAGCTGTAAAGCCGCATCCGGGATCAGTTGAGTGTTGGGCACAGCTCCGCCACCTGAGTCACATTTCTGCGACCCGCCTGCTGATGGACACGCTCATTTGCATCGCCGAAAACGTCGGCTACCCGCACAAGTCCGCTTTACAACCTTCGGTAGATGGCGTCGGGAATCGGAAACGTCCGATGATGCAGCACCGCACCGAGAAGCTCGAGGTTGGCCTCGTTGAGGCTCTCTCTGACTTGCCTCGCCGTCTCTCGCCGTGTGGAATTTGCCTCCACCACCAAGACGACACCATCAGTCAGCTTTCCCACCACCGCCGCGTCGGCGTAAAGATCCGCCGGAGGCGCGTCGATCAGCACGTGGTTGAACTGGCTGCGCAGCTCCCCAAAGCAGTTCTGCATGAGCTCGCCACCTAGCCGCGTGTACACTTCAGGCGTCACTGTGCCACTCGGCACAAGCCACAATCTCGCGCTCCCAAGGGACTGGGCATAGTCTCCGATCGAACCTGTCTGGAACAGGGCGTCGGCCAATCCCCGCCGGTTCTCGACACCGAAATGGCTATGCAAGGAAGGCGATCGAAGGTTTGCGTCCACTAGGCAGACGGTGCTACTTCCCTGCTTGGCCAGGGTTTGTCCAGCGCGGGCGCAGATCCAGCTGCTGCCCTCACCGTGCTCGATTCCGCAAAACAACACTACGCGGGGCGCACCCCCGTCTTTAGGCAGCAGAAAGACCCGCTGGACGAGCTTGGTGACCTCCTCCCGGATCAACCCATCCACAGAACGCGCAGCGAGCTTCCCGTCCGGACGGAGGGTCGGCTGGCTGGCCGATGGCACCAGCTCTTCGACTCTCTCAGCGCGCTCCAGCACTTGGAAGTATCTGCTCATGGGTTTTCCGTTGGCCTTGGCTTCGGCTTGTCTGTAGTTTCTCCTGCGAACCTTCCTCCTTCCGGCGTATGGGAAGCCTCAGGGAGCTGAATCCGCTGACCGACCTCGAGATGGTTGGGATCTTGCATCCATGCATTCAGCCCGCGGATTTCCTCGACCAGTCGGTTGTCGAATCTGCCGATGTTTCGCAGGCAGATTTGCCGCAGCGTCTGCTTCGGCTCGACCATAACCTCGATCGTTTTCAGAGAAGCTTTTTCCTGGCGAGTTTGCCCAGGTGCTGGGTCCTGAGTTTTCGGATCCGTGCCCGGAACATCAGCTCCGGCGGGCAAAGACAGAGATTGCGAAGCCACCCGGGCATCTTCAGCACTTGTCGGGACAGACCTGGGCTGGCCGATAGCCGCCCGGAGACGCCACGCCGTTGAAGAAAATGCATACCCACCAACCACGACGAGTGCCGCCGCCAGCACAGCAACACCGATCGCCCGGGGACCAAATCCGCTCCAGCCATTCCAGACATTGGAGAGCTGCGTCGTCGGGGGTAAGAGAGAGACCTGGGATTGCCTGGCTCGTCGCGCCGGGACGACAGTGTTCAAGTTGAGATCCGCTGCCACTTCGTCGATGATTGCCGCATCGATTTTCTCCCGGCCGAGAGCGTAGCCTGAAAACAGCGCGCCAAAGCAGAGGTTATTGATGCTCCGCGGAATGCCCTGGCTCGCCTCAGCGATTCTCTCCAGCGCACTGGGAGTAAAAGGTGCGCCATTCTCGCGTCCTGCTACTTTGAGTCTGTGCTCGATATAGCGCGCCGTGTCTTCCCGGTTCAACGGTGCGAGACGGCCCAGGATTGAAACTCGCTGTCTCAATTGCGCCAGCGCTGGGTTCGCCAACTTGTCAGCTAACTGCGGCGGTCCGGCCAGGATGATCTGCAGCTTTTTCCCTCGAGGCGTCTCGAAATCAGACAGCAGGCGCACCGTCTCAAGCACTGATTCGTCGAGACTTTGGGCTTCATCGATCACCAGCACAAATCGCCGGCCAGCGAGCATCTCCTGGTTCAGGGCCTCGTCCAAGACCTTGTCCAGATCGACTCTGTCTCGCCCCTGCGTCTCGATCCCGAGCTTATCCAGTAGATAGCGAACAAACTCGCTCGAATCGCATTGAGTCTGGGATAAAAAGACGGTGCGGGCGGAATGTTGCAAGCGCTCGAGAAGTTCGAAGACCAGAATAGTCTTGCCCAGGCCCGGCTCAGCAATGAGCGCCAGAAACGCCCGGCTAGTCTCGATGCCGCAATACAATGACGCTAGCGCCTCACGATGGGTCTCACTCAGGTACAGAAATCTTGGGTCAGGCGTATCCCCGAACGGTTGTTCACGCAGTCGATAGAAATCGAGAAACATGGCACTCACCTTCCATTCTTTGGCGTCGCCGCAAGTACGGGAAGCCCCAGATACGCCTGCAACTCGCCAGGCGTGCGGAACGAGGCGTCGAAATAATCCGACGCGTAAGCCAATCCGACGCTGACGAAGCTTGCCAGGAGGGTGCCCGCCAGTAAGCTCACCCACCAACCAGGGCTGCTTGGCAGTGAGGGCACGGTCGCTGCCTCGGCGATGGCCACATTCACAATCCGCTGACGATCGAGCGCATCCGAGATGCGCGCCTCCTCTTGTTTGCGCAGATACAACAGGTAGTTCTCTTCCGCTGTCTTGACTGAACGCATCAGGCTCTGCTGGACCGTTCCCTTCTGATCGATCTCGCGCACCTTGTTGGAATAGCGACGAACGATCTGAGCGGTTGCGATCGCCCGAGCCTGCAGAGCAGCAAGCTCAGTCCGGGCCCTCGCGAGTTCTGTCCGTAGCCACTCGTGAGTTGGATCCCGGTCAGTGGTTTGGTCCCGAACGGGCTCGTGCTGAGCCTCAGTGATGGCGGCGCGGGTCTGCGCGATCTGTTGCTCCACCTCTTGAACTGGCCGATAGTCAGGTGCGAACCTGGCGAGGAGTTCCGTACGCTTCAGCTCCAAGGTCAAAAGGGTGGACTTAAGGTTTGACAAGACTGGATTGTCCGCGGTCCGCATTTGGGTCGTCAGTCGAGGTTGTACTGTGCTCAATTGTGCTTCCAGTTCGCGGATGCGCTTGTCCGTTTCGGCGACAGCCGACTGCGTCGCGTGCAGTGTCGCATCGAACTCCGTTAACTTCTGGAGCGTGATTTCCTTTTGCATCTGGGCGGCCACGACGTCGCCCTCGCGGTCGAACTCGGCCAAACGTGCTTCGGCTGTACTCAACTCATTCTGATACCGCTCGGTTTCACGCTGAAAGAAGTCGAACGCTCCAGGGGGCCGGTGGACCGCTACGTGTTTTTCTAAGTAGAGGTTGGCCAAGGTCGTCAGAACGCGAGCGGCGAGCTGGGGATCTGAGGATTCGTAGGTGACTTTGATGAGACTCGTCTTCCTCAGTGGCTCCACCTGAAGAGTCTTTTCGAGCGCGCGGGCTGCTTGGGGCACTCTCTGATCATCACTCAGGCGCTGGTCTGACCCAGTGGCCTCAACTTTGGGAAACAGCCGCGCCCACAAGGATTGCTTCGTCGCGTGATGGAGACCGCAAGCGAGCACCACTTTCTCGAGCAGGTCGCGGCTCTTGAGCAGTTCGACCTCAGAGTTTAATGCTTCTTCAGAAACGTCTGGGCGAACCGAAAGCAGTGGATTGCGATCCGAAGTCACTACGGGGTCTGCACGCTCGAACTTCACCAGAATCTTCATCTGCGCCTTGTATTGCTTCGGCAGCAAGAGGCCCCCAATGGCAGCCCCGAGCAGAATCCCGGAGAAGGAGAGAACCACGAGTCGCCTGTGACGGAAAATCGGTGCCACGATATCTCGCAGGGTCAGCGTACGACCTGAGGTATCGCTGTTGCGTTGCAGACGTTGGTCCATCATCAGATCCCCTGTTGACCTACGAACTCAGAACGCACCGGGATAGAAAGAGAAGCCCACACCCGGAATGGGGATGAAAGGCTTGACTTTCGAAAGGGCATTCTTCGGCACGAACAACATATCCCCCGGCTGCAGGTGAGGATCCTCCCGCAGGTTCCTGGTTTGAAGCATCTTCTTGAAATTGAGCACCTTGACTTCGGCCCATCGGCCCGAGACAGGCCGGATGAGCAGAACCTGGGAGTGCTTTGCCGACTCCCTAAAGCTTCCTGCGATTGCAATCGCCGCCGATGCCGTGGTGTCGCTGCGTAGCTCGAACTTGCCGGGGCGCCACACCTCTCCACCCACGATGAAGTAGGGTTTCTCGAATTCTTTCAGGTCTACGCTGATGACCGGATCGTGAAGGATCTTGGCGTATGCCGTCTGTAAAGCCCGGGTGAGTTCAGGGACCGTTTGGCCCTCAGCTCGCACCTCTCCCACTCCGCGCAACGTGATGTAACCATCCGGTTGAACGGTCACCTTCTGATCGAATTCCGGAGTAAGAGGAAAAGTCAGCTCGAGCACATCGCCTGGCCGCAGGCGGTAGCGCCAAGCTCGCTTCTGTAGCTTGGGCCGGTCTGCTTCCAGCTCACCGCTCGGTTTGGAGTTTCCGCCCGTAATTCGCTGAGGAGGAGTTGTTTCGATACCACCGCTGCGCGCCTGGCCACCGAAGATCGATGCGGTGTTCGCCAACAAAAGCCCGACCATAGCCGGAGGTACGAATATGCTTCGGATGGTCGACATCTTCATCACTAGCCTCCAGTGCCCCAGATGCTTTCCTCACCTCCGCCAACCCTGCAGGGTGAACGAGCGCCACGTTTCAGCTTTAGGTCGCTACCGCCCTGGACTCTTAGCTCACCAGGTCCCCTCTCTGGTGCCGCAGCACAAAAGTCTTACAAGCAGCCGCAAATCCGCGGTGAGTCTCACCGCCGGCAATCAGCTCTCGGCGAATCACATGTCCACTCGTTCGCATCTGGAGGCCCCGGCCTTCCGCGAGAGGCGGAAACTGCACTTGAATCTGAAGCCAGGCATCTACGGGAGGAGACGCGTCAGTCAGGACATACATCCCGTTGGTGCTGATGTCCCGCGTGACACCCTCCCCCCGGTGGCGGCTTCCCCCTCGGTTTCTCCACTGGAACTTCACGGGGGCATGGATGCCGTAGCGAGTTGTCCGCCGCCTCTCCAAGCAGTCCCCAGACAGTGCGTTGATTGCTAGCGCTGCGCTTCCATAGAGATTGCCGAACTCTGGTCCCCCGTGTGGAAACATCTCTGGCCGACCACAGTGCTCTGAAGTTTCAAGCGGCAAGCTACGGATTCCTGCAGTCTTAAGCAAGATGCGAAAAGTCCCAAGAGGCGAGCTGAAAAAATGTGGGACCTCTTTGCCCTCGATGTGCTCTCTCATGCTAGGGAGGTTCTTCCTCGGCACATAGAGCAGAAACTCCCCCTCAACCGCCTCTGTAGGGAGTCAGAGATAGGCGGACGTGGCCGACAGTGTTAAATGGGAGCCCCAGAGCCGCCGGATGGGGATTCTCGTTGCTTATGGGCTGGGCACGAGCGACTTGACATGGGGTTCTTGGAATGGTAGTTTGCGCTCCCTCTCCTATTTGCACGCTAGTTTGGTGCCGTGGGGTTGTCTTTAGGACTGTGGAGAATTCCAAGAAGTCTTTGATAGGTCGGTAGGGAAAGTTCCAGTTGTCTAAGGGGGCCTCGACGTGTCCTCCCCGTCCCCGAGGGCGCTTCGCGAGACCGCATCCGACGTCGTCCCTGCACGAATTCGTCTTCTCGTCGCAGACGAGACGCCCATGGGTTGCCAACTGTTGCAGACTGCCTTCAAGGTCTACCGCAATCAATTCGAAGTAGTTGCTTGTGTGGTCTCGAGAGAAAGCGTCATTCGCTGTTTCAAACACAATCCTATCGACGTTGCACTTATAAACGCAGATCTGGAAGACGGACGATTCGCAGGTCTCCAGGCCCTTCGCGAGCTACGGACCACCCATCCGAGTACCCCGGCAGTGATCCTTTTTGATTCCCTGCAGGATGATTTGATCGTGGACGCCTTTCGCGCAGGGGCCAAAGGTGTCCTCGGCCGAGGGGAGCCCCTCGAATCGCTTTGCAAGTGCATCCAGGCTGTCCACGAAGGTCAAGTATGGGCCAATAGTACCCAGATGCAGTTGCTACTCAGGGCCTTAATCAACGCCTCTCCGATTTGGCCGATGGATGGCCATGGGCTGAGTTTACTTGCCAAACGAGAGGCACAAGTTGTGGAATCGGTCGTGGATGGCCTCACGAACCGTCAGATCGGGGTCAAACTCGGCATCAGCGAGCACACGGTGAGCAACTATCTATTCCGGATCTATAACAAGCTGGGAATCTCGAGCCGGGTGGAGTTGGTCCTCTACGTCATGAGGCAACGGGAAACGGGGCAACTCCCGGACAGTTAGGGTGTAGAAAGCCCTCCGCGCCCTGCGTTGTTTCGTTCTGCGAGGCTGGATAATCTCTGAAGGTCCCCCCGTTTCTGGTCCAGCCAAAGCGCGGAATTCCCGGCTTCTTGACCCGCCTGGGACGGGGCTAGCCCCGTCCCTGGAGGCGAATTCTGCGGGCGGCACGTGCCCCCGTGCGGTGTGAGGACGGCTCTCGTTGTATACCCGCCGCCACGCCTCGATCTTGGCCTGAGCATCTTCCAGGCTCAGGAACCAGTTCGCATTCAGGCATTGCTCGCGCAGCCGTCCGTTGAACGATTCCCCGTAGGCATTGTCCGTCGGTTTCCCCGGGCGACTGAAGTCCAGCGTCACTCCGTGCTCGTAGGCCCACCGATCCAGGGCTTTCGAGACGAACGCCGGGCCGTTGTCCACCCGAATCGATTTCGGCGTACCACGATCAGCCACAATCTGCTCGAGAACCTCCACCCCCTGCTCTCCTTTGATGCCCTGTTTCACCGTGATGGCTAGAGCCTATTGCATAACCCCCGTAAGTCATTGATTCCACAGGAGCGATTCTGGGTTTTGCAACATCTCTAACGGAGTCGGCCGTGTCAAGGGCTATCGGTTTGGTTTTTTTCTAAACCGGTCAGTTTTTTGGTTTGGCCGGACACACCCCCACCGCGCGCGTAGGAGCACCTGCTCGCCCGACCGACGGCGCTC
>JACQDH010000079.1 GCA_016201215.1 Acidobacteriota bacterium | reverse complement strand
ATCTGCAGGTTCTCGAACAGAACATCCGCCTGGCCCTGCGCCGCCTCCGAAGACGCCCTCAGGTGATCCGTTCCTTCTTTCAACGCTGCCCTCTCTCTTTTTGACTGCCTGTCAATCTATTTATGCAGAAGTCTTTAGGAGAGGAGGTGAACACGTAGAGCGGGAAAACCTCCTTGAAGATCTTGCTGACTTCGCCGGGAAAGCTCGCGCACGTCGCCGCCGCGGGCTTCATTTTGCGGCGCACGATCCAGCCCTTGAGCCGGTTCCAATCCTCGGGACGCCTGGGCCAGCCGTCGTGCTTGGTCCATTCGCCTTTCTCCACCGAATACCAGTAGCTGTCGTACTTCTTGCCCAGCCGCCGCTGCTGCCGTTCGATCCATCTCGGATTCTGGAGCGCACGCGGCCGCGCCACCTGCGCCAGAGCGGACTCCTTGCTGTTGTAGTCCGAGTAGATGCGGAAGCCGGCAGTGACCGCATCGGTGGAAAGCCCGGTGTAAAGCTGCGCGCCTTGCCAGCCCTTGGAACGCTGGTCGGCAAACGTCAAGTACATCTGCGTGCGGTAGGGTGACTTGTCCGCCGCGAAGCGGATGTCGCGGTTGATGCGCGAGAAGTTGGTGCCGGTGCGGCCGCTGGTGTCGAACGCGGGGTTGAGCTTCAGGACCACCGGCGCGAGCGCGTCGAGCAGCGCGCGGAAGGGCTCGACGACCTGCGCGCGATAGCGTGCGCGGTTGCGGTCCATCCATTCCTTGCGGTTGTTGCGTCCCAGCTCGCGAAGGAAACGAAACGTCTCCGGGTTGAAAATCGCCGCCTGGCCGCTCATGCCCCACCTCGCCCGACAACGAAGAGCGAATAGCACGATTTCCAAGTCCGGTCAATGTGGTCTAATCTGTGCAGGCGTTTCGCAGGTGGCGACGAAGATGGATTCTCCGCGGTGGGGCTGTCGCGCGAACCGCGGTTGCCTCGCTCTTCTGTTGTTCTCGGCGGCCTGGGTGTCGCTCCCCAGCGCCGCGCAGGCTCCCGCAGCCGCACAGCAAGCTGCAGCGGCTCATGCGACGCAGGAAACCGTCGTAGCGCCGGGCGTGGTTTATCGCCACCTGCGGCGCACCGCAGCGGACGGGCAACCGTGGTCCATCCATGTGCTGGAGATTGACCGCGGCGAAAGGTCGATCGTCCTCCGCGCCATCGAAGGTCACAGCGAGCGCGAACAGATGCAGCGTGCGTTGCCCAGCGCGATGGGAGCGTCGGCGGCGCGCAAGGGCTCTAGGGTGTTGGCTGTGATCAACGGCGATTTCGACCTCGGCGAGCCCTACCTAGGAATGCCCATCGGATTGAGCGTCACCTCCGGCCGCGTGTGGACGTCGGGCAAGCCCGGCTGGCCGGCGCTCGGCCTGGCGGCGTCGGGCGAGCCAGCGATCGGCGTACCGGAGATGTCGCTCGAGCTGCACGTGAAGAAGGGCCAGTGGACGATTGCCGCCCTCAACAAGCCGCCAGGCATTGCAGGCGAAGGGCTACGGCTTTACACGCGCGAGTACCGCGCGGCGCTCGAAAGCAAGAAGCCGCTGCGCGCCGTGGTGATCGGCCGGGTCAAGCCGCCGCTGCCGCTGCGCGTGGATCGCGTGGTGCGCGGCATCGTGCTGGAAGTTCACGATGCGGCCAGCCAGGTGGCTATTCCCCCGGACGTGCTGGTGCTGGTCGAACCCGAGGCCGCATCGCCGGCAGCGGCCACGCCATCTATCGCGCGGCTGCGCCGCGGGCAAAAGGTGAAGCTGAGTGTCCAGGTGAAGCTGAGCGGCTCGAGCATGCGCGACGCCATCGGCGGTTTCCCCATCCTCGTGGAGAACGGCCGGGCGAGCATGGTGGAAGCGCCGGCGGAACATCTGCGGCTGCGGCACCCGCGCACGGCCGCGTGCTACAACGAGCGCAAGATTCTGTACGCGGTGGTGGACGGCCGACAACCGCAACTGAGCGCGGGGATGACGCTCGAAGAGCTGGCCGAGCTGATGGTCTCGCTCGGCTGCGTGGCGGCGCTGAACTTGGACGGCGGAGGCTCGGCGGTCATGGCCGTGGCCCTGCCCCAAGCGGCAGAATTCACCCACCCGCCTGCTGGCGGCCAACCGACTCCATCTGCAGGGCTGGCTGTCCCCGGACTGCGCATTGTGAACTCGCCCTCGGACGGCGCCGAGCGCGGGCGCGGCAACGCCTGGCTGGTCATTCGCACGCGATCATCCAAGGAGTAAGCAGGCAGTGGAACGGCCTAACGACGTACCCGCGGTCTCTTCAGCCTACAGGGCGGTGACGGTGATGCGCAGTACGGGCGGCTCGGCCGCGGGCGCCGCGGTTCCCAGCACGAGCATGCCGTGGACTTTTTCCAGAGGCCCGCGCGTGGGATCGAACCCTTGCAGAAGAGGAATGCGCGCGGCGCCCGGGCGCGGCAGAAACGCGGTGGTGGCCGCGACGGGCACTTCGGGCGTTGTGCTGAGCGCGATGAGTTCGGCCTCGCCGGGCGGCGTGCCCACCAGTTTGCACTCGGCCGTGACGGACTGACCCGCGGCGAACAGCCAGGCGCTCTGCACGACCACGACCTCGGCGCGCGTCCCTGGCGCCTGTGCGAACTGCGGGGCTGGTTGCACGGACCACTGCACTCGCGCGGTCTCCGGCATCCGCGCCATCAGCACGACTGCGGCCGGCTGGGAGCGGAGCTGCGCTTGCGCTCGCGGCGGAGCTGCGGCAAAGCAACCACTGAGGGCTATGCCAGCAATCGCGAACGAGTGAAAAGTTTTGCGCACCTCTCCCCGCATTCCGGTCGGGGGACTTCATCGCAAAGGCAGGGCCAAAGCCGGAATCCCCCAACTGAAGGGCGGGAAGGTACTTACTTGCCCCTGTGAAAATCAAGGGCTGTTTCAAACCGCACCTTCGTTCCGTTCTTAGACAACTTTCTGGCGATGCCGCAGGAGGGGGAGGGGAAGGCGGAGGTGCAGCGCTTGGGGTTTCCGGTGCAGGAGGTTGGGCGATCGACGGCAGGCGTTGCAGGACCACTTCATAAAACTGGGCGACTTCCTCGCGCGCGGCCTTGAGGGTCGCCGGTGCGGTGACGACCACAAACCTTCCCGGCAGGAGGAATTGGTCGAGCGCCACTTCGAGCGGGTATTCCTGCGCTTTCTTCCGGCGGAGGAAGAATTCTCCCTGGGAGTTGCTGAAAACCATCTCGTGGTCAATCAGCAGTGCGGCGCCGGCCACCGGCTGGCCAGTCTGGTCCACCACGCGGCCGCGCGCCACGTTTTCATAGAAACCTTCGCTGCGCGCCAGCCGACCGTTTTCGCCGCTCAAGCCATGGTAAGCGAAAGCCGTGCCGTAAGCGGTGTAGCGCACCTCGCCGAGCGGGGTCACATTGGTCGCGCCGTGGAACTGAATGCCGCGCGGCAGTTGCAAGTGAACATTCAGCATGAGGATCTGGCGGAACTGCGATTGCGACGCAGAGGCCAGCGGAAAATAGATGGTCTGGTAGTCCACGCCGGCGGTGAACCAGTTGGAAAGAAAGTTGCCGCCAAAGGAAACCGAGGTCTGGCCGGCGGTGTGCGTGACCACCTGCGAGAGGCTCAGCCGCGGTGTCAGCATTTCGCGCACGGTGGAAATCAAGGAGTTCACGGCCGGGGCATTGGGCAATTCACTGTGCAGATAGTCCACCCCGGCTTCCAGACGCCGCGTGAACGCGCGCCGCGCCCCCAGGGCCATGGCCCGGGTCCTGCGGCTGGCCGTGTCCGAATCGAACACCGATCCATACATCTGGAACCCGGCGGCGCTGCCCCAGACGCCGAAGGTGTTCACCGCCGCGCGGAGTTCCCCCGCGCCGGAAGACGCCGGCGCAGGCGCCAGATAGTTCTCCCGGCCAAGGACGAAGTGGAGTGAGTTCAGCGGAGACAGCTCCAGGCGCACGTTTTCCCGGTTCACATCCGCCAGCGCCGGGGTCTCCACCAGCACGCGGCGGAAGGCATCGCCGGCCCAGGCATAGCTGGCCTGGAGTGCGATTCTCCTGCGCACAAAACCGAGGCTGGAGGCCCAGTAGTGCTGGTTACTGCCGATCCCGCCGGACATGGCCAGCTTCAAATCGTCACGGGCTTGCCATTCGAGCGACTGGATGGAGGTCTGTCGCTGGGAAACGATGTTGTGGGAGTAGAGCCGCCACTTCCGGGAAAGTTCGCGCTCGTAGAAGAACAGACTGGTGGGGGTCTCCGGTCGTGCCACGGTGAGGAACGGCACCATGAAACCGGTGGAAGTAGCCCCGCCGTAGAGAAGGAGCCGGCTGCGCGGATCCTTGCGCGTCGCGCTCAGGCCGCGCCCCAGGAAGTAATAGGAGCGGTTGAAAAGATCCGTGGGGAGAACAAAACGGATGGGTTGATCGCCCAGGCCCCAGGTGTAGCCGCGATAAGGCGCGGCCAGAAAAAAACCCACTCGCGAGCGGCCGAAAAAGCCGAAGTCCACCCGCCCGGCATAGTTCTTGCCGCGAAAGCCCACCTCCCCGCCATAGGCATTGAGTAAGGTTGACGAACCACCGTTGAACTCGAAAACTTGCGCCGCCGCCGGGCCGGCGCCCGCCAGCAGCAACACAGCGCAAAAGATTCCTCTGCAAAAGATCCGGTGATCGGTGTGGGGCGATCTCGCGCTGGGCGAGAGGAGCTTCACGGCGATGGCGTCACGCGGCGAATGGCGGACTCCGTTTTGAAGTGCTCGAACTTCAAAACAATGCGCTGCGGCTCACCCGGCTGGTCCCAGTCGAGCTGCATGGTGCGGCGCTGCCCGGGAAACAGCGGAAAGCCCGAGTATTCCTTTTTCGCCGCCGGTGAAGCGACCTCCACGTCGAGCACGCGGCTGATCTCCGCGCCGCGGTTTTCCACTTCGGCTTCGATCAGTTTCTTGTCGCGGAGCACATCGGCGCGCAGCCAGACGACGTCCTCGCGCGCCAGGGGCTTCTTGGTGAGCAGGTAGACGGTGTGGGGAAGCTCGAGCGCGATCTTGATGCCAGTCGGCGTGGTTTTTCCCGTAATTGTGGCGTAGATGACAAACCAGGCGGGCAAACGGTCGGCGCTGCCCCTGTAAAACACCGTGTACATCTGCTTGGGAGCCAATCGGAAGCTCATTGTGGACAGGCTCACGTGGATGCCGGGATCCAGTGTCCGAAACGTCGGATTGCCGTCCTTGTCCACGCTGAAGCTTTGCGGCTCCAGCACCACGAACAGCGGGAAGTCGGAGTCGTTGGTGAGTTGGAATTTGCCCTGAGCTTTCTCGCGGTATTCCACAATGACAGGGGAAATGGTCTGCGCCCCGGCCGTCACCGCCGCGAGCGCAAGCCACGCCAGCAGGCTCCCGATTCGCGACACGGATCGTGCTCCCAAGAAGCGCAACGCCCGCTTGGGTTGCGGCATTAGAGCGCCTGCGCCTGGATGCGCAGCACACCGGTATAGGTGCCCGCCGGCAGCGCCAAGCCGCTCGTATCAATGCGTAGGTCCAGCGTGTCGTTGCGCGTTTTGGACCTGTTGTTGCCCCGAATGCGTTCGGTAAAAATGACCAGGCTGCTGCCTACGGCAAAGGGGCTGGTGCCGGTGAAGGGCACGAACGCGCTGCCATCCGGACTGCCCAGCACGTTCCCCGAAGGGATATTGTTGCCCGCGCCGTCGGTCAGCGCCGCGGCGGGGCTGGTGAAAAAGGCGTACATGGTCACGTCGCCGACGTTGGGGCGCAGAACCCAACTGGTCGTAAGATTGATGGGGCCGCTGCCGTTGGCCCGCCCGCCGGGAACCAGATTGAAAGTGACCAAGCCGGGGGAAGCCGACAAAGTCAGAGAAGCTGTCAACACGGCCTGCAAGCTGACCGCAGAAGGGTTGGAGCTGAGTTGCGCCCACAGGGGCGAAACCGCAAGCAACATCGCAGCCAGCGCGGCGAAGAGGAAGACAGCGCTGCGGTTGTTGCCGACTACCGTCTCCGTGAAGAGGGTAATGCTGCTACCCGCGGCAAAAGGGCTGTTGCCAGTGAATGAAGTGAACGCGCCGCCGTTTGTGCTCCCGGCGACGTTGGAGGAAGGGATGTTGTGACCGGCGCCATCGGTCAACGCGGCGGCCGCACTCGTGAAGTAGGCGTACAGAGTCACGTTCTGGAGCGGCCTTAGGACCCATTGCGTGGTCACGGTGATTGTAGGGCTGCCGGTGGCCACGCCGCCGGGCGGCAGGGTGAAGTTCACAAGTCCCGGAGACGCCGAGACGCTGATGGACGAACCCAGGATGGCAGCCAGGTTGACGGTCGCGGTATTGGACCTCACCTGGGCCGGGAGAGTTGCCGCCGACGCGAGAATCGCGCCCAGCACCGCCAGCGCAAAGCGACCCAGGCGGCCGGATCGCAGGGTAAGTCGCGTCGCTGGAGAACCGTCAAGCACCTTCACGCGCGTCTCAATTGTTCCGGAAAATGCTGCGGCGGTGATGCCCCACGAGTTCTGGCGAAACATCCCCCAGCGCGACGTCAGGCCGCTTTCCTGCGCGTCGCGCCAATGCGCGCGGTGCCGGAAGCTTTTCCCGGACCGCGCAGGGCTGTGACGGGCACGGGCGAGCGAGGCGACGGCGGCCCAAAACCACCAACCTGCCGCCGCCGCGCCCAGAATCTACGCCATGCCGTGTCTCTCGAGACGTGCGTGATTCGAGCAGGAGCTAGGGCGCCTGGGCCCGGATGTTGAGCACGCCCGTGTAGGTGTTGGCCGGCAGACCCAGACCGGTGGTGTCAATGCGCAAGCCCACCGTGTCATTGCGCGTCACGTTGAAGGTGCCGGCCCCGACCGCTTGCGAGAACACGGTGATGCTGTTGGCGCTAAACACGCCCACGTTGGTGAAGGCGCCGTACGCGCCGCCGTTCACGCTGCCGAAGACGCTGCTGGTGGGGATGTTGTCCCCGACACCATCGGTCAGCGCCGTCGCAGAAGCGAAGTAAGCATACAGGCTCACGCTGGTGCGCCCGGCGGCCAGGGCCCACTGCGTCTGAATGGCCACCGGCGCGCTGCCGTTCACCGGCCCGCTGGGGACCAAGGTGAAGTTGACGGTGCCAGGGCTGGCCGTCACAGTCAGGCTCTCACCCAGCACTGCGTTTAGGTTGACTGTGGCCGTATTTGAGTTCAATTGCGCCTGGGAGCTCGGGGCCGCGGCCATCACCAGGGCCAGGACGCCCAAGAACATCCAAGCTTTGAAGGGGACTCGCATTTTGCCTCCAAGAAATTAGGTCGAGAGACAGAGCCTCTCGGCACGGATTCGAAACTGGGCGTCGTGCTTCGGGAAGCCGCCCACGTTCCTCTCCCCTTGTACAAACCGGGGCTGACCTGCCGGATAGGACTTCCGTACTCTTTCCTAAGCTTTATTGGCGCTTTGGAACTCGCCGGGTTCGCCGGCGTCATTACCGGTTTCCTAAACGGGGATGACGATCCGCGGAGCTGACTTCGAATCGCTTGCTGGCGAGCGGAGGACAAACTCGACTGAACGATCCCGTCTTTGTGCCCGGTCACCGGGACAGGAGGTGCCGCAGTCGCCGCGGGATTCCGATGCGGATGGGTTTGCCGCGCGGACCGCGCTCGCTAAGAGCGGCACCTGGCCGAGGCCCCAGGCGGCTCAATCATCGGAAGGCGCGACGCGGCGAACCACCGTTTCGAGGGTGTTTTGCAGCTCGCGAACCAGCACGTCGGGAGCGGCGACCCGGTTCGGGAGGACCCCGGAGGTTGCGCCGTGGAGCAGGTTGTCGGGATAGGAATTCGAGCCGGGCATCACCTCGGCTGCCGCCGTGTCGTTGAGAATTTCTGCCCAGACGTCGGCGTTGTGAACACAGCCCGGATCGCCCGCCTGAACATCTCCGGTGTAGAAGAGCGCGCGGGCGCGGCATCCGCCGCAGAAGTGGCGAAAGTCACAGACACCGCAATGGTCGCCACGGTCGTCCCGGTCGGCGAGCAGTTCGAACAGCGGATTTCGCCAGATCTGCTCGAAGGATTGCCGACGCAAGTCGCCCACCACGTCCGAGGGCATGAAGACGCACGGTGTCACCTGGCCATTGGGCTGGACCGAACAGTAGCAGCGGCCCGCGCCGCAGCCGCCGATATATTTCGAAAGCACCCGGGCTTGCTTGCCCTTGCCCGAGCCTGCGTGACCGGTGGCCATCAGGCCGTCCTGGGGGCCGTAGAGCAGGCAGGCACGGCCGAATTGCGGCGCGGTGGACATGATCGAAATCTGGCCTTCCTGCAGGTGCCGGTTCAGCGTGGCAAGAAGCGTTTCCCGCTGCGCCGGGGTGAGGTCCCACGCGGCGACCTCCCGGCCCCGGCCGACGGGGATGAAATTGAAATGCACGAAGGTGGCGCAGCCGAGGTCCCTAGCAAGCTGGATGACCGCATCGGCCTGATGCGCATTCTGCCGCGTGAAGCAGGTAGCCATGCCCGCGCGCAGGCCAGGGGTCCGGGCGACGTTCTGGATGCCCTGGACCGAGCGCGCCCACGCCCCCTTCAGCCCACGCAGGTTGTCGTGCTCCGCGGGGACGTGGGAGTCCAGGGAGACTTCGACGTACTTGACGCCGCAGCCGGCCAGCCGCTGGCAAACCTCTCGGCTCAACATCGTGCCGTTGGTGGCCACGCTGACGTGGATCTGGCGCTTGCGGCAGTGCTCGAGCACTCTCCAGATGTCCTTGCAAACCAGCGGCTCGCCCCCGGCAAAAGCCACCAAGGGCACGTCGCTCT
>JACQDH010000078.1 GCA_016201215.1 Acidobacteriota bacterium | reverse complement strand
TAGCTGCGGCGGCCGACCACCAACTGAAAATAGTACCAGACCACCGGCGCGGCAAGAACCAGCGCGTCAATGCGGTCGAGCACGCCGCCGTGGCCGGGCAGCAGCGCGCCCGAGTCTTTCGCGCCGGCGCTGCGTTTGTAGGCCGATTCCAGCAGATCACCGGCCTGCCCGGCGACGTTGCCGAGCAGGGCCATGGCCAACAGGTGCCGCGGCTCGAGCGCAACCCAGCGCGCAAAAGCCGCCGCCACGAGCAGCGAACCAATCAGGTTGGCCGCGGCGCCTTCCCAGGTTTTCTTCGGACTCAACTGCGGCGCCATCCGGAATCGCCCCAGCGAGCGGCCCACAAAATAGGCCGCAGTATCCCCGACCCACACCAGTACGAGCACAAACAGCACCAGCTTGGGACCTTCGCGTCCCGCGCCGTGCAGCCGCGCCAGGAAGCTCAGCGGCAGGGCGACAAACAGCAACCCGGCCGCGCTGATGCCCAGCGCCGGCAGCGCCTCCGACAAGGGCCTCCGAGTACCCAGCGCAATGGTGGCCGCGCCAAGAACAAATGCAAACAGAACCAAATCTATCGGCAGCATCGGGGAACCCACGGCCCGGGTCAGTGTCAGAACGCGGCTCAGCGTCCAGGTCTCCAGCTCCGCGGCGCCCCACTGGCTGAACAGCAGCGCCAGCGCGCACGCGCAGGTCCACAGGCGATAGCCGCGCAGGCCGGCTTTTTCTCCCAGGGCAAAAAATTCCAGCAGGGCCAGCAAGGTAACCAGGCCGACGCACGCCGCCACTAGGCCGGTCGCGCCCCACCAGACCACCGCCACCACGGCGGGGATCAGCACCGCCGCGGTCAGGATGCGCGTCCAGGTCATCGCCGCTGCCACCGCGGGCAGAAGCGAGCCCTCCGAAGTCGCCGAGCTTGTGGAGCGCCGGCTTCCAGCCGGCGAAGTGCAGCAAGTGCCGACAAGATGCCAGCGGTACAGCGAGGCGCTCGGGGTGAGAGACCGATATGACGACGGGGTTTCACGGAAGCATCAGGAACACCGGCGCTCAGCCGCGGGAACCCGCGGTGCGGCCGGCGGCTTTGGCGACAGTCAAGCCGCCGTAGCGGCGCTCGCGCTTCTGAAAATCCACCAGGGCCTCGAGCAGATGGGCGCGCGAAAAGTCGGGCCAGAGCGTCTCGGTGACGTAGATTTCGGCATAAGCGATCTGCCAGAGCAGAAAATTGCTGAGGCGCATCTCGCCGCTGGTGCGGATCAACAGGTCCGGGTCGGGCAAGCCGGCGGTGTAGAGGTGGTCAGCGATGGTCTGCTCGTCCACGCGGAAGCTGGCGCCGCCGTTGTGGCGCACGCGCTCCAGGATGGCGTTGAAGGCGTCCACCAGCTCGGCGCGGCCGCCGTAGTTGAGGGCCACGGCCAGGCGCATGCCGGAGTTCGGCGCGGTCAGTTCCATGGCCTGGGCGACGTCGCGCTGCACTTCGGCGGGCAACTGCTCGGGCCGGCCGATCACTACCAGGCGGATATTGTTCTTGTGGATGACGGGCAGCTCCTTGCGCAGATATTCGCGCAGCAGGCGCATCAGGAAATCAATCTCGGCCTTGGGGCGCCGCCAGTTCTCGAGCGAGAAGGCGTAGAGGGTGAGCGCCTGGATCTTCAGCCGCGCGCAGGTTTCGATCACCTCGCGCGCCGATTTGACCCCGGCGCGATGCCCGGCCACGCGCGGCAGGTGGCGCCGCTGCGCCCAGCGGCCATTGCCGTCCATGATGATGGCGATGTGCTGCGGGAACTGGCGTGGGTCGAGCTGTTCGAGCAGGCGCGCTTCCTGGCGGTCGGCGGGTTTGAGCAACTCAGGAGTTATCACGTAGGCAATCCTGGGAAGTTCTCCGGGCGGTGCAGGACGTCGTGCCCAGCATCTTTACACCGCAAAGCTAACACAGCCGGCAGCCGGGCGCAACCCGTTCCGGGTGGCGCCGTGCCACGCTCACGGCAAGACGGCGCCGACGCCGAGCGCCTCTCCGTGGCCGGAGAGCACCGCGTACACCAGCACCACGGTGAGAGCGATCATCGCCGCGCTCGTGGCCCAAGCCACCGCGTTATAGGTGCGGCTGTTGGTCTGCTGGCCCATCAGGTCGTGTCGATTGACCAGCAGCAAGATGAAGATCAGCACCAGCGGCAGAAGGATGCCGTTGGCCGCCTGCGAGAGCACGGCGATCAGCACCAGCGGCGCCCGCGGCAGCAGGATCAGCCCCGCGCCCAGGGCGATCAGCGCGGTGTACAACCAGTAGAAGATGGGTGCCTCATTGAACTTGTGGTCCAGGCCGGACTCAAAACCCAGTGCCTCGCAGATCACGAAGGCGGTCGAAAGCGGCAGGATGGAAGCCGCAAACAGCGAAGCATTGAGCAGACCCAGCGCGAAGATCCCGCCGGCAAAGCGCCCGGCCAGGGGGCGCAGCGCCAGGGCGGCTTCGCCCGCATTCGAGATGCGATGCAGACCGGCAACGTGCAGGGTGGCGGACGTGCAGACGACGATAAAGAAGACGATGGTCACGGCGGTGATGGTGCCCACCAGCACATCGGTGCGGATTTGCTGGTACTGGCGCGGCCCCACGCGCTTCTGCACCACCGCAGCCTGCAAATAGAAATGCTGCCAGGGGGCAATGGTGGCTCCGACCAGTGCCGCCAGGATCAGCAGATACCCGGTGTCCATGCGCACCGTCGGCACCACCACATTCTTGGCCGCCACCAGCCAGTCCGGCTTGGCCAGGACGGCCGCAAGGATGTAACCAAAATAGACGAAGCAGATCGCCAGAAATATCTTTTCAACCCGCGCGGCGCTCCCGCGGATCACCAGTATCCAGACGGCCAGGGCCGCCAGCGGCACGGAGACGTATTTGCTGACGCCGAAGACCTCCATGGCCGAAGCCACCCCGGCAAATTCCGCCAGCACGTTGCCGAAATTCACCACCAACACCGCCAGCATGACGAAGAACGTCACGCGGAAGCCGAACTCCTCGCGGATCAGGTCGGAGAGGCCCTTGCCGGTGACCGTGCCCATCCGCGAGCACATCTCCTCAGTGACGAACAGGGCAATGGCCATGGGGATCAGCGCCCAGAGCACCTGATAGCCGAACTGCGCCCCGGCCAGCGAGTAAGTGTAGATCCCGCCCGCCTCGTTGTTGACGTTCGAGGTGATCACCCCCGGCCCCACCACGGCCAGGAAGAGCGCCAGGCGGCGCCGTAGGTGACGACCCCGCGTGCGCAGGCTCGCCCCCCGCGTCCGCAGGGACTCCATCCTTTCCGCAATGGCCAGCCAGTTCATCGTGCGTGCGTCACCGCTTCAGCGCTTGGCCATCAACCGGGTCACCACGTCGTCCACGGTGATCGTCCCGATGGGCCGCCCCTGCTCGTCCACCACGCTCAGGGTGCGCAGGTTGTACTTGTCGAACAGTTCAAAGATCTCGTTGTCGTCGGCCTGCGGCCCCACCGAAGCCAGGGCCTCGGATTTCAGCTCCACCATGCGCTGATCGGACGCGGCCAGCAGCAGGCGGCCCAGGCGGACGGCGCCGGAGAGCTTGGCTTCGCCATTGATCAGCAGCACGGTGTCGAGCTGCTCGAGATTGACGTCCTGGGAGCGGATCCACTCGACGACCTCGTCGCGCGTGGCGGTCTCGCCGACGTAAATGAACTCGGGGTTCATCATGCCGCCGGCGGTGTCCTCGCCGAATTGCAGCAGGTCGCGAACCTCCTCCGCTTCGTCGTGCGGCATCTCTTCCAGCAGTTCCTGGGAAGTCTCCGGCCGTAGTTCAGCGAGCAGGTCGGCAGCCTGGTCCGGCTCCATCTCTTCGATGATGTCGGCGGCCTTTTCCGGATCGAGCTTTTCGACGATCTGCGTGGTCAGGCGGGCGTCGAGCTCGGCCAGGGCCTCGGCAGCGGTCTGCTCGTCGAGCGAGGCGATGATGGACTCGCGCTCGGCGGGCGAGAGCTCCTCCATGATGTCGGCCAGATCGGCGGGGTGCAGCCGCTCGAGCTTCTGGTGGGTGATGCGCAGCTTGACGCGCCGCAGCGGGTCAGGCTCGATCAGATTGACGAACTCCCAGCGGATCAACCGGGGAGGCAGTTTCTCCTGGAGGCGGCGGATGAGCGAGGGCGACACCAGCCCCTGCAGCAGGCGACGCGTCGCACCGGGCAACCCTACGTCCACCTGGGTCACGCGCAGCTCCACGGTCCCGTTGGTGCGCTGCTCGGCCAGGTCTATGTCGTTCACGCGCACCACCTTGCGCCCCTCGGTGTCAATGATTTGCTGGTCGAGCAGGTCCTTGCGCACGGCCAGCCAGGCCTCGTTGGGGTGGTAATACTCCAGTTGTTTCTCTTCCACGTTCAGGCGCACCGTGCCCGGCGCGACAAAGGCCACGTGGTCGTACCGCGCCACCAGCGGCAGGTACTTGCCGCGCCCCAGCAGCATCCGCGCGACGCGATTGGGCTGGTCGGCCGGCTCGATGAACATCTCGGTCACCCGGCCGACAAAATTTCCCTGCGCGTCGTAGGCTTCCGCGCCCAGCAGTTCGGTGGCGTGTAGCATGGTCTCCTCCCGCCCTCAGCGGACAACAAAAAACCCGCGGCCGAGGACGTCCCTCGACCACGGGTCAACCCCTCACCGACTTGCGCTTGGCTCAGTCGGGCGTCACTCCCGCAGAAGTGGCTTTCCTCTGCTCGCTCCCGTCCGTCCCCATCCCGCCCAGCCAGGCCCTCTCACACCCCGGGCCGGCTGCCTCACGCGGGCGTCTGGGCAAGGGCTCCTGTTCCGTTTGGGGGCTCATATGAAACAGTGGTCCTCAGTTTGAGTAGTTAACGGCAGTTACCAGCTTTGTCAAGCGAAGACTGCACGCTAACGAAAATTTTTCTTCACTTGTTCCTGGCTGCAAACAGCATGTCCCCGGGCTGGACGCCCCGCTGGCGGCAGTGCTCGAGGTAGAGGGCTCCGTAGCTGCGGGTGATGTAGTCGGCCGGGGCATAACCGAGCAGCCGGGCGGCCTGGTCAATGGCTTCGGGCGGGCCCTCGAGCTCCAGGAAGACTCCCAAAGGGGTCTCGTCGAGCTCCAACTGAAGTTCCGCGGCCCACCGCTGCGAGGGCGGAAGCTGGTAGCGGGTGCGGTATTTCTCGTAGCGGAACCACGCGCGCAGGCCCAGCGCCATCAGGATGCCCCGTAAGGCATCCGCGTCGGCCACGCCTACCTCGTGCTCCTCGCGCACCTTGTAGCGCCGACCGCGCGCTGCCTCGGCCGCTGTGTCTGCCACTGCCGGGCCCTTATAGGTGAGCACCACGCAACGCGAGCCGGGCGGGCCCTTGCGCCCTCCGACGCCCGCTTTCCTGGTCTTGCCGCCGCGGCGGGTCCGGGTCGCGGGCTCTTGCACGCGCAGGCGCAGCAGTTGCCCCTGCTTGGCAAAGCCCCCTTGAGGCGTGTCGAACAGCGTGTTCATCTCATGCAGCCGGCCATGCGCGGTCGGACGGGCGCCCAGGCGCGCCAGGCGGCGCCGCAAGGCGTCCGCGTTGGACACGCGCAACTTGACCTCGACCTCTTCTCGGCTGGCGGTCATCGGTTAATTGTAACGCTGCCGTCCCGGCCGCGGATTTCCTCTGTTTGCGCTTATCGAAAAGCGCTGGCGGGACGCCGGCGGGACGAGTCTTCCGCGCCGCGCGAAATGACAAGGCCAGCGCCGGCGTGTAGTATAGCCCAGGGTGACACGACCACCGCCCGCACGTCTTATTCTTAGGAACTTCCGCAGCAATTCGACGGGAGCCAATATGAAGATTTTTGGTCTGCTTGCTATATTCTTGACGCTTGCCATGATTGCCGACACGCCGCTCATAGCCGACGACACCGCTGCGCCGCAGCCGCCGGCGGCCAAGAAAATTCCCAAAGTCAACGAAGCCCACGGCGACCGCCGCGTGGACGACTACTATTGGTTGCGCGAGAAGACCAACCCGGAGGTCATCGCCCATCTCCAAGCGGAGAATGCTTATACGGCGGCGGTGATGAAGCCGACCGAGGAGTTTCAAGCGGCGCTCTACAAGGAGATGCTCGCGCGCATCAAGCAGACCGATCTTTCCGTACCCTACCGCGAGCGCGGCTACATCTACTACTCGCGCACCGAAGAGGGCAAGCAGTACCCCATCCATTGCCGGAAGAAGGGCAGCCTGGAGGCGGCCGAGCAAGTCACCCTGGACCTCAACGAGCTGGCCAAGGGCGAAAAGTTCATGGCCCTGGGCGCCTACGCGCTGAGCGACGACGGCAACCTGCTGGCCTACTCGACCGACAACACCGGCTTCCGCCAGTTCACGCTGCGCGTCAAGGACCTGCGCAGCGGCGAGTTGCTGCCCGAGCACAGGGAAAAGGTCGTGTCGGTGGCCTGGGCGGCGGACAATCGCACGTTGTTCTACACGGTGGAGGACGCCGCGAAGCGCTCCTATCGCCTCTACCGCCAGGTTCTCGGTTCGACGGCCGCCGATGACCTGGTGTACGAAGAGAAGGACGAGAGGTACCAGATC
>JACQDH010000077.1 GCA_016201215.1 Acidobacteriota bacterium | reverse complement strand
CGTGCATCCCAAGGCCATCTATCTCCACCAGGGCCAGCAGTACCACGTCGAGCGGCTAGATTTCGCTGAGCGCAAGGCCTACGTGAAGCGCGTGGACGTGGACTACTTCACCGACGCCATCCGCTACACCCAGGTGCGCGTGCTCGAGGCGGCCGAGCAGGCGCGCGCCGCCGCCCAGGCCGCGCGCACGCACGGCGACGTCCTGGTGCGTTCGCAGGTCGTCGGCTTCAAGAAGATCAAGTTCTTCACCAACGAAAATGTCGGCGCGGGCAAACTCGAGCTGCCCGAAAACGAGATGCACACGACCGCCTACTGGATCACACTCGAGCGGCCGCTGGTCGAATCGCTGCCCTTCACCATCAGCGAGCGGCAGAACGGCATGTTCGGCCTGCTCTATGCGCTCGAATCGGTGGCCACGCTGCTGCTGATGTGCGACCGCCGCGACCTCGGCACCGCCATCGGCGAGCGGCCTCCCTCGCCCGGCATCACCACCGACTGGGAGGAAGCGCCCGGGCTGGACGATCTGACGGCCGGAGCGACTCCGGAATACAAGGAGCTCTTTGAGCCGAATCTGTATTTGTATGACGCCTATCCGGGCGGCATCGGTTTTTCCGAGCCGCTCTTCTGTGTGCACGATCTGCTCGTGCGCAGGACGCACGAGTTGATCGCGGGGTGCCCGTGCGAGAAGGGGTGCCCATCGTGCGTGGGTCCGGCCGGCGAAAAGGGCGAGCGCTCGAAAGAGGTCGCGCTGGCCATCCTGAACCGGCTGTGCGGCGAGTAGGAGTTACCGGTTCGCAGTTGTCAGTTGAGCATAGGCTTTTGTCTTGAGCGCACCAACCGAAGATCGATTCACGCGCCTGGCAGCGTTGCGGCCCGCGCGGAAGCGCGAGACGTCCGTGGCACCAGCGCCGGAATCCGACTCCCTTACCGAGTTGCTCGGAGCCGCGGTGGGGCGCAATCGCTACGGCGAGCACCTGGTGGTGCGCCGGTGGCATTCGACGCCCGAGCCGTGTGAGCCGACTGCGCATGCCCTGGGCCTGCTGGTCCCCCAACACCTTCCGGGGACGAAGACGGATCCGACTTCGCAGAAGGCGGCAGCCACAACGGCCGCGCACGAGCGCTTGGCCGATCCCACGCAATGGCTCTTCCTGGATACGGAAACGACGGGCCTGGCGGGCGGCACGGGCACGTACGCATTCCTTGTGGGCTTGGCCTGGTGGGATGCCGGTGGCTTTCAGGTCGAGCAGTTCTTCATGCGCGACTACGGCGAGGAGCATTCCCTGTTGCTCGAGGTCTCACGACGCCTGGCCGAGCGGCGCGTTCTGGTCACCTTCAACGGCAAGAGCTTCGACTGGCCGTTGCTCGAGACGCGCTACCTGATGACGCGCGCCATCAAGCCGCAGCCGCCCGTCACGCATCTCGACCTGCTGCACCCGGCGCGACTCCTCTGGCGACTCCGCCTTGGGTCAGTGCGCCTCACCGACCTCGAACGCCACGTACTGGACTGCGAGCGGCTGGGTTGGCATCGCCGCGACGACATCGACACTACGCTCATCCCGCAAGTCTATTTCGACTACTTGCGCGGCGGGCCGACCCAGCCGCTCGCCGCGGTCTTTCGCCACAACCAGATGGATCTGCGCGGCCTGGCCGCCCTGGCCGGGAGAATTCTTGGGCTGCTCGCTCCGCCCGATGCTGCCGTCAAGCCTGAGAATGACGCTTTCGAGCTCTACGGGCTTTCTCGACTTCTGCGGCTCCGAGGAGAGGATTCCCGGGCGCGTGTGCTCTACGAGCGCGCGCTGGGCGCGGGCCTACCCTCCGCGTTGGACCGTGCCGCGCGGCGGGAGCTCGCGCTGCTGGCCAAACGCAAGCGCGATTACCAGCGCGCCAATTCGCTCTGGGAAGACTTGTTGCCCGGCTCGCTTTCTCGCGGGGGCGCTGCAAGCAGCGCCCCTACCGGTGATTCCATTGGTCGCAGTCACCTGATGGAAGGCCTGGAGGTCACCGTGGAGGCCTGCGAGCAACTGGCCATTTACTACGAGCACCAAGCCCGGCAGCCCCGGCGCGCTGCTGAACTGGCCCGCCAGGCGCTGGTCCAGTTGCGCAAAGCTCTTCGCACGGGGCGCATCGAGCCCGCCCGTTGCCGCAAGCTGCAAGCGCGGCTCGAGCACCGCCTCGCCCGTCTGGCGCGCAAGTCCCGCCGCCCGCTTTTCGAGCCGGCGTTGCCTGCATCGTGAGACGCTACTCGCGAATCGAATGAGGAGGCGCGGAGGCTCAGCCGGGAAACGATTCCCAGGCAGGTTGAGTTTGCCTGCAAGATTCGGATGGCCTTCGATCCGGGCCTACCCTATGTTCTACTTGGGAGGAAGCAAACATGGCGTCAATGGGTGATCAGTTTCTGCACACGCAGTTGGAAGAGCGGCGCCAGCGGCTCCAGACTGCCCTCAACAGTTCCCCGGGAAATACACCGCTGGCACAACTGCTACAAGAGGTGGATTCCGCGCTCGAGCGAATGGAGAACGGCACCTACGGCCTGTGCGAGGAGTGTCACGACACGATTGAAAAAGACCGCCTGATCGCCGACCCGCTGACCTGCTACTGCCTCGACCACCTGACCTCTGCACAGCAACGCGCGCTCGAGGAGGACCTGGAGCTCGCGGCGCGGATCCAGCGCTCACTGCTTCCCCGGCAGAATCTGCGCGAAGGCGGCTGGCACGTCCACCACCACTACGAGCCCGCCGGCCCGGTGAGCGGTGATTACTGCGACGTCATCCGCCCGGAAAATGGCGACGGAGAATTCCTGTTCCTGCTGGGGGATGTTTCCGGCAAGGGCGTGGCCGCCTCCATGTTGATGTCCCACCTGCACGCAATGTTTCGCAGCCTGACGAGCGTGGGCCTGCCGCTCGAGCAGTTGCTGGCGCTGGCCAACCGCGTCTTCTGCGAAAGCACCATGGCCGGCCATTACGCGACACTGGTGTGCGGCCGTGCGAGCCGCTCCGGAGAGGTGGAGATCGGCAACGCAGGACATCTGCCCTCGCTGCTGGTTCGTAAGGGCAACATCACCAGGATCGAGGCCACCGGCCTGCCACTTGGAATGTTCTGCAGTGGAAACTATCCCGTGAAGAAAATCAAACTGGAGCCCGGTGACACCCTCTTCCTGCATACAGACGGCCTCTCGGAGACCCGCGATCGCTCCGGCACCGAGTACGGCCTGAGCCGGCTGGCCAGGTTCGTTGGCGAACGCCATGCCCTCTCCCCGGAAGCACTCACCACCGCCTGCCTCAAAGACTTGAAAACCTTCTCCTCGGGGGTGCCGAAGACCGATGACCTGACCATCATGGTGATCCAGCGCGAGAATTAGACGACCTCGCGCCGGGCCTTCCGAGAGCACCGTCGGCATCTCCCCGGCACGTTTTAGAACGCCGCCTGGAAGGCATCGCTACATGTGGTGCCGAACATTGTCACTCCCCGCGAAGCGAGGGATCTCTCAAGACTCCACTAGGAATGACACCCACGCGACGAATGCGCTTAACCAGCAGGGCATTCGATACCCAGGTGCGTGCGGTGGTGCGTGAAGACGCGAGTTCCGGCTCTGTTCGGGCGAGGGCCCGCGGAGCCGGCGAGCGGCGAGGCGCGGAGCATCTCTTCCAATTCTGCGACGGTGTAGGCCGAGCGGACCGAGGCGCAATAGAGCTTGTACATCAGGCCGGAGTAGTGGCGGCCGTGCCACCGCACGTGCAAAGGATAGGCCAAGCGCAAAGGCCGGCGCAGGTCGCGGATCAGGATGGCGCCGTCAGCCTTAACGAGGCGCGCGACCTCGATGAGAAGGCGCTGTGGCTCGGCAAGGTGATGGAGGACAGAGTTGCACATCATCAGATCAAAACTCGAGTCGGGGAACGGCAGCCGGTTGCCGTCGGCAACGAGGAATTGGACTCGATGAGTGGTTGGAATATCTCCGGCTGAAGCCGAACCGCCCTGCCCTGACGCGGTCGCGAGCCCCGCCTCTGCTTGCCGGATCATGTTGGGTGAGCGATCCACGCCGACAAACCGCCAGGCCGGCAGGCGCCGGGCGAGCTTGAGCACGATTTGGCCTGGGCCGGTACCGATGTCCAGTGCACGTCCGGTCTCGCGGCCCGCCACCAGGCGCGTGGCGTGCTCTACGAAGGTGTCGTCGATCTTGTCCAGATACGCCTGTGCGGCCGCGGAGGCGTAGGCTTCCACCTCGTCGGAGTCGTCCATCACCTCCGGTTCGGGTATGCGGGGCAGGTCCAGCCAGCTCATGGGGGAAGATTCTAATCGTTGCCCGGGCAGGTTTCCAGCCGACTGAAAAGGTCCGGCTGGAGCTGCATCGAAAGCTATTCGTTGTCAGTGGTCAGCGATCAGCCGTGAGAGAGCCATCCAAGAGTGTGTTCCGAACAGAGCCGAATGCCGGTCCGAAGATTTTCCTTATGGCCGCGGAGCAAGCGAGATGGTGGCTCGCGCTTCGCTGGGCGGCGGCAGGGCGACGGTGGTAATCGTGGCTTTCTGCGGCGCGTGATAGGGGTCATGGCGCTCGACGGGGCCGGGGGGCCAGCCGATGGCCCGCGCGATCTTATCGAAGAGCTCACGGCTGCCGCCCTCCAGGCTGAGGCACTGGTCAGCCAGGCAGCGCAAGAACACACCGCCATCATCGGCCTCGAACGAGAAAAAATTCGGCCGGCGGAACAGCTCGCGCCGTTTGTCATACTTAAGTTCGAGCGCTTCGCTGTAATGGCCGAAGAAGCGCGCGGCGTCCGCCTCGCTCGCCAGGCGCAGGCGCACGAGCAAGAGCAACTGCTTGCTCTGCTGGTGCTCGAGAATGGCGTAGCGGTCGCCCGCCCAGGCGGGCGAGAGACGCTTGGCGCGCGTCTCGCCGAGGAAATGCTTGAGGATCTCCTGCAGGCCGAATTCTCCGAGCAGGTTTTCGTCCAGCTTCTTCCAGCCTGCCGGCAGCAGACCGCTGAGGTCGGGCAGGGCAACCGGCCGGGGCGCGACACCTTCGAGGTAGAGGTCCGGATGCAGGATTTGCTGCGTCGAGACCGGCGGGCTCTCAAAAACTTTGTGGAAGTCGCCCCACCCGGACGAGGCGCGAAGGACGCGCTGGGTGAAACTGGTGCCGGCGGTGTACGGGAAGAGCAGCTCGTCGCGCACGAAGGGCGGGGCCTTGGCAAGCGAAGGGCTCTTGTCCACTTCGCCCATGAGCTGCGTGGGATCCATGTCACCCAAGTCGCGCACGCTCTTGGGCTGGCCGCGCAGCAGGTAATCGATCATCGCCGCCAGCGCAGAGCCTTCGAGCACGGCGTCTCGCGCCAGTGCGGCGTCGTCGTTGGGTTTCGCTGCCTCGAGCCACGGGTCCACCTTGAAGTGCTGATCCTGCAGGGCGTGGGTGAGTTCGTGCGCCATCACCACGCGCTGATCCGCCGGGCTGATCCAGTCAGCGATGAAAAACTCTTGGCCCTTGGGATCGTAGAGTCCGGCGATCTGCTCGGTGAGCAGGTCCAGCAGGAATGATTCGAGCTGGAAACCTTTGGGAATGAGGCCGAGCTTTTCCAGCACCTTCTGGTCCGCGTAGCGCTTCTCCGGCTCCTTGTCCTCCTTCATGCGGCGGACCAGATAAGCACGGATTTCTTCGCGCGTGCGCACACTTTTCTTGAGCGGGGATTTGACCGGAAGGGCCAGCAGCTTGCTCATCTCGACCAGAACTTCATCGGCGGTCTGGAGAAACGCAGCGCTGGGCGCAGTGGCCGGCGGTGGGGAGGCGGCCGGGGGCGCGGCCTGCTGCGCCGCCGCGCCAAGCACGAGCAGCAAGATGATTGGCAGCAGCGAAGCAAGCGCCCGCTTCATCGCCATCAAGGCTCCTGCACCTTTCCACGGCAGACTAGCCATGCGTGAGGTCTGTCCTGCTGAGCGCAGCGAGGCATCTTTCTGGGGGATCCCTCGCTGCGCTCGGGATGACAATCTACCCGAACAGCTTCCAGCATAGCAGGTTCGATGTGCAAACAGCCGCGCGTGCTGCCAGGCGTTCCCCTGGCACACGGCCGCGAGCGGAGTAGAGCACCCGCCGGGGAACCCGGCTTAGTGACCTTCGGAAGGGATTCTTGGCGCGGTGACACCATCCAGGATGTGGAGCAGGACACGCAGCATGTCGGCGGTCGTGATGATGCCCACAAGATGCCCTGCATCGACCACGGGCAGGCAGCCAAGCTTCCTTTCCTGCAGAATTCTGGCGGCTTCTCGCAACGACGTGTCCGGGGTGACTGTCTGGGGATTGCGGGTCATCACTCGGGCAAGTGGGGTGTTCTCGAAGATGGAGTTGTACTCCTCCGGGGAAATCCGGCCGAGCAGCGAAGGAGCCAGGCGGTGGATGTCGCGGTCGGTGATGAGACCCACGAGGCGGTCACCGTTGACGATGGGCAGGTGGCGGAAACCAGTGCGGCGAAGGGTCAAGACGGCATCGATGAGCATGGCATCTTGGGGAATACTCGTGGCGGGCGCGGTCATGAAATCGCGCACGAGGCATTCGTGACTCATGGGCGCGGTGCTCGTCCTGGTCCGGAGAAGGGCCAGCCGAATCCGTACGTGCATGGTTTCACGCGGGCGGTGTCAAGTCAAGAAAACGGTCTCCGCAGGGATTAACGCTTCGGAACGGGGAGGTGTACCTGTTCCACGCGTTTCCAGGCGACGCCGTCCCAGACGTAGCGGTCGCGCATCATTTGCCGGCAGATACGCGGGCGGTCTTCATCGGTCTCCGCGCAGTAGGTGAGCCAAAACCCATCGGGCCGGGACTCATAGCTCGATTGCTGGAGGATTTCCGACGTCCACACGGCTTGGACGCCCTGGGGCGTTGGGCGCCAGAGCGTGAATGCGCCGGTCTGCAGCTCATCGGTGCGGCCGGTCACGGTGACGAATAATGTTGCTGGCCCGCTGCCCGCGCCGGAAACAGGGACCACCTCCAGGTACTCGTCGAAGAAATCCTTCTGCGCGAAGCGGTCGATCCGCGCTGCCAGCGCGTAGCGTCTCGCCGTGGGGGCGTAGAGTCGCACGGCCGACGGCCCGCCCAGGCCGAAATTGGCCGCCAGAGCATAGGCCGCGAGGTTGCCGCCCAGTCGCAGGACGCGATAGTTCTCGCCCACCGACGGCTGCTGCACGGCGAGTGCGGCCAGCCGCTGGTTCAAGCGATCGAGGTTCGGCTCGCCTGCCGCGTCGAGCACTTCGAGCACGAGGCTGTCCAGAATTCCTAGCGCTTGCTCCTGCAGCTTCTCGCTCTCCTCGGCGCCGCCGAGACGCTGCTGAGCAAGCCGCGCGGCCAGCCGGGTGAACTCGGAGGGCGGCTTCTGCGCTTGGGTCCCCTGAACTCCCTCGACCGCGCTGGGGAAGTTTGCATGCGTGCCCACCGCGCTCGATCCTGCAAGGACCAGGGAGAGCAAGGCGAGCGTGATCTGCGCCGCGTTCAATGGCGACTCCGCAGTTTCTTCCCGGGCAGGTCGCGGAGCTTCGGTTTCCCGCGCGCGCCCGCGGCGAAGATTTCCCCGGCCAGCACAAGCGCGTCCCAGGCCGCGGGGAAGCCCGCGTAAACAGCGATGTGCAAGAGCACCTCCACGATTTCCGAGCGGGTGGCGCCGTTGCGAAGCGCCATCCGGATATTGAGCGCGAGGCCTTGGGTGCGGCCCAGCGCCGCGAGCGCGGCGATGGTGCACAGGCTGCGCGTGCGCCGATCCAGTCCCGGGCGCGACCAGATCTCCCCGGCCAGAAACGTCACGACGTAGCGCTCGAAGTCTGGCTCCAGCTTCCGCCAGGCGGCGCGCACGCGCCGCGCCTCGGCCGCGCCCATCATTTTCTCGAACAGACGCGCCCCACGCTCGAAGGAACCCACACTTTGCTCCGCCATTTCCCTTCCCTCTTCGCGCATTTTTGCTCGCCACGCAATCCCACGTCAGGACAGGCAGGCCAACCTGTACTCCCGCGCCTAGCCGGGCAGGGTGGCGATGCCGCCGCTGACCTCCAGGGCCTGGCCGGTGATACTCGCGGCGGCGTCGGAGGCTAGGAACAAAGCGGTCGCGGCCACATCTTCCACCCGCACGAGGCGCTTCAGCATGGTGAGGCCCACAAACCACTGCCGCACCACCTCCACCGGCAAGTTCGCGGCCCGGGCGCGGGCGGCGATGACCTCTTCGATGAGTTCGCCTTCCACCGGTCCGGGACACAGGCAGTTCACGCGGATGCCGTAGCGTCCCGCCTCTTCGGCCAGGGTCAGCGTGAGCCCGATCAGCGCCCACTTCGCGCTGGCATAGGGAGTCCGCTGCGGATAGCTGAT
>JACQDH010000076.1 GCA_016201215.1 Acidobacteriota bacterium | reverse complement strand
TGCCCCGGTCGTCGCGCGCGCGGACCCGCAGCACCTTGCGTGGTGCAAGGTCGGCCGCACCTTCGATGTCGTACTGCTCGAAGCCGGTGAGGCCCAGCGACTCGCGCGTTTCGCCCGCGCGGTACTCGAGCGGCAGCACGCCCATGCCCACCAGGTTGCTGCGATGAATGCGCTCGAAGCTTTCGGCAATCACCGCGCGCACGCCGAGCAGCCGCGTTCCCTTGGCCGCCCAGTCGCGCGAAGAGCCGGAGCCGTACTCCTTGCCGGCCAGCACCACCAGCGGCACCTTTTCTTCCTGGTAGCGCATGGCCGCATCGTAGATGGTCATCTTCTCGCCGCCGGGCAGATGCGCGGTCCAACCCCCCTCGGTGCCCGGCGCGAGTTGATTGCGCAGGCGGATGTTGGCAAACGTGCCGCGCATCATCACTTCGTGATTGCCGCGCCGCGCGCCATAGGAGTTGAAGTCGGGCGCCTTGACGCCCAGCGCGATCAGGTATTTGCCGGCGGGGCTGTCGGCGGGAATCGAGCCCGCGGGAGAGATGTGGTCGGTGGTCACGCTGTCGCCGAGCATGGCCAGGACGCGCGCGCCACGGATGTCCTGGAGCGCCGCGGGAGTCCGCGGCATGTCCACAAAGAACGGTGGGTGCTTGATGTAGGTGGACGTGTCGTCCCAGGCGTAGAGGTCGCCCTCGGGCACCTGGATCGAGCGCCAGCGCTCGTCGCCATCGAAAATCTGGCCGTATTCCTTGTGGAACATCGCCGTGGTGACCGCTCCGCGCACGGTGCTTTCGATCTCCTGCGGCGTGGGCCAGATGTCGCGCAAGAAAACCGGCTTGCCTTGCTTGTCCTGCCCCAGCGGCTCGTTCACCAGGTCGAGGTCCATCCGGCCGGCGAGCGCATAGGCCACCACCAGCGGCGGCGAGGCCAGGTAGTTCGCGCGCACCAGCGGATGAATCCGGCCCTCGAAGTTGCGGTTGCCGCTCAGCACGGCCACGGCCACGAGGTCGTTCTGCTTGATCGCCGCGCCGATGGGCTCGGGCAGCGGGCCGCTGTTGCCGATGCAGGTCGTACAGCCGAAACCCACTAAATGGAAACGCAGCTTTTCTAGGTACGGCATCAGACCCGCGGCATGCAGGTAATCGGTCACCACTTTCGAGCCCGGCGCGAGGCTCGTCTTCACCCACGGTTTCGCCGCAAGCCCCCGCTCCACAGCCTTCTTGGCCAGCAGGCCGGCGCCCAGCATCAGCGACGGGTTGGACGTGTTGGTGCAACTGGTGATGGCGGCAATCACCACCGACCCATTACCCAGCTCAAACCGGTCGCCATTGTTTTGCACCGTGACGCGCTTCTGCGCGACGCCCTCCATGGCCTTGGCGAACGATGTCTTCGCCTGGCGCAGCGGCACGCGGTCCTGCGGGCGCTTGGGCCCTGCGATAGTCGGCTCCACGCTGGCCAGATCGAGCTCAAGCGTATCGGAGAAGACCGGGTCGGGCGTCGTGTCGGTGCGGAAGAGGCCTTGCTGCTTGGTATAGGCTCCGACCAGACGCACCTGCTGCGGGTCGCGCCCGGTGAAGCGCAGATACTCGACGGCTTCGCTGTCCACGGGAAAGAAGCCCATCGTGGCGCCGTATTCGGGAGCCATGTTGGCAATCGTGGCGCGGTCGGGCAGCGACAGGCTCGAAAGGCCGGTGCCGTAGAACTCGACGAATTTTCCGACCACGCCCTTCTTGCGCAGCATCTCCGTGACGGTCAGCACCAAGTCAGTGGCCGTCGAGCCTTCAGGCAACCGGCCGTGCAGCTTGAAGCCTACCACCTCGGGCACCAGCATCGAGAGCGGCTGGCCCAGCATGGCGGCTTCGGCCTCGATTCCCCCCACACCCCAGCCAAACACGCCGAGCCCGTTGACCATGGTGGTGTGCGAATCGGTGCCCACCAGCGAATCGGGGAAGGCCAGCGTCTTGCCGTCCCTCTGCGTGGTGACCACGACGCGTGCTAGGTACTCCAGATTTACCTGGTGGCAGATGCCCGTGTCCGGCGGCACGACCTTGAAGTTCTCAAATGCTTTCGCGCCCCAGCGCAGAAACGCGTACCGCTCGATGTTGCGCTGCGACTCGAGCTCGGCATTGACGGCAAACGCATTCGCCGAGCCGAACTGGTCCACTTGCACCGAGTGGTCAATCACTAGCTCGGCCGGCAGCAACGGGTTAATCTTTTTCGGGTCGCCGCCCATCCGCCGCATGGCCTCGCGCATCGCCGCCAGGTCCACCACCGCGGGCACTCCGGTGAAGTCCTGCAGCAAAACCCGCGCGGGCATAAAGGCGATTTCCTTCTGCGCCGCCCCAGGCTTCCACTTGGCGAGCGCTTCGATGTCCTCGGGCTTGACGAAGCGGCCGTCTTCCTGCCGCAGCAGGTTTTCCAGCAGCACTTTGAGCGAGAAGGGCAGCCGCGAGACGGCGCCGACGCCGTCGCGCTCGAGCACGTCGAGGCGGTAGATGTCAAAGTTGCGTCCGTCCACGCTGAGCCTGCCGTGGGTGCCTAGCGAATTCACTGCCGCGGGGGTTGTCATGCCCGGTGTCCTTTCGGGGCGCGCTTCGTAACATTCCATGATAGCGCAATCGCGCTGCCGGGTGTAAGCGCGAGAAGCTTGGTGCCGCCGGCTTCGGCGTGCCATAATAAATTTCGCTCTGGCACCCTGCATGAACATCGTCTTGCTCTCCACCTATGAGTTGGGCCGGCAGCCGTTTGGCTTGGCGTCGCCGGCAGCCTGGTTGCGCCAGTGCGGCGCCATCGTGACCTGCCTGGACCTTTCCCGTGAGCCATTCCGTGAAGAGCCTGTGCGCGAGGCTGACCTGGTAGCGTTTTTCGTGCCCATGCATACGGCCACGCGGCTCGCTGCCCAACTGATTGAGCCCGTGCGCCGCCTGAACCCGCGCGCGCATCTCTGCTTCTATGGGCTCTATGCACCGGTCAACGAGTCCTACCTGCGCGAATTGGGAGTGGAAACCATCCTCGGCGGCGAGTTCGAGGAGGGCCTCGCGCATGTGGTCGAACGATTGCGCTCGCTACGCACGAGCGGCAACCAAGAGCACGGTGACGCTCTGTCCCTGCAACCGGAGCCGGTCATTTCGCTCGCCCGCCAGCAATTTGTCGTGCCCGACCGCGTTGGTCTTCTGCCGCTGCAGCAATATGCGCACCTGGTCCTGCCCGGCGGCGAGCACCGCACCGTCGGCTACACGGAAGCGAGCCGCGGCTGCAAACATCTTTGCCGCCACTGCCCGATTGTGCCGGTATACAACGGCGCGTTCCGCATCGTGCAGCGCGACGTGGTGCTGGAGGACATTCGCCGCCAGGTAGCCGCCGGGGCCCAGCACATCACCTTCGGCGATCCAGACTTTTTCAATGGCATCGGCCACGCGCTTGCCATCGTCGAGGCGCTTCACCACGAGCATCCGCAGTTGACCTACGACGTCACCATCAAGATCGAACACCTGCTCCGCCACGCCGCGCATCTGCGCACGTTGCGCGAGACCGGCTGCCTGTTCGTCACCAGCGCGGTCGAATCGGTGGACGACGCCGTGCTCGCCCGGCTCGACAAGGGCCACACGCGCGCCGATTTCCTCGCCGTGGTCGAGCTGTTCCGCGAGGCGGGGCTCGTGCTGCATCCCACGTTCGTGCCGTTCACGCCCTGGACCACGCTCGAGAGTTACGTCGATCTCCTCGAAGTGATACGCGAGCGGGACTTGGTCGAAAACGTCGCGCCCATCCAGCTTGGCATCCGCCTGCTCATTCCCGCCGGGTCGCGCTTGCTGGAACTTGCCGACATCCGCGAACTGGTTGAGCCGTTTGACCGGGCCGCGCTGGTTTATCCCTGGCGTCATCCTGACCCGCTCGTGGATGCGCTGTGCGGGGAAGTGCAGGAACTGGTGAGCACCGGCGACAAGCTCGGCCGCTCCCGCGCCAAGGCTTTTGCGCGCATCTGGCAAGCCGCACGCCGCGCCGCGGGCATCCCGGAGGAGGTGCTGCGGCCCGAGCCGGTCCTGGTCGCGCGCGCCGCGATCCCGTACCTCAACGAGCCCTGGTATTGTTGAGCCGAGCCGACGCGGGACCAGTTGGTCCCCATCGCCAGAGCTAAGGAAGCGCTCGTGCAGGCCGAAGCCTTCGTCTAAAGACCACTCATTACTTTACAGTGGAGCGGGCGTAGTGGGCCAGTTTCCGGGAAGGCGACTTATCGCGATTTGGCCCCGGGGGGTCGGGCAGCCATCCACCAGAAGCGGCAGTGTGTTGGGAGCCGATGACTCACTCGCGCGCATCACCAATAGCCGATTCTGGAGTTGTGGATGGTAATTCCCCTCGCCGACAGCTCGTCCAGCAACTGCGCCACGCCAGGTGTAACCTCACCATCGCCCGGGACGACCACTGCCCATTCAAGGTTTTCTCGGAACTCTCGCGTGCTAATGCGCCATCGCTGCAAAGCGATCGGCGTCGTCTGCCCAATTTGTATGAGGGACCAATGTCGAACCAGAGCCAATGCGGTCTCTCGATCCGGCAATGGACCGCGCACAATGAAGTGATTGTTCCCATGCACCAGAATGCCGACCATGCAGTTTCATGCCTCGAGCCGCGGATCGGGAATGGCGCGGCCGACTGCGAAGTGATAGATCACCTGTCGCGGGAGCGTGCGGGGATCCCTGCGCGGCGCGGGCTCCTCTTCCTTCTCCCAGAATTGCCTCAGCCCAGAAAGATGCTCTTCGCCGGATTCGGAAATCACTGGAGCGGACTCGCACCGGTCTCGGTCCTGCGCCGCCGCACGACGGCTCGTCGGTGAGCCCAGCATGACCAGTGCCGCTTGTTCCGCCGCGTGCAGCGACACGCCCACGGGGGTCTCTCCCTCTTCCAGGAAGCCCAGATAGCGGTGCACATCGTCGTCGTAGAACGCGCCTATGCCGGTGGCGTTCCAGCCCAGTACTTCCGCCCCGACATAGAGCCTCTGCCCGATTGCCCCGGCTTCGAAATGCACGTAGCGGTAGCCGCGGTTGCCGAACACGCGTGCCGCCTCAGCTAGGTCGGCAATCATCGAAACGGCGAAGCACGCGTTTCCCGCCAGTGCCTGTTCGAGGCTAAGATAAGCCGCCACGCGCTCCACATTGCCGCGATGGAGCTGCTCCAGACTTCGGCTCGTTCTGTCCCACCGGTAGACGCCGGGCTCGCAGTCACGCAGGCGGTGAACATAGAGGTACAGGGTCACGAAATCGGCGCCTCTCTCGACCGGTGTCGTCACGCCGCCGAAATTTCCGCGCCAATCCGCTGGCCAATCTCGCGTCGCAAAGTCCAGGAGCTGTTCCACCTCGTTGCGCTCCATGGGCGGAGTCCGAGCATCGAAATCGAGCGCAGAACGCCGTCGCCGCACGGTCGCTCCCAGACGGGCATCGCGCGCGGGTTCGCGCAAAGACTCGGGTAGAGACGCCTGATCGTCAGCAATGGCCGCATGCGCCGGTGGGATGCGCGGCGGCGGGCCCACAGGATCGGGTAGGATCGTCGAGCGATGAATTTCGAGCAGCAGTTCGTAAGGCACTTCCTCCGTTGACAACTCGTTGGGAATTCCAGCAAGTGCTTCCTCTGGCGGGGCAGGTAATCGCCCCGAAGAGCTTTTCGACGGGAACACCAGAAAGGCCATCGGCGCCTCATCGCCTCCGGTCAAACCGAGCGCGCGCGTCAGGCGGAAATCACCGAAGTGAGTTATTGCGCCACCGGGCAGTCCCAAGGCGCACGCCGCCAGAAGCAAGCTCATCATCGCGTGTCCCAAATCATGGCAGCAGTAGCGATAGGCGCGGTCGCGGTACTTCCAAGCCTCTCGCCAAAATATCGAGGTCAGCCCAACGATCAACGGCGATTCCGCCGCCCAGGGAATCATGAGGGCTCGGGCGAGCTGCTGCGTCCAGGCGCCTGGACGGCGAAGCTCGAGCGCGTGGCCATCCGCGCGGTAGTGATACAAGCCATCGTCGAGGCCCGTGAACCCGCGCAGCGCTAGGTAGGTTTCCGTGGGGTGAAGATTTCCTGACGAGGGGTTCACGCGCAGGCTGTAGCGATCGCCCGTACGCGGGACTTTCTTCCATGCGCTGATCGCCATGGAGTGCCAAAGCAAACGACTGAGCCAGATCCCGTCCAGTTGAATTTGTTCGCGGTCTTCAGACTTGTTTCCACTGGCCATCCTCGTTCTCCCCGCGAGCGCCGCCATGGCGGTGAATGCTCCGGTGTTCGGGAAGCCAGGTTCAGGCGGAAGCATGATCTTGGGGGCGCCTTCATAGGTGCGGAAGGGGTCGGGCTGATTCTTCCAATCGAGAAAATGCGCATTCGTCCGGATGGACTGATAGCTATGCTTGGTGGCCTGGTGATAGGCGAAGAGACGTTTTGTTTCTTCGTTGAAGCCACCACATTGGGGATCGTCCAATACGCGGGGGAGAAAGCGCGTCATTCTTCTATTTGCTCAAATCTCCTAAGAATAATGCAAGCACTCGCTGAAAAGTGCTCGACACCGATTCATCCACGGTTTCCGTTTTGACCCTCAGGCAAACGACATTGTACACGGCGTTGCCTTCCTCCGGGCTCTTCTGCCGTGGTTTGAGCTTCCAACCTCCAGCCTCCAGCCTCTAGCAAAATCACCCCGCCCGTGCGGCGTTGTATGCGTCTCTCTAACCTCTAACTTCCAGCCTCCAACCTCTAGAATGTCTCTCTCCAACCTCTAACTTCCACCCTCCAACCTCTAGCAGGTGTGCACAGCCCGCTCGACCGGCTGCGGATGCCCGTATCCGGCGAGACACGGAGGATAAGGCGAGGCCCCCGGCCGGCCTAATAAGATGGAGTTATTTTACATGATAGATTATAAGTGGTCCTGTAATGAGGGCATATCCGCACCGCAGTCGTGGGGGTGCCCGCCCCGGCGGGCCGCCCGCCATGGCGGTTTGGGCGGATCGGCCTAAACAAGGGTTAGCTGGCCTCAAACGAGCGTGAGGTGCGGAATGCTTGGCCGTACGCACTTCGGGGTGAAGGTGACTGTACGAAAGGAATCGACGGACTGCGCGGACGGAAGGAAGCAAGCCGTCCATCCGGCAGCACTGCCCTGGGATTCGTTTCTCACGGCGGTGGAATCGCGCGATTACGCCACGGACCTGACGCACCCCCTCTATCGATACCCTGCCCGGATGTCACCTCATGCCGCTGGTGACGCTGGACGGCACCGAGTACGCACCCCGGACCCACGCATTGTTGCTGCACTTGAGAACGGCCGCACTGGACGTCAAGGATCCAGGCGCCCGCAGACTCGCGTTAATCACGGTGCTACGCGTAGGCCAACTATGTTTCGATTGTCGCCGCGTGCCCCCTTCGCCATTGGTACTGTCACGAATGATCCGAGTGGTTTCCCAACTGGTCTTGGATCAAATGGAGTTGTACGCGGCGATCTGCAGACAGTATCGGTGGCCGGGTGGGCTGCGCCGCAGCTTGCGCGTCGTTCAGTCCGACGCCGAGGACCTCGCCGACCGGCTTGTTTCAGCTCGGGTGGACCCCGTGTCCCTGATTCTCACGTCTCCCCCATACCCCGGAGTCCATGTCCTCTACCACCGATGGCAAGTCTACGGGCGCAAAGAGACTGCGCTGCCTTATCACCTTCTTCAACTGAATGATGGGTCCTTCGAGAGCCACTACACTTTCGGGTCCCGTAAGAAACCAGACGCCCTGTACTTCGACAAGCTTGCGGCTGTGTTCGCCTCGCTTCGGCGTGTGACAACACGGTCAACCGTAGTGGCGCAAGTTGTCGGCTTTTCCGACCCTGAGAGCCACTTGCCACGCTTTCGCCAGGCGATGCAATCCGCAGGGTTCGATGAGGTGATGAATCCAGACTCGCCGGATGACGTGATCGCAAGAATCGTCCCGCACCGGCGGTGGTATGCGGAACTCTGTGCGGGCCAAGGGGGCGGCCACGAGTTCGTGCTGATCCATCGTCCTCGTCGGAGCGGTGCCAGCGGGCACGGCCCGGGGACTGACTTCGGATTCTGCGCCCGTGGAGAGCGAGGGAGACGTCGATGAGCACGGAACACCGTCACCTATGTCTCCGTCTGTTGAAGTCCGAGAGCGAGGAGGATGTGATTGCCGCTCTGCGAAACAGGGGTTTGTG
>JACQDH010000075.1 GCA_016201215.1 Acidobacteriota bacterium | reverse complement strand
GGCCCGCGCCTGACCGGCACGGAGAAGTTGACCCAGGCCAACCGCTGGACGATGGAGATGTTTCGTAAATACGGCCTCTCTAATGTGCACCTGGAGTCGTGGACCATTGCGCGCGCGTGGAGCCGCGGCACGGCGCGTGGGCGCATCGTCAGCCCCGCCACGCACTCGCTGACGGTGGCCTCGGCCGGCTGGTCGCCCAGCACCCCGGGCGTGGTGCGCGGGCCGGTGGTGTACGTCAGCGCGCGTCGCGTGGAAGAACTCGCGCCCTACAAGGGGAAGCTCAAAGGCGCCATCGTCATTACCGCGGAGCCGCAAAAATTGCCGGAGCCCTACGAAGTCCCGCGCCCACCCGTGCTGAATCCCTACGGCCCACCCCCGGAGGCCATCTTGTTTGGCCCCGCGGCGCTGCGGTTTGCGCGCGAACGCGACGCCTTCCTGAAGGCAGAAGGAGTCCAGGCAGTCTTGCGTGACTCGGACAAGGCCCATGGGCTGCTCAATATGAGCAGCATCGGCGGGCGCATGTATGACGTCGGTCTGCTGCCCACCGCCTATCTCACTGCCGAGGGCTATCGCTTGATCTGGCGGCTGATGAAGCGCGGTCCGGTGGAAGTCGAGCTCGAACTGAGCAACTCCTTCAGTGAAACGCCGGTCGAGGTGCACAACACCGTGGCCGAAATCCCCGGCAGCGAAAAGCCGGATGAGGTGGTGATCCTCGGCGCGCATCTCGATTCCTGGGACCTGGGCACCGGCGCCACCGACAATGGCACCGGCTCGATGGTGCTGCTTGAGGCCGCGCGGGCGCTGCAGAAACTCGGCCTGAAGCCCAAGCGCACGATTCGGTTCATCCTGTTCTCCGGTGAGGAGCAAGGGCTGAACGGCTCGCGCGCGTACGCGGAGGCGCACAAGACGGAGTTGGCGAAAATTTCCGGCGTACTGGTCCACGATACGGGAACCGGCCGCGTGCTGACCATCGCCTTGCAAGGCAACTACCAGGACCGCGAGGTCATGGACCGGATCGTGGCTCCGCTGCGCCAGCTCGGGCTGCTGGAATTGAGTCTGCGCAGCACGCGCGGCACCGACCACGCCTCGTTCAATGATGCCGGCGTTCCCGGTTTCTACTGCATGCAGGACCCGGCCGAATATCGGAAGACCCATCACAGCCAGTCCGACACGTTCGACAAGGTCTCGAAGGACGACCTGGTGCAGGGCGCACAGGTGCTGGCTGCGTGGGCCTACAATGTCGCGCAACTGCCGGAGCTGCTGCCGCGCAAACCGGCGGCCGAGAGGCCGGCCCGCGAAGATTAGTTCGCACAGCCGACTGCCGAATGCGCACCTTGTAGGACTCGCGGACGTCGGGCATGATCCGCAGCTCGAAGCCCCGGACGCGTTTTGCCGGAGACTCAGCGGAGGGTGTGCCCGTAGGTCGAGGGGGTCGCGAGGAGAAACGATGCGAGCCGTGGTGCAACGTGTCACCCGCGCGCGCGTGGTCGTGGAGGAGCGAGTAGCGGGCGAGATCGCCGCGGGCGTGGTCGTTCTGCTGGGCGTCGGCCGCGGCGACACGGTTGAATCGGCCGCGTATCTGGCGGAGAAGGTTGCCCACCTGCGCATCTTTCCGGACGACCAGGGCAAGATGAATCGCTCGCTGGCGGAGACGGGCGGCGCCGCGCTGGTCGTCTCCCAATTCACGCTCTACGGCGACGCGCGCGGCCAGCGGCGGCCCAGCTTCCTCCAGGCCGCGCCGCCCGAGGAAGGCAAGCGCCTGTATGAGGAATTCGTCCGCGCGCTCGGGGCGCTGGGCGTGCGCGTGGAGACCGGCGTCTTCCAGGCGCACATGTTTGTGGAACTCACCAACGACGGGCCGGTGACGATCCTGCTCGACTCCGAAAAGCTGTTCTGATCACCGCCTGTTATGTGCTTGTCCACTCCTAGCGAGGAATGAGAATGCCGAAACACGATTTCTCTCTCGAGACTGTCCTCAAGAGGCTGGAGGCCCTTGGTGAACCGCAGGTGCGCGCGGGGATGGCGCGCTTCGGCGTGCACGCGAAGAAGGCGCACGGCATCCCCACGCCCGCGCTGCACAGGCTGGCCCGTGAAATCGGCACCAATCACGAGCTGGCGCAGCAATTGTGGGCTTCGGGCGTCCACGAGGCGCGCAGCCTGGCCGCCCTGGTGGACGATCCCGCGCAGGTGACCGCAAACCAGATGGAGCGCTGGGCGCGCGACTTCGACTCCTGGGACGTGGTGGACGGCAGTTGTTGTCACCTGTTCGTCTTCGCGGCGCCGGCCTGGAAGAAGGCTCTCGAATGGAGCCGCCGCGACGCGGAGTACGTCAAGCGCGCCGGATTCGCCCTGATGGCTTACCTCGCCGTGCACGACAAGCAGGCACCCGATGCGAAATTCGCCCGGCTGTTACCGGTCATCCGCCGCCACGCGACCGACGAGCGCAATTTCGTCAAGAAGGCCGTGAACTGGGCGCTGCGCCAGATCGGCAAACGCAATCTGCGTCTGAATCGCTTGGCCATTCGCACCGCCACAGAGATTCGCGCAATGAATTCCCCGAGCGCCCACTGGGTCGCCGCCGACGCGCTGCGCGAGTTGACCAGCCCCGCAGTGCAGAAAAGGCTGCATGCGCGAGGCTGAGCAGAGTTCTTGCAGTTCCGTGCTGCACGAGCACAGCAATTGTGCGGAAAAGCAGATGGCAGGCTCCCTGGCTTGGGCTCGGGACAAGTTCAACCCGCCGCTACACCTGCTCTTGCTTGCCTGCTGTAAAGTGCTATACGCTTTCTCGGGCGATTCCCCGATATGACTGTTCGTTCTGATCCTCTGTCTGTAACCGTGCGCCTAGCCAGGGTGGAGGATGCGCCGGCCATAGCGCGGCTCGCCGGCCAATTGAATTATCCAACCACAGCCGAGGACGTGGCCCGTCGCCTGCGCTGCTTGGAAGGTGACGCGCAACATGTAGTCTATCTCGCGGAACTGACTGACGGCCCGGCGGCGGGGTCGGTGATCGGCTGGATGCACGTCCAAGAGCACCGCCTGGTGCAGAGCGACACGCAGGCGGAAGTCATGGCGCTGGTCGTGGATGAAAGCTCCCGAGGGCGTGGCGCCGGGCGGCTCCTGATGCAGTATGCCGAGCAGTGGGCGCAAAGCCGCGGATGCAGGCTGGTGGTGTTGCGCTCGAACGTTATCCGCGACCGGGCGCACGCGTTCTACGAAAAGCTCGGCTACGAAAATTTCAAGACGCAAAAGGTGTTTCGCAAGCTGCTATGAAGGGACGGGGATGAACTTCTTGAGGCCTATGCGCGCCGCGTGCCTGCCGTCTTCCCCCGGCTGTACTGAACTCCCTGGCGTCCCGGACTGCTGAGGCGTTAGCAATGCCCATGAGAGTCACCAGAGCTATGCTTGTGTTCTGTGCCGCTATGTTTGCCGCTGCGCAAATTGGGAGCGGTGTGCTGACCGGGATGGCCCGGCGCGGCGCGGAGGTGGGCCGGAGCGGCGGGGAACGCACAGAGGCAAGCGATACAGGCGGCACGCTGCGGCATGGCGGGCTTCTACGCACCTATCGGGTGCATCTTCCGCCCTCCTATCACGCCGGCAAGCGCTGGCCGGTAGTTCTCGCGCTGCACGGCGGCGGCGCGACCGGGCGGGGAACCGAGCGCTTGACGCATCTAGGAGAGATCGCCGACCGGCGCGGCTTCATCGTCGTTTATCCCGATGGCATCCGGCGGGGCTGGGCCGACGGGCGCGGCGGCACGGGAGCGGAACGCGCCGGCGTGGACGATGTCGGCTTTCTTGCTGCGCTGATCGACAAACTGGCCGGGGAATACTCGATTGATCCTGCGCGCGTCTATGCCACGGGCATCCCGAATGGCGGCTTCATGTCACAACGTCTCGCCTGCGAACTTTCCGCACGCATCGCGGCGATTGCCGCGATGGCCGCGACGATCGGCGAGAACTTGGCCGGCCGGTGCAAACCTTTGCGGCCCGTTGCGGTGCTGATGATCCACGGCACCGAGGACCCGCTGGTGCCCTGGGCCGGCGGCAAGGTGAAGGTGGGACCGGGCGGCAGGATTCTCTCGGTCAACGCGAGCATCAGGAAATGGGCAAGCCTTGACGGCTGCGCTGCCACACCGACAGTGACCCCATCACGGAAACCATCGACGGACGGCACGCGCGTGCGCCGCGAAGTCTATGGCGGCTGCACCGACGGCGCGGAAGTGGTGCTCTATGCCATCGAAGGCGGCGGCCACACCTGGCCCGGCGGGTTGCAATACTTGCCCGAGCGTTTCATCGGCAAGACCAGTCGCGACATCGATGCCGGCGAGGTGATCTGGGAGTTCTTCTCGCGCCACCCGAAAAAGTGAGTGGGGCTGCACCCCGCGTGCGTCAGTGGGCGCGGGAGAAATGCTCGTGGACGACGCGCCAGTTCTTTCCCTGCCGCGCAAAGACGTGCGTGCCGCGACCCCGCACGCTGCGCCGCTTGCCTAATCCGACCGTCCAGTAAAAAGTGGCCACGGCGGTCCCACCGCTCACGTGCACGTGAGGCTGCTGGATGTGGTAGGTCATCTTCGGCGCGCGCTTCAGGTAGTAGAGAAACGTCTTCTTGAGCGCGCCCAGGCCGCGGATGCGCTCGTGCTGCGTGGAAGAAAAGCCCACGAAGCCTTTGTCAAATATGCGCATGGCGGCGTTGACGTCGCCGCGGTTGTAGGCGCGGGCCTGCTCGCGTTCGAGCTTCAGGATCTGCTGGCGGATGGCTTTGCTCATGACTCACCTCGCATGCGGGCGCGGACTTTATCCGGATTCTAGCATCTTCCGCAGCGCGGATGGTGAGAAGAGATCTTGCTGAAAACCTTGGGTTCAGAACCCGCCGCCGCCACCACCGCCACCACCACCGCCGGAGAATCCGCCACCGCCGAAACCTGAGCCGCCGGAGCTGCGCGGTGAGGAGGTCATCACTGAGCTGGCCCGCGCGGACATCTGGTCGAGGTCATGGATGAGGCCGGTGGGGTAGAAACCAGGGCCGAAGGAGCCGCGATACCACTCGGGTGGCTCCTTGTAAATGTCCTGGAACGCGCCGACCCATTTTTTCTCCACGCCCAGGGCCATCGCAAACGGCAGGAACTTTTCAAACATCTGCGGCGTTTTGATGGTGCGCTCGAAGCGGTCGGCTTCGACGTGCCCGAGGAAATCCTCGAAGCCGAGCACGCCTTCGACCGCTCGGGTCCCTTCGGCCGTCCGCGCGGGCATGAACCAGCCGAAGCCGCAGAGGATCACGGCGGTCAGGATCCCGGCCACAACGAACGCGAGGGGAGCCATCCCCAGGCTGGCGCCCAGGACCG
>JACQDH010000074.1 GCA_016201215.1 Acidobacteriota bacterium | reverse complement strand
CCACTGCCGCGAGCTGGCCGAATTGGAAACCTGCATTGAACTCCAGAAGCGAGTCTGGGCCGGCGCGGATATTGACGTTGTGCCGCTGCCGCTGTTTGTGGTCGCCGCAGAAACCGGCGGACAGGTGCTGGGCGCGTTTACGGGCTTTCAGCCGCCGCTAAAGATGGTGGGGTTCACCATGGCGCTCGCCGGAGTGCGCAAAGGGAAAGCCTTCCTGCACTCGCACATGACCGCGGTGCTCGAAGGCTATCGCGACCGCCACATCGGCCGGCGACTCAAGCTCTTTCAGCGGCAGGATGCGCTCGACCGCGGGATCGATCTGGTGGAATGGACCTTCGACCCGCTGGAGCTGAAGAACGCCTATTTCAACCTGGTGCGCCTGGGCGCGATTGTGCGGCGCTACCTGCCCAATTGCTACGGCATCACCACCAGCCCGCTGCACGGCGGCCTGCCCACCGACCGGCTGATGGCGGAGTGGTGGTTGCGCTCGCCGCGCGTGGAGGAGATCCTGGCGGGGTCCTGCGAAAGCCGCGCCCCGCACGGCGGGAACGAAGGGCGGGTAAAGATCTACGTTCCTGCGAGCGTCGCGGAGGTCAGGCACGAGAATCGCGCCAAGGCCCAGAGGATGCAGACCGAGATCCGCGAACAGTTTCAGCACTGGTTTGCACGCGGCTACGCGGCGACGTGGATCGAGCCTGCTCAGGACGGCGCCCACTATCTGCTGGAGGCTTGGGGCGGGTTGTAGCGCGAACAGCAGCCTGCAAGTGCGCCGGCGAGCCGCCGGCGGTACAAAGGGCGCCCCAAAAGGCCGCCGCTACACAAACCCACGCGGAAGGGACCTGTGCAGCGGCGGGCTGAAATTGTCCCGAGCCCCTTCGAGGGAGCCTGCCACAGGGGTTCTGTAGCGCCAGCATCCTGCTGGAGGGTTGGCAAACGCCCCGACCTGTTGGGGCGGTTTTCTGGCGCTGTGGCGCAGCAAGGAAAAGTCGCCGGCAAGCTGCCGGCGTCACGCAGCGGCGGGGCGGGCTCCAGGCCGCCGCGCGAATGGCCCCTCGGAGTCGGAGAGAAAGAGAGTTGGGAATGCGAGTGCGTCGGGTCACGATGCGGGAAATCCAGATGTCGCTGGTCACGCGGTTTGAGACCAGCTTCGGCAGCATCAGCGAGCGGCACATCGTGCTGCTTGAAGCCGAGGTGGACGGCACGACGGGTTGGGGTGAGGTGGTCGCCGGCGAGACGCCCTTCTATAGCCCGGAGACGATCCGGACCGCCTGGCACATCCTCCGCGACTTCATCTGGCCGGCGCTCAAGGGCAAGGAATTCGGCAGCGCCTCGGACGTCTGGTGCCTGCTGGCGCGCATCCGCGGGCACAACATGGCCAAGGCGGGCCTGGAGGCCGCCGTGTGGGACGCCGAGGCGCGCTGCAAAGGCCTGCCGCTCTGGAAACTGATCGGCGGCGCGCGCGAGGAGATCCCCTGCGGCGTGTCCATCGGCATCAAGCCCACGCGCGACGAGCTCGCCGGCGCCGTGCAGAGGGCGCTTTCCGCCGGCTACCAGCGCATCAAGATCAAGATCAAGCCGGGCTGGGATGTCGAGCCGGTGCGGCGCCTGCGGGAACAGTTCCCGCGGATCCGCCTGATGGTGGACGCCAATTCCGCCTACCGGATGCAGGACTGGCCGCTGCTCAAGCAGCTCGAAGCGTTCTACCTGATGATGATCGAACAGCCGCTGGGCTGGGACGACCTCTACGGCCACGCCGAGCTGCAGCGCAAACTGGAGACGCCTATCTGCCTCGACGAATGCATCCACACCGAGGAGCAGGCCCTGGCGGCCATCGAACTGGGCGCCTGCCGGATCCTCAACATCAAGCTTGGCCGCGTGGGCGGCTACCGCGTCGCGCGGCGCATTCACGACCTCTGCGAGCAGCGCGGGATTCCGGTCTGGTGCGGCGGGATGCTGGAGTCCGGCATCGGCCGGGCGCACAACATCGGGCTCTCCACGCTGCCCAATTTCTCGCTTCCCGGCGACGTCTCGGCCAGCCGGCGCTACTGGGACGAGGACATCATCGAGCCGGAAGTGGAGGTCACGCCGCAGGGCACCATTCGCGTGCCCACCGGGCCCGGCATTGGCTTTGCGCCGCGGCTGGAGCGCATCGAGCAGTTGACCGTGCGCAAGGAAATCCTGGAATAGCCCGGTGAGCGATGTTGGCACAGTGAAAGAGCGCCCGCACCCCGCCCTCATCGGCAGCCTAGTGGGCTTGATGATGGCCACCTGGGCCATCAATTTCCTCGTCGCCAAGATGGGCCTGAGGCGCCTGGCGCCCCTGACCCTGGCTTCCTTCCGCGTGGTGCTGGCCGGGCTCATCATGGTACCGGTGTTCTGGACGCGGCGAAGTGGTGCCGAGCAGGGAGGCGGCGAAGGGGCGCGCTTCCGCCCGCGAGACCTGTGGACGTTTACCTATCTGGGCCTGTTCGGCGTGGCCGTGAATCAGGTCTGCTTCACCGTTGGGCTCAACTACACGACCGTGGGCCACTCCTCGCTCATTATCGGCATGGGCCCGATCTTTATCCTGCTGCTGGCGCGGCTCGGCGGCCTGGAAACTCTGACGCCCAAGAAGGTGCTGGGCATGGGGCTTTCCTTCACCGGAGTTGTGCTTCTGGCCGTCGAGCACGGCATCAGCCTGCACTCGGGCACGTTCCTCGGCGACCTGATCACCCTGTGCGGCTCGCTGGGCTTTTCACTCTACGCCGTGCTGGGGAAGAGGGTGGCGAGGAAATACGATTCGGTGACCATGAACGCGTTCAACTACTTTGCCGGCGCGTTTCTGGTTGCGCCGCTGGCTCTCCGCCAGGCGCTCGTGCTCTCGCGCGCGGGCGGCTGGAGCAGCGTGGACTGGAAGGGCTGGGCGGCGGTCGCCTACATGGCCGGCTTTTCTTCCGTGCTGGCGTATCTAATCTATTTCTGGCTGCTGCGCCATCTGGCGGCCTCGCGGCTGGCCTCGTTCACCTACCTGCTGCCGGTTATGGCCACCCTGCTGGGGATTGTGGTGCTGGGGGAAAAGCTGACCGGCATGCTGGTGGGCGGCGGGGGATTGGTGCTGCTGGGGCTGGCGGTGACCGAATCCGGGGCGCGCGGTCATAAGCTCGAAGATGAGTACGTACTCGATTGAATAGCTATTAGAGAACCGCGCGTGACGATGCGTTGACTCGCTGCCGCGTGCATGCTAGCTTCTCGCCGCACCGGTGCCACGGTCGATGGTTTCCAGGAATCGAGCCGAACTGTGAAAGAAAAGAGCCAGGCCGGGACCGACGCCAAGCACATTGCCGTCATCCCCGGCGACGGCATCGGCCAGGAAGTGACCGCCGAGGCCATCAAGGTGCTGCGCGTGGTGGGCCGCGCTGCGGGACGCGAGCTGGAATTCGTGGCCTTGGACTGGGGCGCCGACCGCTACCTGCGCGACGGTGTCACGCTCCCCGAAGGCGCCGTGGAGATGCTGCGGCGCGAGTTTGACGCCATTCTCTTCGGCGCCCTGGGCGACCCGCGGGTGCCCTCCAACCAGCACGCCGCGGACATCCTGCTCGGCCTGCGCTTCAAGCTCGACCTCTACGTGAACGCCCGGCCCGTGGAGCTGCTCGACGCCCTCCTCACCCCGCTGCGCGACCGCACCGAGCGCGACATCCGCTTCATCGTCATCCGCGAGAACACCGAAGGGCTCTACGCCGGCGTAGGCGGGTTTTTCAAGAAGGGCACGCCCGACGAGGTCGCCGTGCAGGAGGACATCAACACGCGCAAGGGCGTCGAGCGCATCATCCGCTACGCCTTTGAGTACGCCCGGCGGCATGGCCTGCGCCGCGTGTGCATGAGCGACAAGTCGAACGCGCTTGCTTACGGGCACGACCTCTGGCAGCGCGTCTTCGCCCAGCTCCGTAAGGAGTACGCGGAGGTCGAGTCGCGGCACCTCTACATTGACACCATGGCCATGGAACTGGTCCGGGACCCGGGGCAGTTCGACGTCATCGTGACCTGCAACCTGTTCGGCGATATCCTGAGCGATCTGGGGGCGCAACTGGCTGGCGGCTTGGGGCTGGCCCCGTCGGGCAATATCAACCCCGAAGCGGTCTCGCTGTTCGAGCCGGTGCACGGCTCAGCGCCCAACATCGCCGGGAAGAACCTCGCCAACCCGCTGGGCGCGGTCCTGGCCGGAGCCATGATGTTCGACCACCTGGGTTGGACAGCAGAGGCGGCAGCGATTCGCGAGGCTGTACGCGCCGCGGTACGCCAAAAGCACACCACCGCCGACCTAGGTGGCACGCTCGGCACGCACGAGGCCGGCGACTGGCTCGCCAACTATCTCGCAAAGCAGGGCGTCAGTAGCCCCGGCGCCCGGCCCTGATATCCCCCCATCACCCGTTGCGCCCCGACCTGTCGGAGCGTTTTTTCCGCTGCGACGGCGCGAGGAGAAAACCGCCGGCAAGATGCCTGCGCTACCCGCGCCGGGAGCCAAGCACCAGCAGCGCCCCGAGGACGAACCCGCCGATATGCGCCCACCAGGCCACGCCGCCCGCGGACTGCACTCCAAGGGAACCGAGCCCGCTCAGGAACTGCAGGGCGAACCAGAGCAGTAGAACCACGACGGAAGGCAGTGGCAGGACAAAGATGGGCGGGATCCAGGTGTACACCCGCGCACCGGGATAGAGCACCATGTACGCCCCCATGACCCCGGAGATGGCGCCACTGGCCCCTACGGCGGGCACTTGGGAGTAGAGGTTGGCCACTGTATGCACCACGCCCGCGCCGAGACCGCAGGCCAAATAAAACAGCATGTACTTGAAGTGGCCCAGATGGTCTTCGATGTTATCGCCAAAGACCCACAGGAACCACATATTGCCGGCCAGGTGCAGCAGGCCGCTGTGCAGGAAGATGCTGGTCAGCAGGGGAGCAAAGGCTTGGCCCACGGTGACCTGGTGGCCGGTCAGCAGCAGTTCCACGCGCGCTGGGATCATCCCGTAGGCGGCGACCAGTTGTTGTCCGGCGCGCGGGCCGAGCGAAATCTCGTACAGGAAGATTCCGATGTTGGCCAGGATGATCAGGATGGTAAACAGGGGCAGGGTGCGGCGCGGGTTTCGTCGCGCAGGGGAAGCATCTAGCCCGTCCTGGCAATGGGGTATTCATAGGCCGGCTCGTGCCGCGGGGCTTCGCGCATCAGCCGCTCGATCTCGGCCACCGGCCGGATGCCGCCGCGGGCGCCCATGGCCGTGCAATTCAACGCCGCCGCAGCGCAACTGAACTCGAGCTGGCGGTCGAGCGGCCAGCCCGCAAGCAGCGCGTAAACGAAGGCGCCGTGGAAGATGTCGCCGGCGCCGGTCGTATCCACGGCGTGCACGCGATAGCCGGGACAGTAATGGAACATTGCGCCATCCCAGGCCAGGGCCCCATGGACGCCCAGCGTCGCGCCCACCACCCGGCAGCCGTAGCGCCGCGCGATACCCGGCAGCGACTCGCGCAGGTCGGGTTCGCCGGAGAGTCGCGCGGGGAAGTCGCGGGAGGCGAACAGGTAGTCCACGCTTTCAAGTAAAGCTTCAATTCCGGGGTAGAGATTATCGATGTCTGCGGCGACGGGAATCGCGGCCTCGCGTGCCCAGCGCGCGGCGGTGGCCGCTGCGGCGGCGTCGTGCCCATCGACCAGCAGCGCCCGCGCGCGAACGATCCACTCGCGCTCGAGCTCCTCGGGCCGCAGCTCCAGGCGAGGGTCGCGCTTCCAGAGAATGGTGCGTTCGCCCGAGGCGTGGTCCACCAGGATGAAGGCCAACTGGCTGCTGCACCAGGGTACGGTGAGCAACTGCGCCTCGACGCCCGCGCGGGCGAACTCCTGACGTTGCAGCGCACCTGCGGAATCCTCGCCGATTTTACCGACGTAGCGCGTGCGCAGTCCCCAGCGCTGACAGGCCACCAGGGCGCTGGCCACCTGCCCGCCCGGCAGCACCTCGGCCGAGGTGAATTCCACCTTGGAGTCCAACGAAGGGAAGTGGGGCAGGCTGATCAGCGTGTCGGTGGCGTTCAGCCCCACGCCGACCACATCGACCAGGTCGGACCTCGAAAGCAGCGGAGTTTCCGCGGTCATGAGGTAAGAACTGTAAACGAGCGCGCAGGATTTTCAAGGGCAAAAGTCAGCGCCGGAGAGGTCTGATAATCTTCGCGGCCTTTCGGTGAGTTAACATAACGGGCGAGGCCTCCGATTGCCGCACTGCAGGCGGCGACCGGAGCCGGGCGGCTGCGCTTGAGATGGGGCACGGCCCGCGCGCCGGGCAGGGGCCGGCGAGAGGCCGCGGCATGCTAGCGCCAGCATCTTGGCGGCAGTTTTCACCCAGGGCCTGATGGTCGTCGTTCCGAGGAAAGCCAGGAATCCCTCAATCCGGGTGACCCCAGGGCAAGGCTTCCAGAGAGACTCCTCGCTTGCTTCGCTCGCTCGGAACGACAGCGTCTCTCACTCGGCGGCCGGGACTCGTGCCGATCAAAGCGAGGAAGGGTGCTTGCGCTCCCTGCGCGGCTTCTTCGAGGCCAGCGAGCTTCTGCACGTTGCCATACGGATCGTGGTACTAGCTCTGGGGTTTTGTCTGCGATGATGAGTCGTCGGCGTTGCCGTCCGCGCGGCGCGTTTTCCTCACGTTTCAGTTTGCTTCGCCTGCGAGGCTGTGATAAGTAAATCTGTTTAGGTGTTGCCGCGCGCCGGGGGGAAGCGCGCGGCGCAGTCGGCGCGCCGACACGAGGATGCCCGAGAGGGAAACGGAGGCCATCATCCTGCGCAGCTACCCGCTGGGCGAGGCGGATCGCCTGGTGAGCTTTCTCGGCCGGAGCACCGGGCGGCTGCGCGGCGTGGCCACGGGGGCGCGCCGGCCCAAGAGCCGGTTTGGCGCGACCCTCGAGCCGCTCTCCCACATCCGCATCTGGTTTTATGAGCGCGAGACGCGGGATCTAGTGCGCATCCAGCAGTGCGAGTTGCTCGAGTCTTTTCTCCAGGCCCAGCGCGATTACAACTCGAGCCTGGGCTTGGCCGCGGTCAGCGAGATCACCGAGGGTCTGCTGCCCGAGCGCGAACCCGCCGAGGCCGCGTTTCGCCTGGTGCTGGTGACCGTGCGGGAGATCGGCCGGCAGGGGCGGATCGCGCTGCCACTGGCCTACTTCAACCTGTGGATGATGCGGCTGGGCGGCTGGCTGCCACAACTCGAGCGCTGCGCGGGTTGCGGCCGCGAACTGGGCGCCGCAGGGGCATATGCTTCGCCCTTTTTTTCCGGCCTGGCGTGCGCGAATTGCCGGACTCCCGGGATGCGCGCCATCTCGCCGCCGGGACTGGTGCTCGCCCGGCGCATGTTGGCGGAAAAGCTGGAGCGGCTGGCCGAGGAGGATTGGCCCGCAGCGCCGGTGAATGAATTGAACGGCTACCTGTTCGATCTGGTCGAACACCATATCGAGCGCAAGCTCACCACGCGACGGCTGATTGACGCGCTGCTGGAGTCGAAGTCATGAAAACTAAAGTAAAACATGAGATAAAGCGACGGCGCGCGAACTTCAAGAAAGGCCCGAGTTTCCAGGAAGTGATCATGATGCTCGAGCGCTTCTGGGCCGACCGAAGTTGCGTGCTGCAACAGCCCTACGATGTCGAGGTGGGGGCGGGCACCATGCATCCGGAAACGTTCCTGCGCGTGCTGGGACGCGACCCGTATCGCGTGGCCTACGTGCAGCCCAGCCGTCGGCCCGCCGACGGTCGCTACGGCGAAAACCCCCACCGCTTGTACAAGCACACACAGTATCAAGTGATCCTGAAGCCTTCGCCGGACGATATCCAGGACGTTTATCTGGCCAGCCTGGACGGCATCGGAATCAACCTGAAGGACCACGACATTCGCTTCGAGGAAGACAACTGGGAATCGCCCACCCTGGGCGCCTGGGGCATCGGCTGGCAGGTGCTGCTCGACGGTCTGGAGATTACGCAGTTCACCTACTTCCAGCAGTGTGGCGGCGTGGACTTGGATCCGGTCGCGGTCGAGCTGACCTACGGGCTCGAGCGTATCGCGGCGTTTCTCCAGGGCGTGGACAACGTCTTCGATTTGCGCTGGTCGGACGATTTCACCTACGGTCAGATCCGCCTGGCCGAAGAACAGCAGTTTTCCGT
>JACQDH010000037.1 GCA_016201215.1 Acidobacteriota bacterium | reverse complement strand
CGCATAGGCCGATGCCGCGACGCGGCTGTAGCCCTCTTCCATCTTGACCACCATCAGTTCGATGGCAATGATGGCGTCGTCGACCAGCAGGCCCAGCGCAAGGATCAACGATCCCAACGTGATGCGATCAAAGTTCTTGCCGGTGGCCGCCATCACGATGAACACGGCGGCCAGCGTCAGCGGCACGGCCGCCGCAACCACGATACCGACGCGCCAGCCCATGCTGATCCGGGAAAATTTCGCCGAGGAGGCGCGCCGGCTGGGCGCCCAGCCGTTGCAGCAGACGGGCTGCTTCTGCGGCGTGCCGCTGGTCCTGTACGACCGCGCCATCGGCGTGATGGCGGTGCACAGCGTGCAGGAGCGCCTCTTCGACGAAGGCCACCTGGAGCTGATGCGCGTGCTGGCCAGCGAAGCCTGCATCGCCATTGAGAACGCGCGGTTGTTCCGCGAGGAGCAGAACAAGTCGCGACATCTCACCCTGCTGAACAACATCTCCCGCGACGCCATCACCACTCTGAACCCCGATGAGATGCTCGCTAAGATCGCCGAGCAACTCGAGGGGGGCCTGACCTACGATCACATCGGCATCGGATTGCTCGATTACTCGACGAAGGAAGTGGTGATCCAGGCCGAAGCCGGCCGACGTCGCGGCGCCCTGGGGCGTCGCATCGCGCTGGGCGAGGGCATTGTCGGGCGCGTGGCGCGCACCGGGCGGACGCTGGTGGCCCGCGACCTCGGCGCTGCCGATGCAACGGGACGCCCCGTGCGGGACGATTCGGCCTCCGCCATCGCCCTGCCCATCGTTTACGCCGACCAGCTACACGGCGTGCTCTATGTGGAGACCGCGGAGCTCTGCGATTTCTCCGAGGAGGAACTCCTGCTGCTCAGCACGCTGGCCGACTTGATCTCCGGCGCGCTGCACAACGCCCTGACATTCCAGAAGGCGCAGGAGCAAGCCATCACGGACGGCCTGACAGGCGTCAAGACGCACCGCTTCTTCATGGAGGCGCTCTCTGCCGAATGGAAACGCTCGACGCGAGCGGGCCGGTCGTTCTCCCTGGTGCTGATGGATTTGGACCGCTTCAAGTTCGTCAACGACTTCTACGGCCACCTAGAAGGCGACCTGGTGCTGCAGCGCGTGGCACACATCCTGGAGCAGAACTGCCGGCGCTCGGACGTGGTCTCGCGCTACGGCGGCGACGAGTTCGTCATCCTGATGCCGGAAACCAACATCGAACAGGGCCGGCAGCTCGCCGCTAAGCTGCGCTCCTGGATCGCCTCAGATCCGCTGCTGCGCGAAAAAAACATCACCGGCAGCTTTGGGATCGCCAGCTTCCCGGTGCACGGTTCGACCCCGCAGGAACTCATCCAGGTGGCCGATGCCTCGATGTACCTCTCCAAGCACCAGGGCGGTAACACCCTCTCCACGGCCGACCACTTCGATCCCAGCGAAGCCAAGAAGTGGAAGCGCGACGTCCTGGAAGCCTATCTCGGTGTCACGCTCAAGCGGTTGTTCACCACCGGTCCGGAAACCTTCGAGGAGATCTACCACCGCCTCGAGCAGTTCACTGAATCGCTGGGGCCGGTTCAGCCGAGTGCCGGGGGGCCGGACGGGCACGCTTCAGCCGCCGCAGTGGATGCCGCGGGCCTGGCCACCGGCCCCGGCGGCGACGGGACGAGTTCGGTCGATGGGATCACCCTGCTGCCGCCCGCGGTGATCGACACAGTGACTTCGCTGGCTCTGGCCATTGATGCCAAAGACCATTTCACCCAGGGCCACTCACAGAAAGTGTCTTCCTATGCCGTGCTCATCGCGGAGGCGCTGGGGCTGAGTGATGCGGAAATCGAGGAAATTCGGCTGGCGGGTATCCTCCACGACATCGGCAAGGTAGGCGTCCCGGAGTCCATTTTGAGCAAGAGCGGCCCCCTGAACCCCGAGGAGTGGGAGACCATGAAGCAGCACGTGCACTATGGCGCGCGGCTGCTCGAGCCACTTCGCTTCCTCAGCCGCATCCAGCAGATGGTGAGGCACCATCACGAGTTCTACGACGGATCGGGCTACCCGGACGGCCTGGCCGCCAAGCAAATTCCCCTGGGCGCCCGCATCCTGGCCATCGCCGATGCGTACGACACGATTACCTCCGACCGCACCTACAAGAAAGGTCGCACCGCGGAGCAGGGCATGGCCGAACTGGAGCGCTGCGACGGCGCCCAGTTTGATCCGGAACTCGTGCGGCTGTTCGTCCAGACGCTGCGCCGCCTGCCCCACCCCATCGTGGACGCCACATCGTCTCAGCGCGCCCCGGCTAACGTCACCTAGCCCTGTCCCGGCGCGCTTCGCGACTCCTTCTCCTGCTCTGCCCAGGTCGATTCTTTCCTCTTTAACTCTTTGACTTTTGGCTTACGGCTGTTGAGTATTGTTCTGTTCTCATCGCGGAGGCCTTATGCAAGCCGCAACCATCCGGTGGGTCGGCAGCGAGAGGTTCCTGGCCCTGACCCCTTCGGGCCACACCCTGCCGCTGGACTCCGACCGGCAGTCGAACACCGCACCCGGGCCCATGGAGATGCTCTTAGTGGCGCTGGGCGCCTGCACCGCAACCGATGTGGTGGTCATCCTGGGAAAGAAACGTCAAAAGCTCGAATCGCTCGAGGTGGTCGTTTCCGGCGAGCGCGCCACCGAAGCACCGACGGTCTGGGTGAGACTCGAAATTCTTTACAAGCTTCGCGGGGAACTCGACGAGAAGGCCGTGCGCGACGCCATCGAGTTGAGCGAGAACAAGTACTGCTCGGTCGCGGCCATGCTCGGCAAGACTGCTCCGATCGCCTTCCGCTACGAGATCCTTGCATCCGATGCAGTGTAAGAAACCTGGCAGCGGGTCTCAACCCGCCGCTCCCATGGCGTGAAAGAATGGCCATCCTAGAGGCACCGCACGAGTGGATCCGCGTGTTTCCGGGGCGGCCGTGCTCGATTTCACTGGACGCGGGTGTCGAGCAAAACTAGAATCTCCGGGTTGCGTTCAGGAGAGAGACCATGGCAGAAGCCAAAAAGCAGCTCTGCATGATTTGCGCGAAACCGTCCACCAAGACCATCTGCGCAGCTTGTTCGGAACGGCTGCGCGGCGAAGCCCTCAACAAGAAGAAAAAAGAGGAAAAACGCAAGGAGTAGCCGCACGGACTCGGCTTAGACACGGGGGCCTGTTCTCTTTCTTTCCACACCCCCTGCCTAGCCTCCCGGATCATCCGCCGAAGGCCCGTAGATCGAAGGCACTTTGCCGCCCATCGGCCGCAGATAAACGCCCAACTGCCCGCGGTGATGCACGGCGTCGAACAGGGCCATCCAGAACAAGGCGCCGGCGGTTGCTTCGATCACCGGCACACCGCTGACCAGGAGTTTGGCTTTGCGGTTCCACATCTCGTCGTCGAGCTTGTGCAGCCGCTCGCCGGGTGCGCGGTGGCAGCGCTCGAAATCTGCAATCATCGCTTCCAGGGTGGGGAATCCCTTCGGCTCGTTCCAGTAGATCTCGCCTTTCTCACAAAGTTCGATCCCGGTCTGCTCCTCGTAAACGAGCAACTGGACCAGTTGGCTAGCCGAGCGGGATTTTGCATGCGGCCGATAATCGAGCTGGGCCGGGGGCAGCGCGCGAAGCACGCGCAGCGTGGCGGGATACTCCTCCTCAAAGCGCGCGAGGGAAAATTAGCCATGGCTCATGGGGATCCCCCCTTGGGTTTGTGGCTGGGGTGAAGCGCTAGTTGGCGCAAGTCTTCTTTAGCCGCGTGGCGCCTGAGCCGACGCGCTCCGGGAGTGTGACCGGCAGCTTCTGTGCCTGCCAGGCGTCGAAACCGCCCACTACGTTCATCACTTGGCGGAAACCAGCGCGCTCGAACAGGCTACAGGCTATCGAACTGCGATAGCCGCTCTTGCAGTGGACTGCCAGCAGTTTTGTAGGATCGAGGTCGGCCAGGACGACGGCCGACACCTGGCCATCGGCCAGTGCAAGCTTGTTCAGCGGCTTCAGCATGGCCTGCTCGACGTGCCCCGCCTCCCATTCCATCGGTCGGCGCACGTCCACTACCTGGACGGTGTTGGGCTGATCGCAAAGTTGCTGGTAGAGATCGAGCACGGAAATCTGTGGCACGTGGGCAAGCGGCCAGCCGGCACGCTCCCACGCCAGGATGCCGCCATCGAGATATCCCACCACTTTCTCCATGCCCACGCGCGCCAGGCGCATGCGCGACTCCGCGAGTCGCTCCGGGTCCTCCGCCACGAGCACAATCAGCCGGTCGAGCCCGAGGAGGGTGGCCGCCCAGGAGGCATACTGGCCAGAGAGGGCAATGTGCACCGCGCCCGGGATGTGGCCGGCGCCGAATTGCGCTGCGGGTCGCGTGTCGAGCACTACGGCGCCCCCGTCCTGCTTCCGCCCCACTTCGTCGGAGGAGAGTGCCGCCAAAGCCGGCAATTCGCCGAGCGGCACGGCTCCGGCGCGATTGATCTCCGCGTCCAGCGCGAAGTAGCCCGGGCGGTCGGGAAGCTCGGCCGTGAGCAGGCGCATGAACTCATCGCGGCTCATCTTCTGCAACGCGTAGTTGAAGGCGCGTTCCTTGCCGATGGTCGAGCGCCGCTCCGGGCTGATGTTGCGCCCGCAGAGCGAGCCCGCGCCGTGCGCGGGATAGACCTCCACATTGTCAGGCAGGGACAGTAATTTGCGGTGCAGGCTGTCGTAAAGCAATCCGGCCAGTTCCTGCGGCGTGTGGTCGGGCGAGAGGTCGGGCCGGCCCACATCGCCGATAAACAGGGTGTCCCCTGTGAGCACGGCCCAGGGTTCGGGGCCGCGCTCGAGATCGGTCACCAGCACGCAGATGCTTTCCAGCGTATGCCCGGGCGTCTCAAGGAAACGGAGCACGCCGTGCCCGAAGCGGATTTCATCGCCCTCGGTCACCGCCCGGTGCGGGAACTTGGCTCCGGCGCGGGCGCCCACGTGGATGGTGGCCCCAGTCCGCGCGGCCAGTTCGCGGTGGCCGGAAACGAAATCGGCATGCAGGTGCGTCTCAAGTACGTGCGCGATCTGCAGGCCCTGGCGCGCGGCCTCCTCGATATAAATCTCGACGTCTCGCTGAGGATCCACGACCACGGCAATGCCGTCGGAGCCGATCATGTAGGAGGCATGGGCCAGACAGCTCAGATAGAACTGCTCGAAATACATTCGGACCTCCGCGCGATTCTGGTTAAGCCAGAGCCTTTAGGCGCGAGTGTAGCATATTGTGCGGCGCCGGGCGGCCGAAGTAGATTACGCAACCGCTGCGACATTCCTCTTGCGGAACTGTTGCCCAGACGGTATATACGTCGCGTCCAAAATGGGCTCCCTCTTTTGGCGTATTTTTCTCCTGGTCTTGCTGGGTGTGATGGGCGGGCTGCCAAGCGTGGCCCAGACCGCGCGCCCACTTACGCGCATTCCCCGAGTTACGCGGCCGCCGAAACTGGAAGATTTTCTGAAGGGCAGCCCACGCGAAGCTGAAGCCATCATCACCGATTTCCGGCAGTACCAGCCGGGCGACGGCATCCCGCTTAGCCAGAAGACGACAGCCTATCTCTCCTACGACGACAGAAACCTCTACGTTGCTTTCGTCTGCGAGGACGAGCCAGGCAAGATGCGCGCGCGCATGGCCAAACGCGAGGATGTCTTCAGCGACGATGCGGTAGGAGTTTATCTCGACGCCTTTCACGACCATCACCGCGCGTACTTCTTCTATGTAAACCCACTGGGCATCCAGACCGACGGAATCCAAACCGAGGGGCAGGGCGGCGACGTCAGTTTCGACACGCTCTGGTACTCGGAAGGGCGCTTGACGCCGTGGGGCTATGTCGCCTGGATGGCCATTCCTTTCAAGAGCCTGCGGTTTCCGAATGCTCCCAAGCAGACGTGGGGTATCGCTCTGACGCGGACGATTGTCCGCACCAACGAGGTGTCCTTCTGGCCTTACGTCACCAAGCGCGCGGAGGGCCTCGTCCAACAATTTGCCACGCTCGAGGGCCTCGAACACATCTCGCCGGGACGCAACGTCCAACTGATCCCGTATGGCGTGTTTGCCCGCGCGCGCTTCCTCGACACCCGCGAGGCCAACAACTTGCGCTTCCGCACCCAGAACGACTTCCGTGGCGGGCTCGACGCCAAATTTGTCGTCAAGGATGCGCTCACCTTCGACGTGGCGCTCAACCCCGATTTCAGCCAGGTGGAATCCGACGAGCCGCAGGTGACCATCAACCAACGCTTCGAGGTCTTCTTCCCCGAAAAGCGGCCCTTCTTCATCGAAAACGCCGGCTTTTTTCAGACGCCCATTCCGCTTTTCTTCTCTCGGCGGATTGTGGACCCGCAGTTCGGCGTGCGCATGACCGGAAAAGTGGGCCGCTGGGCGCTGGGGGCGCTGGGAATGGACGATCGCAAGCCCGGCGGCGCGGCCTTTGAGTCTGCGCCCCGCGGGCGCGCGGGTATCGGCGTGGTGCACGTGGTGCGCGAGTTCAGCCAGCAATCCAAGATCGGCGTGTTCATCTCCAGCCGGGATGCGGGCCCGACTTACAACCGTGTGGTCTCGCTCGATACGCGCATCAAGCTGAGCCCGAACTTGGTGTTGGAAGGCCAAGCGATGAAAAGCTTCGCGCGCCAGAATCCGGACTCACCGGATTGCCTGAAGGGGGGCCAGCGCCTGGCCGGGCCGGCCTACTTCGCCGAGTTGCTCTTCCTCGGCCGCCACCTTTCCTACGACGTGCGCTACTCGGACCGCAGCCCCAATTTCTGCTCGGAGCTGGGATTTGTGCCGCGCGTGGATATCCGCGATGCGGAATACTTCGTGGACTATACCTGGCGGCCGGAGCACCGCCGGCTGGTGAGCTTCGGCCCGTCCCTGTTCGTCCTCGTCAATTGGAACCGCGCCGGCCAGTTACAGGACCGCATCGTGAACTACAAATTCGGCGCCACGTTCACCGGCCAGACTGCGGTGGAGATTCGCCGCGTCGAGACGTTTGAACTTTTCCAGGGCATCGGGTTTCGTAAGCACCGCGCCTCTTTGAGGTTCTCAACCGAGTGGTTAAGGTGGCTCTCCGCCTTCGCCGATTATAGCGTGGGTAGCTCCGAAAATTTCTTCCCGGGCCCGGGCATGCCGTCCTTTTCGACGAACCCTCCACCGCCCTTGTCACCGTTTCTGGCCAGCGCCACCAGCGCGGACGCCGGCTTCACGCTGCGCCCCTCACCGCGCATCCGTTTCGATCAGACCTATATCTTTTCCCGCCTGACCACGCGCGAGGGTTCGACCCCGGCGGGATTCGCCAGCGGCACGAGCATCTTCAGCAACCACATCCTGCGCTCGAAACTGAACTACCAGTTCAACAAGGAACTTTCCCTGCGTGCCATCCTCGACTACAGCGCCGTGCTCTCCAATCCTCAGTTGGTGGCGCTCGAGCGCTCGAAGCGCGTCACTACCGACTTCCTGTTCACCTACCTGCTCAACCCCGGCACCGCACTCTATGTCGGCTACACCGACCGTTACGAAAACCTCTCGCTCGACCCCGGTATGCCACCCGGCGTGCCCGCCTCGCTAAGCCGTACGGGCTCTCCCACACATTCCACCGGCCGGCAGTTCTTCATCAAAATGAGCTATCTCCTCCGTTTCTAATCCTGGTTGGATGGTCTTGCTTGTTGCGGGCGTTCCGTTGCTAGATGCAGACACAACTTTCCTGTGCTACGGGTTACCCTAGGATGGGGGTCTTTTGAATCCCTGTTGCTTTGAGGGATAGTCGCAGAGGTATGGCGCCTGCGAGGGATCTTTGAAGACGATCAACTCTTCTACGCCGGCATCTCGGCACGCTGCGACCACGGCAGAAGTCCAGAAGCTCGTGAACTCATGGAAGGTGAGAACGACCGCTAGCCTTGCTCCTGCGCTTCGGAGGGTCGCCTTGTGCTCGCGCAAAAACCGCGCGAACTCCTCGATGTCCGCTGCAGCTTTGATGGTCTGCTTCTGAAAGTCAATCTTGATCTCGCGCCGGAGCGTTTCAAAGTCGTCGCGGGAAAAAGGCCAGAAGTATTGGAACATATCGAGAAACGTTGTCCGTGTCGTGCACAAGATCAGCTCCGGCAACCCAATCTGGAAATAGTCCAGCGTGGTGCTGCGCCTGGGCAGGCGCGCGGGGTTTTTCAGCAGGGGCGAAGGAAGGGAACCCTTAGGGTTAAAAATGTGGATGCAGACCAGCTCTTGCTTAAACCAATCCCTCTTTTGACAACCGAGCAACGCGGTGGTGTAGCCAGCCGATAAGCGCCGCAGCAGTTCCCGCCGGGTCAGTTCGCTCATCGCGCCCTCCGAAGTGCCGGGCGCGGCTCTCATGTACAACTATATCCGGTGAAAAGGAGGCTGTCAAAATGGCGAATCCCCAGGGGCCGAGGAAGCCCGAACGCGCCTGCCGCGCGCCCGTCTGTAAGATTTTCTGTTGAAAGTTGGATCGAAAAGGAAAAGGGTGTCTCCGATATTTCCGGCCCCAGGCACGGGGCAGAAAGGAGACACCCGACATGCTATCCCTAACCGGCAGAGTAGCACTGCGGGATTTGTTCG
>JACQDH010000072.1 GCA_016201215.1 Acidobacteriota bacterium | reverse complement strand
CCAGGTCGAGAAACGCTACTGGACACTGTTCGCGCTGCGCCAGGTGTCGCTGCGCATTACGCCGGGCGAATTTGTCGCTTTGCTCGGGCACAACGGCTCGGGCAAAACCACGCTGCTGAAAATTGCGGCGCTTTTGGCACGCACAAGCGCCGGCCGCGTGACGTTCGAGGGATGTGCTGATGCGCGTCCCGAAGCGATCAAGGCTTGCATCGGAATGGTGGCGCATAACACGCTGCTCTACGACGAATTGACGGCCGAGGAAAATCTGACCCTTTTTGCGCGGCTGTACAGCCTGTCGGATCCCGCGGGCCGCGCCCGGCGCGCGCTTGAGCCCGCCGGATTGACCAGCCGCCGTGACAGCCTGGTGCGCACATTCTCGCGCGGCATGCGCCAGCGCCTGACGATTGCACGCGCGCTGCTCGGGGAGCCGCGCCTACTGCTGCTAGATGAGCCTGCCGCCGGGCTCGACCGCCAGGGCACCGACTGGCTCAGCGAAACGCTGCGCAGCCAGCACGGTTGGGGGACGACCATCCTGATGAGCACGCACGGGCGCAACGAAACCCTGGCGCTGGCCACACGCGCGGTCTGCATGGAAAGCGGCGGCGTCGTGCAGGACACTGCCGCGGGCGGCAACCTCCGCCAGATCCTGGACGGCGCGGCCGGGCTGGCACCTTCGGGTCGGGTGGAGGCTTAGAGCCAACATGTCGGGGCTGGCCCGCGCCGCGAGCGTTATTCTGGCCAAGGAGCTCCGCACCGAGTTCCGCACGCGCGAGCTGCTTTCGACTACGGTGGTCTTCGTCCTCATGGTCGTGGTGCTGTTTAGCTTCACGTTCGACCCCAGCGCGGCCGAGTCGCGGCGCTTCGGCCCGGGGTTGTTGTGGCTGGCGTTTCTGTTTGCCGGCTCTACGACGTGCACCTGCTCCCGCTGGCTAGTCGGCTGTTGCCGCTGGTTGGTGTGCTGATGCTGGGCACGCTGGGATTGACCACGACGGGAACCGTGTTTTCGGCCGTGGCCTCGCAGGCGCGCATGCGCGAGCTGCTCCTGCCGCTGCTCCTGCTGCCCGTGCTGACCCCCGTGCTGATCGCGAGCGCCGAGGCCACCACGGGCCTGCTCAGCGATCCGCCAATGCTGGAGCGGGTCTGGCTGCTTTTTCTGGTTGCCTTCGACGTCGTCTTTTTGACCGCGACCTGGCTTTTCGGCGAATATCTACTCGAGGAATGAGAGGTTCCAGGGATGAGAACTCACTGGCTTACCACACCGGCGGCGGCTGTCTTGATCGGCGTAGCCGGCTATGCAGCGCTTTTCCTGGCACCCACCGAACGCACCATGGGGCTCATCCAGCGGATTTTCTATTTCCACGTGCCCAGCGCGTGGACTGGCTTCGTCGCTTTCTTCATCGTCTTCATCGCCAGCATCGCCTATCTGCTGAAGCGCGCCCCGAAGTGGGACTGGCTGGCGGTCTCCGCGGCGGAGATTGGCGTCGCTTTTTTCACCGTGGTTCTGACGACTGGCCCCATCTGGGCGAAGCCGGTGTGGGGCATCTGGTGGACCTGGGACGCGCGGCTGACCTCGACGTTTGTGCTCTGGGTGCTGTACGTCACCTACCTGCTGTTGCGCACGCTGATCGCTGACCCGGAGCGTCGCGCGGTGGTTTCGGCCGTTTTCAGCATCTTTGCGTTTCTCGACGTGCCGCTGGTGTACATGTCCATCCGCTGGTGGAGGACACAGCATCCGCAGCCGGTGATTGCCGGGGGCGCGAGCTCGGGCCTTGACCCGCAGATGTGGCGCGTCTTCATGACCTGCTGGGCGGCCTTGCTCGGGCTGCTCGTGCTGCTGCTCCGCGAGCGCTACAACCTCGAAGCCCTGCGCCACGAGGTTGGGGAGATGACCATCGAAGCCGAGCGGCGCGCCGCAGGGCGCACGTCCACGCAAGCCTGGCGCTAAGGTTTCTTAGCGGGCGGATCGCAGGCCCGCGCTTGACAAAGGGGGTACACGATGAAAAATCTGCAGAGCCTGATGGCCGCGTACCTGTTTGTGTGGGGCATCTTCTTCGTGTATCACCTGACGGTCGCGCAGCGTCTCGCCCGCTTGCAGGACGAAGTGAAGCGCCTGAAGGAGATGCTCAAGCAGGGGTAGTTGCTCTGCCGGCAGCGGCGGTGCGCCTGTCATCGCTGCGCAGCAGGGCAGCGGTCGGCGTGGCGAGTGCGACGAAGCCTCGCGACAGGGAGAGCGTCCCTCTCGCTCCGGATGACGCAGGAACCATACGGGATGGGTGAGCGCAAAAGGATTGGCGTGGTGCTGTTTCAGTTGGGCGGGCCGGACTCCGCCGACGCTGTCGAGCCATTCCTCTACAATCTCTTCTGCGACCCCGACATCATTCCGCTGGGTCCTCTGGGTGGCATTCTCCGCAAGCCCCTGGCCTGGTACATCTCCCGGAGGCGCTCGCAAGCGGTGGCTCACCACTATGACGAAATCGGCGGGCATTCGCCGATTCGACTTCTGACCGAGCGGCAGGCGTACGCTCTCGAGCAGGCGCTGCGGCCCTACGTGGACCCACGTGTGGTCGTGGCCATGCGCTACTGGCACCCGTCCACCTCCGAGGCGGTGGCGCAACTGGACGGCACCCTGCTCGACGTGCTGGTTCTCCTGCCGCTCTACCCGCAGTTTTCCCTCGCCACCACCGGCAGCAGCCTCAAGGAATGGAATCGCCAGTACCAGCCTGCGCGCCGCGCCCTGCCCGTGCACATCATCGAGAAGTTCTATGATCATCCGCTGTACATCGAAGCGGTGGTGGAAAGGATCGAGCGGTGCTTCCGGCATTTCGATCGCCCGGAGGAGATCCACCTGGTGTTCAGCGCCCATGGCCTGCCGCTTTCGCTGATCGAGCGCGGGGATCCCTACCAGCGGCAGATCGAGGAGACCGTGCGCTTGGTGAGGGAGCGGGGGCGCTGGCCCAACGCGCACACGCTCTGCTACCAGAGCCGCGTCGGGCGGCAGAAATGGCTCGAGCCCTCGCTCACCGCCACGCTCGCGGAGCTGGCCCGCGGGGGCAAGAAACACCTTCTGGTCATCCCCATTGCCTTCGTGACCGAGCACATCGAAACCCTGCACGAGATCAATATGGAGGCTCGCGAGGAAGCCGAGAAGCTCGGCATCGAGAAGTTCCGGATGATGCCGGCCGTGGGCGACTCCCCGCAATTCATCGGCGCGCTGGCCGATCTCGTCCTGCGCGCCGTCGGCGTGGACGCCGCGCTCCCTGCAGCCGCCCGCGGTTCTTGAGAATCTTGCCCGCTTCCAAATCGGCTTGACACCGCGTGGCGCGCATCATATAAAAGAGGGTTCGGGCGTTCCCTAAAACACACACTTATCTGATTCTTTGAGGTAGTGCGCGCAATCTATGCCGGAGAACACGGAGACCAAGCCCGCTGAGGCCGCCGCCCCGCCCGCCGGTCCAGCGGCCGCGGGGCAGAAACCCCCGGCGAAAAAGCCCACCGAGAGCAAGCCCAGGGTCGAACCCGACAAGATGCGGCGCCGCCTGATTTGGACCTGCATCTGGGGCTATCTGGGTGTCAATTTCCTAATGTTCCTGCGGTTTTTCTTTCCTCGTGCGCTCTTTGAACCCAAGACAGTTTTTTCCATCGGCTACCCGTCCGACTTCGGCCTGGGTGTGGACACGAAATTCCAGCGCGAATACCGCATCTGGGTGGACCGGGTGCCGGGGCGGCTTTTTGTGATCTACGCGCGCTGCACGCACCTGGGCTGCACACCGGACTGGAAGCCGGCGGAGAACAAATTCAAATGCCCGTGCCACGGCAGCGGCTACGACAACGAGGCCATCAACTTCGAGGGGCCCGCACCGCGCCCGATGGACCGGGCCCACGTCGAGCTCGACGCCACCGGCCAGATCATCGTGGACACCAATCGGCTCTATGTGCGCGACCTCAAGGCCGGGCGCGACGAGTTCGATAATCCGGGCGCTTATCTGCCCGCGTAGCCGCCGCGACGCGCGAGGACCGAGGCCAGGGCGATAAGCAGGGGAGAATCGGATGCCGGAAGAAAACGGGGGAAGCAAGCGCGCGGGCCTTCTGGAGAAAGTCCAGGAGGACGCCAAGGCACTCAAGGGAATCCTCAAAGAGAAGGGCAAGGAAGAGCTGGAGAGTCTGAAGGAACCGGAGAAGACGCAGCTCTACCGTTCGATCTTCCGCGTCAAGCACGACGACACGCCGCGCAACCGCGCGCTAGGCGTTCTAACCAACGTTTTCTTCCACCTCCATCCGGCCAAGATCAACCGCGACGCCGTGCGCTACAACTACACCTGGGGCATGGGCGGCATTACGTTCTACCTATTCATCGTGCTGACTTTTACC
>JACQDH010000036.1 GCA_016201215.1 Acidobacteriota bacterium | reverse complement strand
GTTCGTGCACTTCTGGGGCGGCGGGGCGCGGGCGGGTGAATCGTCGGTGCACGTGGCGCGGGAGCTGGTGCGGAGACTCGTGCCTTACCAGTTCACCGCCAAGCTGTTCCTGGTGCCGTTCGAGTCACTGCAGCGCGAGATCGTGAGCTACGCGCCGGAGACCTATCGCCTGCTGCTGTACCGCCGGCTGATGCTGCGCATCGCCGAGCAGCTTGCACACCGCGACCACGCCCAGGCCCTGGTGGCGGGCGACAGCCTGGGCCAGGTGGCCTCGCAGACGCTGCAGAACATGGTGGCGGTGGGCAGCGCCGCGCGGATGCCCGTCTTCCGCCCGTTGGCGGGCGACGACAAACTCGAAATCCTGGCGCTGGCGCGCAAGATCGGCACGCACGACATCTCCGCCGAGCCGTTCCACGATTGCTGCCCGGTCTTCCTGCCGCGCGTTCCGGCGCTCCATGCCACCGCCTCGGATCTGGAACAGGCGGAAGCGATGATGGCCTCGGCTTCCTCCGGCTCGAGCTCGGTCGAGGCGCTGGTGCGGCGCGGGGTAGAGACGGCCACGGTCGAGCGCTTCCGCTCCGCCGGCGGCCGCGTCGAACAGGTCGAATCGTTTTCGGCCGCGATCCCTCCGGGCGCACGCGCCACCACCGCGTAGTGCTCCCGCACAAACCAAACGCCGAAGGTACCCAGCGAGGACACAGCGATATAATGCTGTCCACTAGAAGCCGTGGCAGCGACAGAAAGGAGGGAGCTATGCTCCTGGAACTGAGTGTGATTCCACTGGGCCGGGGGCGGTCAATCAGCGCCGACGTAGCGGACATGGTGAAGATCATCGACGCGAGCGGCCTCGACTACCGGCTGACCGCGACCGGAACCATCATCGAAGGCACCTGGGAACAGCTCATGAACCTGGCCCAGAAGTGCCACACGGAGATGCGCCGGAAGACCGAGCGGGTGGTCACCGACATGAAATTGGACGACTACGCAGAGCGCACCGGGCGGCTGGCAGGTGCCGTGGCGTCGGTGGAGCGGAAGGTCGGCAAGCCAGTGAAGAAGTAAACGGCGCCCGTCCATCTGCTACCTGGCTCACTGCGGCAAGGGGCCTCGCTCTAAGCTGGCAATAATCCTTTTCACCAGGCCGATTCTAGTGCAGCTCCCCAGTTGCACCGCCGAGAAGCGACTCCGAACGGGCGAGGTGGTGGGGGCGTATGGCTATGCGCCCCTACAAGAACGAAAAAGGAATGCGAGGCTCGCCCGGGATAGAAGGTTCAAAGAGCACACCTAGCGCGCGGACCATTCTGGCTCGATGAAATGGGAGGAAGAAGGTCCCCAGCGAACAAGGACCAACTACCAGTCGCGACGCCCGCCGCCCCCGCCGCCGCGGCCGCCACGGCCTCCACCGCCGCCGCCACGGCCGCCGCCACCACCAAATCCGCCACGGCCACCGCGCCCGCCGCCTCCGCCCTCGCGGGGCGGCCGAGCTTCGTTGACGACGACGTTTCGGCCCATGAAGTCGTGGCCGTTCAAGGATTGGATGGCGCGCTCGGCTTCCTCATCGTTGTTGATCTCGACGAAGCCGAACCCGCGCGGTTGACCGGAGAAGCGATCACGCACCAGGGTAACGTTGGCCGGGGACACGCCTGCCTGGGTAAACCAGTTCCCCACTTCCTCTTCGGTGGCCTGAAAGGGCAGGTTGCCCACGTATAGCTTCTTCACCAGTTGACTCCTTTTGCCCGAGGCGGATGGACCCGCGAAGGGCTCGAGGCTGAAGGGACAGGATCGAAGACGCGGGCAGTCCGAAAGAGGCCAGGCTACTCCGGCGCTAGACTGACGCTTCAGCTATCGTCCGCATCTTCCCCCAAACCGGGGGACGGCGTCAACCAGAAGATGAGTCCATAACCAAGTACACAATCCGAGGGCCGCCATGCGGCAGATGCGCTAGCGAGTGGAACGCCGAGCAGGCTGTGCCGCCTTTCACTGCCTGGACTCATACGGTGGTTCCGCGCCCTTCGCGGAGTTTGTCCTGAGCGCAAGCCAAGGGCCCAGGATGAACTCCGCGAACAATCTTTTCGGAGAGATTCCTCGCCCCGACAGAAACCGTCGGGACTCGGGATGACAACACCGCCAGGATGGCGGCGCTACGAAGACCAGCGCTGAGATGGCGGCCTGAAGGCCGCCGCTACACAGGAAGGCTCAAGAGCAACCTACGTGCGGTAGTTGGCGTTGATGTGGATGTAGTCGGTGGTGAAATCGCAAGTCCAGACGCGCGCCGCGCCGCGGCCCTGTTTCAAATCCACGACGATCAGCACATGGCGCTCGAGGAGCCGCCGGTGCGCGGCACGCTCGCTGAAGCGGCAAGCGCATCCGCGGCGGCACACGACGATGCCAGCCATGCGGACTTCGACGCGCCCAGGATCGAAGGCGACTCCGGCGCGGCCCGCCGCAGCCAGGATGCGGCCCCAGTTCGGGTCGGCGCCGGCAAGCGCGGTTTTCACCAGCGGCGAATTGGCGATGGTACGCGCCACCTGGTCGGCAGCGCCATCGGAAGAGGCGCCGCGGACCTCGATCTCGATCACGCGCTGCGCGCCTTCGCCATCCGAGACGACCTGGAGCGCCAGGGCGCCGCAGACGCGTTCGAGCGCGGCGACGAATCGCGCATAGTCGTCGCCGGATGCGGCCAGACGCGGCGCGCCCGAAGCGCCGCTGGCCAGCACCAGCAGGGTATCATTGGTGGAAGTATCGCCGTCCACGGTGATGGCGTTGAAGGTCTGCCCGACCACTTCGCCGAGCGCGCGCTGCAACACGCGGGGAGATGCAGCGGTGTCGGTGAAGACAAAGGAGAGCGTGGTAGCCATCCGGGGGTGAATCATGCCCGCGCCCTTGGCACAGCCGAGCAGGCGCACGGGTTTGCTGCCGATGCGGCAGGCGGTCGAGGCCCATTTCGGCCGCGTGTCGGTGGTCATAATCGCGCGCGTGACCGCAGAAAACGCGGCCGGGGCATTGGCCCGGTTGTGGGCGAGACGTGGCACGGCAGCCAGGATGCGTTCGACGGCCAGCGGCAAGCCAATCACGCCGGTCGAGCAGACCAGCACCTGCTGCGGGCGGCAACCGAGCTCGCGCGCCACACCACGAGCCGTGGCACGCGAGGCCGCCAGGCCAGCCGGCCCGGTGGCACAGTTGGCGTTGCCCGAATTGACGATCAGGGCGCGCATCTGGCTGGCGGCCCGGCGCAAGTGTTCCTGGCAGAGCAGCACCGGGGCGGCTTTCACCAGATTGCTCGTGAACACGGCTGCGGCTGCGGCCGGCAGTTCAGTTGAAACCAGCGCCAGATCCAGACGATTCTTTTTGCGCAGACCGCAGCCCACGGCGCCAAACCGGAAACCTTTCGGCAAATCTCCGGGAAGCAGGACGCGCGTGGCGCGCAGCGGGGAGTGCTTCATCGCGCGGCCCCCTTTCCTCTGGTAGCGTTCGCCGGTCCGCTGGCCTTTGCCACTGCGCCGAGGCGCGCGCGACACTCGGCCAGCGCGGCGCGCACCGCTTCGGGCGCGGTGCCGCCGGGCACCGCGCAGCTTGCCAGGGCCGATTCCAGGGTGAGCGCGTCGCGCAGGTCTTCGGCAAACAGCGGCGAAAACGCTTTGAGCTTCGCCGGCGGCAGGTCGGCCCAGGATTGCCCGCTGCGCTCTGCCTCGCGAATCACCTTGCCGACAATCTCGTGCGCCTGGCGGAAGGGCACGCCGCGGCGGACCAAGTAGTGCGCGGCTTCGGTGGCCAGCAGCGCCGGGTCGGAAGCGGCGGCGCGGAGGCGCTCTTCGTTGAGGTGCGTCGCCGCGACGGCTCCCGCGACCACCTGTACTAGCGCCAGGGCCTGCTCGTGCGCGGCGAAGACGGGTTCTTTGTCCTCCTGCAGGTCGCGCTGGTAGCCGGAGGGCAAGCCCTTGAGCGTGGTGAGCAGCGCGAAGAGCGCAGACGTGGTCCGCCCGGTTTTGCCGCGCGTCAGTTCCCAGGCGTCAGGATTTTTCTTTTGCGGCATGAGGCTGCTGCCGGTGGAGAATTCATCGGGCAGCACGAGGAAGCCAAACTCCTGCGAGGCGAAGAGAACGAAATCTTCGGCCAAGCGTGAGAGGTGCGTGGCCAAGCCCGCGAGTGCGAACAGGTAATCCAGCGCGAAGTCGCGGTCGCTGACCGCGTCGAGGCTGTTGGCCGTCGGGCGCGCAAAGCCGAGTTCGCGGGCGATCGCGGCGCGGTCCACCGGAAACGCGCAGCCAGCCAGTGCGCCCGAGCCCATCGGGCAGGCGTCGGCGGAGGCGATGGCGACGCCGAGGCGATCGGCATCTCGCAGGAACGCTTCGGCATGTGCCAGTAGGAAATGCGAGAACAGGATGGGTTGCCCATGCTGCAGGTGGGTCATGCCAGGCATCGGCACGCCCAGGTGGCGCTCGGCTTGGTCCGCCAGCGCGCCAACGAGCGCGGCGACGCCCCCGCGCATGGCTGCGGCCGCGTCCTTGATGAACAGGCGAAAATCGGTGGCGACCAGCTCGTTGCGGCTGCGGCCGGTGTGCAGCTTGTAGCCCAGCGGGCCCAGGCGCTCGACCAGCGCGAGCTCGACAAAATGGTGGACGTCCTCGGCAGCCGAGGCGTCCAGCCACGCCGGGTCGGCCGCCGCACGCTCGGCAATCTGGTCGAGCGCGGCATGGATCTGGCGCACTTCGGTGGCGCTCAGGATGCCGGCGCCCTCGAGCGCGCACGCCCAGGCGCGGTCCACGGCCAGCTCGTAGGGCAGCAGTCGGCGGTCGAAGCGGAAGGAACGCTGAAACTCGTAAAAGGCTTCATCGGGAGGGCGAGCGAAACGCCCGCCCCACAATTTCTCCTCCGATTTCGCCGGTGGCTTGGCAGTGCCTTTGTATTTGGGGGCGCTGGTCATCGCTTGGCGGCTTGCCCGGCGACCCGTGCGGGTTGGGCGGCTGGCCGTGGCGCAGAATCTCCCTGCGGGATGGTGACCGGCAGGGCGAACAGGTTGATGAAGCCTTCGGCGTCTTTCGGATTGTAGCGCGCCATGGAGAAGCTTGCCAGGTCGGTGCGATAGAGCGAGAGCGGCGAGAAGCGCTGGGTGACGCTGAGGTTGCCCTTGTAGAGTTTCAGGCCGACCGTCCCGGTGACACGCTGCTGCGCGCTGGAGAAGAAGGCGTCGAGCGCCTGGCGCAGGGGCGTGAACCACAGGCCGTAATAGACCATTTCGGCGTATCGCAGAGAGAGTTGCTGCTGGAAGTGCGAGGTCTCGCGGTCGAGGCACAGGGCCTCGAGCTCGCGGTGTGCGGCGACCAGCAGCGTCCCGCCGGGCGTCTCATAGGCGCCGCGCGATTTGATTCCCACCAGGCGGTTTTCGACCAGATCGGTGCGGCCGACGCCGTGCGCCGCGGCCGTGGCGTTCAACTCCTCGAGCAGCTCGACCGGCGCGGGCCGGCGGCCGTTGACCGAGACCGGCGTGCCAGCCTCAAAACCGATTTCGATCTCCGCCGGCGTGTCCGGTGCGCGCTCAGGTGCGACCACCCACTGCCACATGGACTCCTCGGGCGCGTGGGCGGGATCCTCCAGGAGTCCACCCTCGTGGCTCAGGTGCCAGATGTTGCGGTCGCGGCTGTAGATACTGGCCTTGGTCTGCTCGATGGGCACCTTGTGCGCGCCAGCGTAGGCGATGGCGTCCTCGCGCGAGCGGATCGTCCACTCACGCCACGGGGCGATGATTTTCAAGCCGGGAGCGATAGCCTTGTAGGCCAGCTCGAAGCGCACCTGGTCATTGCCCTTGCCCGTGCAGCCGTGGGCCAGGGCGTCAGCGCCCAACTTGAGGGCGAGCTCGGCCTGGCGCTTGGCGATCACCGGCCGCGCAAAGGAAGTGCCCAGCAGGTACTTGTACTCGTAAACCGCGCCGGCGCGCAGGGTCGGCCAGATGTAACCGGTGACGAACTCCTCGCGCAAGTCCTCGACGTAAGCGGCTGAAGCGCCGGTGGCCAGCGCCTTGCGCCGCGCGGCCTCGAGGTCCTCCTGCTGGCCGACATCGCCGATCATGGCGACAACTTCGCAGCCGTAGGTCTCCGCGAGCCAGGGGACGATGATCGAAGTGTCCAGCCCGCCGGAATAGGCGAGCACGACTTTCTGGGGCAAGGATTCTCCTCAGCCGAGCAGCATCAGCAGGATAGCCTTCTGGATATGCAGGCGGTTCTCAGCCTGATCATAAACGATCGAGCGCGGCGAGTCGATCACCGCGTCGGTGACTTCTGCGCCGCGATGCGCCGGCAGGCAGTGCAGGAAGACGGCGTCGGGCGCGGCCAGCTCCATCAGCGCCTCGTTCACCTGGTAGGGAGCGAAGACCGCGGCGCGGGCCGCGGCTTCGTCTTCCTGACCCATGCTGGCCCAGACGTCGGTATAAACGGCCTGCGCGCCCGCGACGGCTTCTTGGGGTGAATGCAGGATTTCAATCTTGCTGCGGGTCTCCTTCGCCGCGCGGCGTGCCTCGGCGACGATGGCCGCGTCGGGCTCGTAACCGGCGGGGGTGGCCACACGAACATGCGCGCCGACGCGTGCCCCGGCAACCAGCAGCGAATGACAGACGTTGTTGCCATCGCCCACGTAGGCAAGCTTCAGTCCGCGCAGGCCGCCGAAGCGCTCTTCAAGCGTAAAGAAATCGCTAAGCGCCTGGCAGGGATGGTAGCGGCCAGAAAGCGCGTTGATGACCGGAATCGAGGCGTGGGCAGCTAGGAGGTCGAGCGTGCGCTGCTCGAACGTGCGCGCGACGATCCCGTGCACCCAGCGCTCCAGGCTCCGCGCCACGTCCGGGATGGCCTCGCGCTCCCCCAGCCGCGACACCGTGTGGTCGAGGAACACTGTCGAGCCGCCCAGGCTCTGCATGCCGACCTCAAAGGTGACCCGGGTGCGCAGCGAGGGCTTCTCGAAAATCAGCGCCAGGAAGCGGCCGCCGAGGGCTCCGCTGTAGTGCCCCGGACGCGCTTTCACGTCGGCGGCCAGGTGATGGAGCTCGCGGACCCGCGCGGCGTTCCATTCCGTGCCGGCCAAGAGGTCGCGAGTGATGGTGAGAGGAGTAGCCAGAGCGTTCATGTTTACCTCGTCGCTGTCAGCGCAAAGTCGTGGGCGCTCGAGGAAGACGCCCCGGACGCCTGCGCGGGGGAAGTTTCCTTCTGGGGCCGCCGAGTCTTGGTGAAGACGGATTCGAGCTTGTGGAGAAATTCGTTGACGTGCCGCGCGCTGATGATGAACGGAGGCAGGAAGCGCAGGGTGGAGTCGTGGGTGCAGTTGATGAGCAGGCCCTGGCGCAGGGCCTCGGTGACGTACGGCCCACCCTCGACGCTCAGCTCCAGGCCCAGGATCAGGCCCTCGCCGCGCAGCTCGCGGATGAAGTCGAACTTCGCCGCGAGCTTGGTCAGCCCGGCACGCAGCTCGGCACCGCGAGCGCGGATATTGGCGAGAAGATTCTCTTCCTCCACGGTGGTGAGGAATTCGAGCGCGGTGGCGCACACCAGCGGGCCGCCGCCGAAGGTGGTGCCGTGCAGGCCGGGCGAAAAGGCCGCCGCGAATGGTTCGCGCGCGAGGATGGCACCGAGCGGCAGGCCGCCGGCCAGCGGCTTGGCCACGACGACGATGTCGGGCAGCCCAGGGAGCTGCTGGTAGGCGAAGTAGCGGCCGGTGCGACCCAGGCCACACTGGATTTCGTCGGCGATGAGGGCGGCATCGTGCTGCGTGGCCAGTTCGCGGGCGCGCCGCCAGAACGCTTCGCTGACCGGGAAGATGCCGCCTTCGCCTTGAATGGTCTCGAGCACAAGGGCGCAAACCGTGGAGTCGAACTTCGCTTCCAGATCGGCGGTGTCGTTGAAGCGCACGAATTCAACGCCGGGCAGCAGCGGCGCGAAGGGCTCGCGGTACTTGGCCGGCGCAGTGATGGCCAGCGCACCAAATGTGCGCCCGTGGAAGGAATTTTCGAGCGCCAAGATGCGCGTCTTATCGCCCGCGCCCTGGGTTTTCTGCCGCGCGTAGAGCCGCGCGAGCTTCAGCGCACCTTCGATGGCCTCGGTGCCACTGTTGGTGAAGAAGACGCGCTCCATCCCGGACCAGCGGGCGAGCTTGCGCGCCAGCGGGCCCTGGTACGGGTTGTGGAACAGATTCGAGACGTGCACAGCGCGCGTCGCCTCGCGACGAATCACGCGCACCAGACGCGGATGGGCGTATCCCAGGGCGTTGACCGCAATGCCGCCCAGAAAATCCAGATACTTCTTGCCGCGATGATCGTACAGATAGCAGCCCTTGCCGTGCGTGAACACCACCGGTGGGCGCTTGTAGGTGTTCATCAGGAAGCGCGCCTCATCGCGGACGACGCTGGCGCCGGCGCCGACGCCTATCTTCTTCGATTTTTTCTTCGGCATCTTTTTCATAGGAGTCAGTCTTTTTCTGCCGGGGCAGCGCCCACCGCCGCGGGGTACTTCGGCGTGACACGTGTGCCGGGGCCTTTGCTGCCGTTGGCCGCGGCGACCAGGCCGTTGGGGATCGTGCCGCCGACGATGCGCACCTGGCGCACGCCGGCAGCGAGCGCGCGCTTGCAAGCTTCGAGTTTCAGCACCATGCCGCCGGTGACCTTGTTCTGGCGGATGAGCTCCTCCGCTTGGTCGCAGCAGAGAGTCTTCAGCACCTTGTCGCCGTCGAGCACGCCGGCAACATCGGTAAGATAGATCAGCCGCTCCGCATGGATGAATTCGGCGCAGGCCGCGGCCATCTGGTCGGCATTGATGTTGTACAGCTCGCCGTCGGCGCCCAGGCCCAGGCAGGTGGCCACCGGCACGATTCCCGCGCCCCACAGCGTCTCCAGGAATTCCAAGTTGACACCGGTCAGGTAGCCGACATAACCCAGGCCGCCGGTCTCTTCCCCCTGCGTCAGGGGCTCGGCGAGAAAGCAGGCGTTATCGCTGGCGGCGAGGCCCACCGCGGGCTGGCCGGTCTGGGAGATGGCGCCGGCGAGGCGCTTGTTGAGCAGGCCGGCCATGACCATCACGGCGACGTCGCGGGTTTGGCGATCCGTGACGCGCAGGCCACCCACGAAGCGGCTCTCAATGCCCAGGCGCGACAGCGTTGCAGTAAAAAGTTTTCCACCGCCGTGCACCACCAGCAGCTCGTGGCCCTTGCTGACCACCTCGGCGACCTGTCGCGCCAGAGAGGAAACCGCGTGGGGGTCTTCCAGTAGCGCGCCGGCAAACTTGACGACGATTCTCATAGCAGTGCGGCAGCCTCCTCGATGCCCAGCATCCGGTTCAGGTTTTGCACGGCCTGGCCGGCGGCTCCTTTGCCCAGGTTGTCCAGGCAGGAGACCACCACCAGCCGCTCGCCCGAAGGATCCAGCACGAAGCCGATATCGCAGAAATTGGTGTGCGCTACGTGCTGCAGTTCCGGCAGGCGCCCCGCCGGCCATAGCCGCACCATCGGCCGGCCGGCATAGAAATCCCGGAAAAGCGTTTCCACTTCGCTCGATTTCCGCGGCCGCTCGAGCCAGACGTAGAGCGTCGAAAGAATTCCGCGGGCCACGGGCAGCAGGTGCGTGGTGAAGATGATCTCGGCGAGACCCAGCCCCAGGTGGTCGGTGATCTCCGGGGTGTGCCGGTGTGTAAACAAGTTGTAGGCGCGGAAGTTTTCGTCCACCTCGACGAAGTGCAGCTCGCGCCTGGGTTCTTTCCCGGCGCCACTCGCGCCCGATTTGCAGTCGCAGACGATGCCGCGCTCGCGCGCCAGCCAGCCAGCGTCCACCAGCGGCCGCAGGCCGAGGATCACCGAGGTCGGGTAGCAGCCAGGATTGGCGACCAGGCGCGCCGACGGCAGTGCCTCGGCGTAAAGCTCCGGCAGGCCATAGACGGCTTGCTCGAGCAGCTCGCGCGCTGGCGCGGGCAGCTTGTACCACGCCGAAAAGGTGTCCGGCTCGCGGAAACGAAATGCCCCGCTCAAATCCACCACGCGCAGGCCCGCGTCCAGCACTTGCGGTGCCAGTTCCAGGGAAACCTCGTGCGGCGTGGCCAGAAACACCACGCGCGCGCCGCTCGCGGCCACGGCCTGGACCGTGAAAGGCCGGCAGGGCGCGTCACCCATGCCGCGCAGTTGCGGGAAGAGCTCCGCAAGACACTTCACGTGCGCCGAGGTGTCGCGCAAGAAGAAGGTCGGCTTTTCGATCTGCGGGTGCCGCAACAGAAGGCGGGCGAGCTCGAATCCGGCGTAGCCCGTTGCCCCGACCACGGCGACCCGCTGCGGGTCGGTCATCGGAGCAGTTCCTCCATCCTCTTCTGCACCGCGGCGCGGGCCGGCCGGGACGCGGTAATCACCAGACCTGTGTCGTCGCCCGCGATGGTGCCGGCGACTTCCTTGAAGCGCTCGCCGTCGACGGCCGCAGCCAGGGGTTGCGCGCCGCCAGGAGGCGTCTTCAGCACCAGCATGTTGTCGGCGGGACGCAGGTCCAGCAGGTACTCGCGCAGGGCACGTCCCAGCGTCGGCAACGCGGCGGCTTCCTCGTTGACCGCGGTGAGCGGTTTGTAACCGACGGCGGTCTTCACCACCTTCAACTCATGAAAATCGCGCGAGAGCGTGCCCTGGGTAACGCGCAGTTTCATGTGCGCCAGCCGCCGCCGCAGCTCGTCCTGGCTGGTGATGGCTTCGCTGGTAATCAATTTCAGGATCTGCCCCTGGCGAAAGCGTTTCAGTGCGCCCATACCCAAGCCCATGCAGTAATATACATGATACTGCATATTTATGCCGTAGCTTGCCCGGCGTGTCAACGAGAAAAATAAAATTTCTTGCGCGGCCGCCTACCGCCCCGGACTGCGGCACATGCTGCGGCCGGAGCGAAACCGCGGCGAAGATTCCGTGCATCTAATTGAGCAGGAGACAGGAATGAGCGACCGCC
>JACQDH010000035.1 GCA_016201215.1 Acidobacteriota bacterium | reverse complement strand
CGGCGGTCCTGGCCGGAGCCTACGTGGCACACGAAGGAATGGTGCGCGTGTCGGTGGATGAGCAGGGCGACCAGGGCACCCACCTGCACCTGATCGTGCCGGCGGCGCTAGTGCCCGTGGGGATGTGGCTGGTTCCCGACGAGAAGCTGCGTGAGGTGGCCGCTCAGGCGCGCCCGTGGCTGACCGCTGCCCGCGAAGCAAGCCGAGAGCTCGCGCGCCTGCCCGACTCCGACCTGCTGGAAGTGCGAAACGTCAAAGAGCACGTGCGCATCGTCAAACGCAGTGGCTCCCTGCTTCTGGTTGTGGAGTCGCCGCACCAGTCGGTGCACATTTCCTTTCCGCTGCGACTTGCGGACCACGTCGCAGGCCGCCTTGCACCTCTCGCTCCGGCATCGTGACCGCGAGAATTCCGGTTCCGCCACGCATCGCACTCGTGGGTTTTCTCAGAACGACGACAGTCGCTGAGCAGCTCTCAGGTCTGACTTTGTTTGGCGGGGATGAAGTATACCTCCTCGGTCATCGCATCCTTCTGCCAGCCGGCACGGCGCAGCATGCCCTTGCCATGTTCGATCATGTCGGGGTGGCCGCAGAGATAGGCGCTGGCGTTTTGGCCGGTCAGGCCCCACTTGTCGGTGTACTTGCGAATGATGTCGTCCACGCGGCCGGTCTCGCCCTTCCAGTTGGGGTCTTCCCAAGGACGGCTGATGGTGGGGAGGTAGGTGAGCCAGGGCACCTCGGCGGCATACTTCCTCAATTCGTCGTGATAGCCGAACTCCCAGGAGCGGCTGGCACCTTCAATGATGAAGAGCTTGTGTTCGCCGCCGAACTTGCCGTCCTTCCAGTCCTTGAGGAGCGTGCGCGAGTAGCTGACGAACGGGGCAATGCCGGTGACGGTGGCGAGCAGCAGGTGGCTGGTGCGGCCGCTCTTGGTGTCCAGCGTGAAGCGCCCCTTGGCGACCTTGCGGAACATCATCTCGTCGCCGACCTTGAGCTTATAGAGCAGCGGCGTCAGTTCGCCCTGCGGCACCAGCTCAATGAAGAATTCGACTTCCTTCTCATACGGTGAGGAGACGATCGAGTAGGGCCGCTCGATCAGCTTCTCCGCGGTCTGGACGCCGAGCGTGGCGTACTGCCCCGCCTTGAACCGGAACTCCCCGCCGGTATCCACGCGGATCATCCAGAGGTCTTCGGAGAAATCCACGCGCTGGGTGATCCGGGCGCGGTAGAACTTGTCTTCCACTACATTCATGGGCGGCTCCCCTCAACCGTGATCGTGCAAGCAAACTCGGGCCGAACCTGGGTCGCAATAGAAAAAGGCGCTCCGATCGAACCCCGTCGGGGCGCCTCGCAAAGGACCGCACCGGCGTCGCGCCGGTGAAAAAGTTGTCGTGTAGGGAGTCCATGCGGGGTTCGGGCGCTATGGCTTGCCGCTCTTCCGCATCATCTCCATCAGGTCAAGCTTCTGGGGTGTCCCGGTGATGCGAGTCTTGGCGCCGGTGATCAGCCGCGTGAGGGTCATGTTGCTTTCTTTCCCCACCGTCTTGACCAGGCCCCACGGCGCTACCTTGTCCGAAATCCAGACCTCGCCGGAGCCATCCTTCATCTGCAAGTGCTCACACTGGAAGGTGCCCGCCGGCGTGGTGATTGACTCGCTGCCGACGCGTTCAGCCTTTTCACGCACGTCCGCAGCCTGCTGGGTGCGCCGCCCACCGCGGCGATCCATTTCTGTGGACATCTCGATGGGTTGCGGCATGTCCGGAGCCTGCATGATCATGCGTTGGGCCACGGTGTCCTTGCCTGCGGGCATAATCAGTTGCTTCATATGGACGGTGCTCCCCGAGCTGAGGTCCAGCACGGTCCATTCCAACCAATAACCCGTCTTGCCGTCCACGATCTCCTTGTCCACGATCGCCATTTCGATCTGCGACTTGCGCAGGCCGTGTTCCCCCTTGGTTTCGACGTCATAGGCCGCACCAGAACCCACCACGGGGCGCCACACGCCCTGCATCTGCGGCGTGTGCATGCCCATGCCCATCTGCGCGCTCGCTCCCACGGCCAGGGCGAACAGGACGATCACTGCGAATACGCCCACTCTACGGTCGATCTGCATTGGCTCTCCTTATGCGAATGAAATGAATGCAGGCAGCCGCAGCGACCCATCGTGCCGCCGCGACCCGCCAGCTTTTCCGATTCTGTGCCGGCCAGAATTGCGCGGACGTCTTCATCGTCCGCTCTGTTCGGACCCGGTTAGATGTCCGCACCCTGCTTGTTCACCATCTTCTGCGGTTCAAACCTGGTCCCGAACACCGCGCCCGGCGCGCGGCAGGAGAAATCGACCTCTTTTTCATCGGGCGAGATCACCGCTTCGCCCTTTGCGGTCTTTTTCGGGAAGTAGAAAATCACCCCCGTGACCGTCTTCCCATCCTTCCCGCGCCCCACCTCGACGCGGCTCGGGGCAATCTTTTGCTTGGTCTTCTTCGGCGACAGGTAGGCCTTGTCCTTCAGCATTTTCTCATCGGCCTGCGCGAACAGACTCAGGTCGCCCGGCCCCAGGAGAACCACCGCATATTCAGTAAACTGCTGCGCCAGGTATTTTTCCGCGTCCGCTTCCTGCATGGCTCCGCGCAAGAGCGACCCGCGCGCGATGGCCTGACGAACCGTCGTGGCGGAGGCCCAACGGATCACAAAGCGGGCCACCGGAATCGGCGCCTGCCCCGGAGCAGCGGCCATCGCGGGATTGACTCCCGAAGCGCCCCCGCCTCCCTGGCTCGTCGCGCCCGGTTGCAAGCCGATGTCCTGCGCTCCCTTGATCCAAGGAGCTTCCACGCTGATGGTCTTGGCCCAGGGCGAGTCGGCCAGAATCTTCTGGATGTCTTTCTCATCCCACTCCTTGTAGGACTTCTCTTTCCACGGGTCGCCGGCCCAGGCGCTGGCGGCCAGAAGCAGAACCACCACAAATGCGCAGGTCTTTCGGAACATCGAATCCTCCCTCCCGCCCTCCGTGCGTGTGCGCAACCGGCGGGTCCACGGTCAGAGGTCCATTCCTTCGCTGTCCGTCATCTTGCGCGGATCAAACGTCGTCTTCAACGTGATTGTACCCAATTGGCAGACGAATTCGGCGCCTTTTTCATCGGCGAGGATCGACGGTTGGCCTGCTAGCGTCTTCTTCGGGAAAGAGAAGTACAGCGCCATGATTTTCTTGCCATCCGGGCTGCGCTAGATGACGATCCGGCTCGGCGCAATTCTGGCCTTGGATTTCTTGAGCGAGATGTAGGATTTCTCCTGCATCTCCTGCAATTCCTTCTCGCCGGCCTTCTCGAAAGGCGTCATATCCGGGCCCAGTACAACCACCAGATAGTCCGGGAGCTCCAGGTTCAGCGCTTTCTCAATTTCGGCTTCCTGCGCGCCCTTCAGAATGGCACCGCGCGCCAGTGCGCGGCGAACCGTCCGGGAAGAGCCCCAGCGGATCAAGAAACCGGCTAGGCCGCTGGGCGGGCCAGCGGGCTTGGCCCCGCGAATAATGTCCTTGGGTTCGCCGGACGCCGCTGTCCCGCTGGCCCCCAGGGAGCTGGCCGTCGCGCTGGGCTTGGTTCCTTCCCAGGTGCTCTCGATCTGCACCGATTTCGACCAGGGCGAATCGGTCAGAATCTTGCGCAGGTCTTTCTCATCCCACTGCTTGTAAGGCTTGTACTTCCAGGGATCGCCAGCCGAGAGGTTTGCAGCCAGCAGGAAAACCGCTATCAGTGCAAGGAACCGTTTGATCATGGCAACCTCCCCTTACAGTTGGATGCTGCGGAGCGCGGCATAGTATTCGACCGGGTCAAAACCGATGACAACCCTGTCGCCGATGACGACCGTAGGGGTCGCGCGGCTGCCGAGGTCCTCGACCAGCTCGCGCAGGGTCTCCGCATCGCTGCGAATGTTTTTCTCCTCGAAGGGGATGCCCCGGGACGAAAGAAACTCTCTCGGCGTCACGCACGCCGGTCAGCCCGGCTGAGTCTGGAAGACAATGTGCGCCATGCTTGCGTCCCCGACCTCACGCGTATTTATCAGATGTTGCCGCCTCGGTGCAATTGGATTTGCCCGTTTCCATACGCGCTGCAGTTCGCGAGAGAGGTCTTGCCGCAGACCTGTGGTACTCTAATGGTTCTTGCCGCCCCGCGGCCGCAACAAGCTCTTACCAGCGACCGGTGCGGCCCAAGGAACGGCTCTGAGAATTGCTACCCCGCGCATTCTCTTAACCGGCGGCGCCGGTTTCATCGGCTCGCACGTGGCGGAGGCATTACTTCGCCGCGGGGCACAGCTCGCCATCCTCGACAACCTGGACGACTTTTACCCCCCAGCCTGGAAAGAGGCCAACCTGGCAGAGGTGCGGCGGTGCGGCGAATTTGAATTCTTCTCCGCGGACCTGTGCGACCCGGACGCATTGCGCGAAGCCCTGGAAGCGTTTCGCCCGGACGTGGTGATTCATCTGGCCGCGCGCGCCGGCGTGCGTCCCTCGCTCGAGCAGCCGCGGCTGTACGAGCGCGTCAACGTGGGCGGCACGGCCAACCTGCTGGACCTGTGTCGCAAGTGCGGCGTGCAGCGTTTTCTCTTCGGTTCGTCCAGCTCGGTCTACGGTATTCCCCAGAGCGTTCCGTTCTCGGAAGACCAGGATGGCCTGCGGCCCATCTCGCCGTACGCCGCCACCAAGCTCGCCGGCGAGAAGCTCTGCCGCCACTACGCCCAGCGCACAGGAACCCCGGTGGTTTGCCTGCGCTTCTTCACTGTCTACGGGCCTCGCCAGCGGCCCGACCTGGCCATCCACAAATTCACCGCCCTGTTGGAAGCCGACCAGCCCATCCCCATTTTCGGGGATGGCTCAAGCGGCCGCGACTACACCTGCATCGACGACATCGTCGCCG
>JACQDH010000067.1 GCA_016201215.1 Acidobacteriota bacterium | reverse complement strand
CGATCCCAACCGCCCGCGAACCTCGCGCGCGGCCGAGGAGCCCCGCAGTGCCACGGGAAGCTCCGAACGGAAGTCGCCGTTCAGGCTGCGCACCTCGAGCTCTGCCCCGGTCCCCGGCGGCAGCCCCAGCAGCACCGAACCGTTCACGGTGTCCACGTTCATCGGCGCGTTTCCCTCCACGCGGTGCAGCTCCATGCGCACGTTGCCGTTGGTGGTGTGCGCGCTCAGGCGGCCGGAACTGTCGAACACTTCGATATCGCCGTTCACCGAGCGCAGCTCGCCGGACGCTTCCACGCCGAAGACGCGCACGGTGCCGTTGACCGTGGCGACCTGACGCAGCTCGACCCGCTGCGGCACGCGGATGTGGAATTCGACGTACACCTCGACGCCGTCGCCCTGCGGGTAGTGCGTTTGCACGGCTACCGAACGCTCTTGCGCCTGCACCTCGATGCTCACCCGTTCCAGATCCTTCGGGTTGCCCTGCGCCGACTTGACCGCGTACACCTCGACCTCATCGCGCTCCCAGCCGCTCACCTGCACCGACCCATTCACGTTCTGAAGCTGGAAGCTGCCGCCCGCCGGCAGCGCGTAGGTCTGCTGGAACACCTCGTCGAAGGCGAAGCAGGGTGCGGCCAGCATCGTTGCCGCGACCGCCACCACCAGAGCCACTCCTAGTCTGCGCATTTCCTCACCCCCGTCAGAAATGAATCGACCCTTGGCCCCTGGACCCTCCCCGTCTTGGAATCATGAACTCGTCTTCCGATTCACTTCAACCTGAACTCCACGGTCACCGTAGTGACCACATTCACCAGCTTGCCATCCAGCACCGTCGGCTGGTAGCGCCACCGCCGCACGGCGTCGGCCGCGGCCTCGGCCAGCACCGGCTCGCCGGAGAGCACCTTAACTTCCTGCACATCGCCGTCCTTGCCGATGAACACCTTCAGAACCACGGTGCCCTGCACGCCGGCCTGCTTGGCCACGTCCGGATAGGCCGGCTGCACCTGGTGGACCAGCTTCTTCTGCTGCGCCTCGGAATTCACGCGCAGCCCGCCCCACCAGAGCCCTTCAATCTTGCGCTGCCATTCCCCCAGCCGGCCCGGCTCGCGCTCTTCGAGCTTTTGTTTTTCGACCGCCTTCTCGAACTGCTGCTCGACCTGCGACTGAATCTCTTTCTGCTGCTGGCGGATCATCTCTTCCAGGCGCCGCTGCTGTGCGGCCATGCGCTGCCGGAGCTGATCCATCTGCTGCCGGTTCAGCCCGGCTTGTGCGTCGGTGTCGCTGTACTTCAGGCGGATATTGCCCGCCGCGGTCTTCAGCCGCAGCGTTTCCCCGCCACCGTTGAGCGAGCATTCGCCGCGGATCGCGCGCGCACCCGGGCCGGAAGTGAGGTAGCTCAACTTGAGCGGAAGCGACAGGTCGGCTTCGATGCGATAATCGGTGGACATTTCAATGATCGCTTCGATGGTGATGGGCAGTTCGCGCGGGAGATACACCACAATGTCGCCCTGGCCGGATTCCAACTGCGAGGCGCGGAAAGTGCGCCCCACTTGCTTCTCCACGCTGCCGGACTTCTCCTCCTCCGGCAGGAACCACGCGGTGATGGTGCCGGCGCCGGTCGAAGCGCGGACAGCACCCTGCACCTTGGTCAGGAAGATGCTCCCGCCGCCGGTTTCCAGTTGCATGGCTCCCGCCACGCGCAGCACGCGGATGCCGCCGCCGCCCGTGCGTGCGCGGATCGAGCCCGCCGCTTCGCCGAAGTCAATCTGACCGCCGCCGGTGGTGGCGGTGACGCGCGCGCTGGCGCGCTGCACGGAAATGTTTCCCCCGCCGGTTTCAAGCTGCGCGGTTCCGCCGATCTTTCCGGCGCGAATGTGCCCGCCGCCGGTCCGCAAGTAGGCGTCGCCCTGGACGTTGGCCGTGGTGATGTGGCCGCCGGCCGTGGTGGCGCGCAAATCGCCGCTCACGTCGAGCACGGCGATGTGCCCCCCCGAGGTCTCGAGTCGCGCCACCGGCGTCCCGGAAGCCGCCGGGGACCGCCCGCCGGTGGTTTCCCCGCCCCCGATGCGCCCGGCAGTGATGTTGCCGCCGTGGGTCACCAGGCTGACGCGGCCGTCAATATCCTGGGTCTCGATGTTGCCGCCCTGGGTCAGCACGTCGAGGTTGTATCTGCGCGGCACCTGCACTTCAAAGCTCACCGTGAGCCGGCTGGCGGTGTCATGCGAGGGCGACTCTCCGGTTAGTTGCACGCCAGCCGGGCTGCTGCGCGCGGTGAACACGTACCGCTTGAGCAGGCTCTGTGCGTCCGGGGCGCGGGCGTCAGTCTCGATGCGCACCTTGTAGCTCACCTGGATGGAGTTGGTTGTGAGAATGCGGACGTTGCCGAAATCAGCGACCAACCGCAGGCGCAGGCCCTCCCGCGTGGGCACCGAACCGGTCTTCTCCTCCGCGAGCCGAGGGCCCTCGCTGGCGGGGGCCTTCGAGGACCCCGGCGTGCGGCCCGCCGCGCTTCCGGCAAGCAGGGCCAGCGTGACCGCGACCGCGAGCATCTGCGTGAGCCAACGGATTGGGAATCTCTCCCTCATTTTTTTAGCTTCTGCCAGCTTCCGACTGCCTGCGGAAGGCCAGCGAACCGCTCTGCACTCCGGAATCTTCCTCAATGAGTCTCGCGCGGGCTGAACTGGCGAATGGCCGCCGCGCTTTGCATGCGAATGTAGTTGTTCGGATCCTTCTGCATGCGGTCGCGCAGCACCTGCATCAAGCGCACGTCCTGGGTCGCCGCGCCCTTCTCGCCGGCGGCCCGCAGCGCACCGGCCAGGGAATTGATCGCCTCCACGCGCACGCCGGGGCAGTCGTCACCCACCAGCGCGTCGAGCAGCGTCTGGCGGACGCTGTCGTCCTGCTCAAAGCCACGCAGGGCTTCGAGCGCGCGGAGCCGCACGCCCGGGTTGCGGTCCTTGCGCGCCGCGGCGCACAGCGCCCGGCGAACTTCGCCGTCGCCCGAGCGCGTCCGCAGCACGTCCACTGAATCAAGCCGCACGCCGGGGTCAAACCGCTGGCCATTCTGGATGATGAAGGTGAGCACGCGCTGCACGTCGGTGTCATCGGCGCTGCCCTGGACCACCAGCGGCTTTTCCGTGGTCACCTGCACCTCGACGCTCGGCGTCCCCGTGCCATTGTCGGGGGTCCAGTTGATGTTGTTGATGCCCATGGTCTGCAAGTCCTGATCCGAAAGGCGCGGCGCCGCGGAGACAGTCACTGCTGGTTTCCCGAGAGGTTGCCTACTCTGCGTGGCATACCACTCCGGCACCAGCCGGCCCACCACCACGCCGACCAGGATCAGCAGCGCCGCGCTCCACGCCGGGTGGCGTACAAACGAGGGCACCAGAAGTTTCCCTGACAACCACGCCGGCCAGTCTCTCCGGCGCAACCCCGCGAGCCAGCCTTGGCGCGTGCGCTTCGCCTCGGCATCATCGAGAGCTTCTGCCAGTTCGCTGCGGCACTGTGCCAGCAGCAGGTCGGAGGGATCGCGTTGCTCGGCGGGCCGCTCGGTGGCCGCAATCGCTTGCTGCAAGCGCAGCTCGCGCGCCAGCGACGCCGCGCAGGCGGCACACCCGCTGATGTGCTGCTCGACGGCCGCGCGTTCGCCGGCCTCGAGCTCATCGCCAACATAGAAGACCAGGAGACGTTCGTATTCCTGGCAGGAAACCGGGCCGTGCATGTCGTTCCTCTCTTTCATCCCATCATCTCTCATAGCAGGCCCTCGAGCCGGACGCGCAGCTTGCGGGTCGCCCGGAAGAGCGAATTCTTCACCGTTTCTTCGCTGGTGCCCAGCGCTTCGCCGATGGCGCGGAGTTTCAGCCCCTGGTAATGCTTCATCTCGAAGACCATGCGCTCGCGCGGCGAAAGTAGGGCCAGCGCCGCGGCAATCTGCCGGCCGATCTCTTTGCCCATCAGGTGGCGTTCGGGGTCGGCAGCGGCCCGATTCTCCTGCTGGCGGTCGAAGAAGTCGGGTGGGGTGGCCTCCTCGCGCACATTCGTGGCCGGCTCAGGGGCCTGGTCTTCGGGGCGGCTGCTGCGCCGGCGCAGGTGATCGAGACACACATTCGTGACGATGCGGTAGATCCAGGTGTAGAAGCTGCACTCGAAGCGGAAGCGATGCAGGTTCTTGTAAATCTTCAGAAACGCTTCTTGATAGACGTCGCGGGCATCCTCGGGGCGCCGCAGGATATTGAGCGCCAGCCGCAGGACGTCCCGGTCGTACCGGCGCACGAGTTCTTCAAACGCGGCGCGGTTGCCTGCCTGGGCCGCGAGGATCAGCCCCTTCTCATCTTCTCCGGGCAGCGCTTTCACTGAGGTTCGGCCGCGCTCTCCAAAACTCGCCTGGCTGCGGTCTGCTTGCAAGGCCAACGCCATTCCCGTGAGCGGCATGCTTCTCTTCTTGCGCTACTTCGGCAGCAATCTTTCACGGCGCTTCCCGCGCGCTGCATGGGTTGCTTGCGGTCGCGCGTGCCGTCTGCCCCGGCGGAGTTCTATGCATCTCCAGACGCTTCTGCGGAACACCCCCCGGGTCCGGGGGCTGCCGGGCTCCATCAGGATAGACGCCTCTCGAAGGAAACGGTGAGCAGCCACCTCCCATTTTTCATACTTCCGTGGCAACCCTTTCAAAACTGGTGTGGCCGCGCGCTTTAGCACGCCTTTACCTATTGGCCGCGGCTGGGCCGCCGCACTGCATCCCAAAGCGCTCTTAGAGTGTTATAAGGTTGCCATGCACGTCAAGGAAGCAGGGCCTTGAGCGCAAACAGGCTGACGCAGCGCCACTCGAACCGGGAAGCCGCCACGCTACCTTCGCGCGGCAAACTCACGCTGCCGCCGCTCGTCGCCGCAACCTACTTCATGGTGGCCGGCGGCCCGTACGGACTGGAAGATGTCGTCCAGAAGGCAGGTTATGCCGGCACGCTGCTCATTCTTCTGCTGACCCCGCTGCTCTGGAGCCTCCCCACCGCGCTGATGGTGAGCGAGCTGGCCAGCGCGCTGCCCGAGGAAGGCGGCTTCTACGCCTGGGTGCGCCGCGCCATGGGCCGCTTCTGGGGTTTCCAGGAGGCCTGGCTGACGCTGGTGGGCAGCATCTTCGACATGGCGCTCTACCCCACGCTCTTCGTCTGGTATCTGGGTCACTTCGCGCCCGCGCTCACCCGCGGCCATCGGGCGACGCTGCTGGGCCTGGGGATGATCGCCGTCTGCACGCTCTGGAACATCGCCGGGGCGCGAGCGGTGGGCGGCGGCTCGCTCTTGATGACGATCGTGCTGCTGGGCCCGTTTGTGGTGCTGATGGGCTATGCGCTGCTGCACCGATCTTCCTCCGGCGCAGCGCACACCCCGCTCGGGCACGTGGACATCCTCGGCGGAATCCTGATCGCCATGTGGAACTACATGGGCTGGGACAACGTTTCCACCATCGCCGGAGAAGTGGACCGCCCGCAGCGCACCTACCCGCTGGCTATGCTGGGAGCCGTCGCACTCGTGGTGCTCAGCTACATTCTACCCATCGCCGCGGTGGCGCGCACGGGCATCGACCCCAACAGTTGGTCCACCGGCGGCTGGGTGGATGTGGCGCGGATCGTGAGCGGCGAAGGGCTTGCCATCGCCGTGACGCTCGGCGGAGTGATCGGCGCCATCGGGTCGTTCAATGCGCTGATGCTTTCGCTGTCGCGGCTTCCTCTGGTGATGACCGAGGACGGCTTCCTGCCAAAAATCTTTGCGCGGCGTCACCCGAAAACCGGCGCGCCCTGGGTGGCGATTGTCGTCTGCGCCGTGGGCTGGGCCGCTGCACTCACGCTGGGCTTCGAGCGCCTGGTGATTCTGGACGTGCTGCTGACCGGCCTCAGCATCCTGCTCGAGTTCTGGGCGCTGGTGGCGCTGCGCATCCGCGAGCCCGAACTTCCGCGCCCCTACCGCGTTCCGGGTGGTCTGTTCGGAGCCGTGGCCATCGGCATCGCGCCGCTGGCGTTGATGGCCGCGGCCGTCGTGCGCAACCACGACGAACAGATCGGCTCGATTAGCGCGCTGACAATCGGCCTCGTGCTGATCGCCGCGGGTCCCGCAGTGTATTTCCTGAGTCGCGCCTTCGACCGTCGCCGGATGGCAGGCTGAAGCCCACCGCTATACAATCCGGTGCAGCGTAGCGCCAGCGTCCTGTGGGCGGTTTTGCGTCGTACCGGCAATTCAGGGAAACCGCCGGCAAGATGCCGGCGCTAGCTGTAGCGGCGCGCTTCAGCGCGCTGCTCTGCCGATGCGACCGCCCAGACGAATCAGGGCGTACACCCCCACGCAGATTACGAAGTTGAGCGCAAGCCCCGCGTCCACACGAAAGATCCTGTGGCGTAGCGCGGCGGGAAGACGGGGCTCGAGCAAGAAATAGATGATGTTCCCGCCGAGAATCGCGGCCAGGTATTCGCCCCAGCGCCGCAGATTCAGATACGGGCGTGGTTGCGCGGAGGGCGTCATCGGGGTTCTGTGTATTCTTCGCGGGCGCCAGTAGGGGCGCTGCTCTTGTCCCGAGCGTAGCCAGGGATGCTGAGCCCCGGCTCCTTTCGTCAGGGCAGCCTCAGGCGGCCGCGCGTCGCCAACCCACCAGCGGCCAGGCCAGCAGCGCGACTGCTGCCGCGACCACAGCGATGCCGTTGACGCGGAAGAATTCGTTGGGCTGCTGCAGCAACTGCGCCGCCGCGCCGGCGAGCGTCACGCAGGCGGCCAACAGGAAGTAAGCCAGCAGGTTGAACCGCACCAGCCGCGTTACGCCCCACCAGGCGATGCCAACGGCGATGAGTTGGAACAACACCTTCTTTGCAAAATCGGCCGGGCTGCCCCAGTCGCTGGCCCGCACCACTGCGAGCAGAAGGACGAGCCCAAACTGCATCCAGCTCTGCCGGAGGTAGCCGGCGATGAATCCCGCGGCGAGCGCGACGAGCCCGGCCATGAAGAGCCCACTCGAAACAGCGCCGCCGATCACCTGCGCGGCGGGGAGGTAGGCGTCGAAGCCCGTGGGCAGGCTGGCTTCCAGGCCCTTGCGGGCGGTGGGCCAGATGCGCGCCAGCAGAAATGGCAGGCGCGCCAGGCCTAGCAACGCTCCGCTTCCGGCCAGCGCCACCCAGAAAGCGTCGCGGTAGTAGGCCGCCGGCATGCCGGTCCACGAGGGCAGCCGCTCCTCGCCAAAGACGCGCGCAAGAAAGAACCACGCCAGACCGAACAGGAAGAACAGCGCTGAATAGGTGGCCGCCACAATCAGGAAGACGGTGATGACCAGGATAGCCGCATAGGTCTTGAACGGAAACTCGGTAGGATATTTGGACAGCAGCTCCGGCAGGCTGCTGCCCGTGGTGATCAACGTAGCCAGCAGGCCCCACAGTGCCCAGCGCGCCAGCCGCCGCCAGGGCACGCGCTGCTGCTTGAGGTTCATGAAGAAGATCACCAGCACCACGATGGCCAAGGCCACATAGAACACGATGCGAGCCACGAAGTGGATGCTCGAAGCCAGCGTTGTCTTTTTCTGCCGCCGCTCCCATTCCTCGGGAATCTTGAGGAAGACGCGATAGCCGGAGACCTCGTCGCCCTGCACCTTGATCTCCGTGCGCACATGCGCCTCGCCAATCGCTTCGAGTTCCTCCCACGTAAGAGTGTGATCGGTGCGCGCGGGACGCTTGTCAGAGGTGGCCTCGACCAGTTTCCACTTCGCGAGGTCGAGCTTCTTCTCCTCGCGCAGGTGGGACTCAGCGCGCGCCTGCGCCTCTTCTTTGGTCAGGCTGGCGCCGGGGGCTTTCTCCTCGAGCTGGTGATGCACCGAGTGCAGCGCGCCATCGGCGCGGAGGACCACGGCGTACTCTTCCTTCTGCGCGTCGCGGAAATAACGCACCCGCCAGAAGGCCGAGGGCACTTTCTCCTGATAGAGCCGGTTCGCGCCGTCCGTGCCCACCTGCCGCCGCAGATATTCGTTTGCGTACTCGTTGAAGCTGTCGTCCGTCGTAGCCACCCGGCGAAACCTGGCCAGATCGATCTTGTTTTTCCGCAGGACGTCATCGGCCTGAGCCGCTGCCTCCCGGGCGTTGATCTTGAAGCGCACGAAGTCACCAATGGTGTGCGCCTTGACAGCAACCAGCAGCACTGCGCCAACAACACCCCAGGCCAGCACGATTCCAAGGTTCCCCGCGGTCAGCGCCTCGTAGCCGGCGCGGCTCGGAGGCGCGGCAGCGGCCGCCGCGGGCGGGGCGACCGTTTCCACCAGCGGCTCGCCGCGGTTCAGCAGCGACTCATCGGCCTCGAAGCGCCGCCGCGACAAATAGAACGCCCCGGCAACCGCCAGCGGAATCAGCACCCCCGCACCCACCAGCGCTCCTGAGATGCGGAAGTAGAGGCTCGCCGAGCGCAGCAGGAACAGGCTAATCAGCAGCGCGTCCACCGTGTAATGCCAGACCAGCGTGGCCAGGATGCCCCAGCGCAGCATGACCACCCCGGCGACGATGCCGATCAATCCCACTTCGATGCCGCGAATGTAGCCGGGCTCCTGTGGGTAGCTGCTGTGCAGGAAGCCCCAGGCAAACGCCGGCAGTACGATGGCCAGAAACCGCGAGCGCGTGAGGCGCAACAGCAGCGGGATCGCGAACAGGCGAAAAAGAAACTCCTCGCTGGTTGCGGCAAACACGCCGATGGTCAGCGGGAAAATCCAGGGCAGCGTCGTGCTGACTACGTCGGTGTAATTCACTTCCTGCGGCGCCCACACCCCGAACTTGCCGCCGATCAGGTAGAAGAGCACGATAAAGCCGATGTGCCCGGCCGCCATGGTCAGGCCGATCACGCAGGAGCGGAAAAATTCTTTGGAGCGGATGCCGGGGAGGCGAAACATCGCGTTCAGCCGGAGCTGATCGGGCTGGCTGCGCCGGTAAAGGGGCTCGGCGCCGGCCAGCGCCACTGCCACACTCAGACCGGCGAGCAGGCTGACCAGCGCCGCCTGGACCATCTGGCTGGCAAAAAAGCCCGGGTAGGACGAGTTTGTGTCGTAGTTGGAGCGCGCCAGCGGCCAGGCGTTCGCGCTGTTCACGAAGAACAGCACGGCCACCAGTGCCGCTACTTTCAGCGCGCCGCTCCAGCGCAGCATTCCCCGGCGGCCGAGGTCATACAGCACCCAGAACAGCGCGCCGTAGAGCAGCCCGTAGGGCACCAGCGCGATGTATTCATAGAGAAGATTGCTGGAACGCAGGCGCTGGTAATCGCGCTCCCAGGCCTCCGGCACTTTCAGGAATTCCTCGCTGCCGCCGATCTGGTCGCCCTGCAGCGTGACCCGCACGCGGTAGGGCGCGTCTTTCGCTTTGAAGCCGGCACGTTCCCAGGTGAAGCTCCAGTCGCGGCGGTTGGGCCGCTCGGTGGAGTTGGCCTCCTCTTGCAGAAGGTTGTAGTTGCCGTAGTTCACCCGCAAGCGCTCGCGCAGGAAGGTGAGCGCGATGGGGAAAGCGGTTTCCTTGTTCAGCCGCGCGCCGGCCCGCGCCTCTTCGATCGTGTGCGTCATTCCCACCACGCGGCCCGCCGGGCTGACCCGGACCTTGTATTCTTCTTTCTGGCCGGGGCGGAAGAAGCGGACATTCCAGTACCAGACGCTCACCTCGGAGGCCATCAGCCGGTTGGCCTGCTCCAGGCCGACCTCGCGTTCGAGATACGTCTTGGCATTGTCGTCCACGCGGAAGACGATGCTCGACTGGTAGCCCTCGAGCTTCTGCCCCTGTGCGGTCAGGAAATTCCGCGCCACTTCGAGCGCCGCCGGCCGCGACACGCGGAAGTCCACCGCGGCCTCCGGGAATGCGCGGAAGAAATACTTGAACGCCACGCCCGCGCCGGCCAGGCCGATCACGATCCAGAGCAGCAAGACCTTCAGGTCTTTTGCTTGCAAACGGTCTTCGGCCACAGCTTCCTCCGCGAGAGACTTCCGGATCGCACCACTTCGCCTGCGGGACGCCGCGCAGCCAGCCCCGGCCTCCCGTGCGATGAGGACCGGAGCCCGGGCCAGCGGACAGGCGCACTGTATCTATACGCACCCGCCCGGTGCAAGTATCCGTTCGGTTCCCGGTTGGCGTCGGGTCCGCCCGGCCGGAGACGCCCCGGGATAGATCGCATGACATAAAATGATATAAGGGACGGCGATGAAGCAGGCGCTGCAGAGCGAGGTCATGTACCTGAAGGGCGTGGGGCCGCAGCGCGCCGCGCTGCTCGCCGAGCGCGGCATCCTCACCGTGGAAGACCTGCTGGACTACCTGCCCTTCCGCTACGAAGACCGCATCCGCTTCGCCTCCATTCGCGAGATCGTGCCGGGCAACACCTACACGCTGCGGGCGGAGGTGGTGAGTGGCGGCGTAGTGCGTTTTGCGCGCAGTCCCAACCCCATCTATCACCTGATGGTGCGCGACCCCACCGGCGTGCTCCACTGCAAGTTCTTCCACGGAGGCTATCTCGAAGGCCGCTTCAAAGCCGGGCAGCGCATCGTGCTGCACGGCAAGGCGGACATCGATCCCTACCGGCCCGCGCGCCTGGAGATGATCAACCCGCAATACGAATTGCTGGGCGATGGCGCCGCCGATTCCACAGAAGTGGGACGCATCGTGCCCATCTACGAAGCCATCGGCAGCATCGGCTCACGCACGCTGCGCCGGGTGATCTACCAGGCGCTCGGCAATCTGCCACCCGGCCTCCACGACCCGCTGCCCGCCGCGCTGCTCGAGCGCTACCGCTTCCCTACGCGCCGCGACGCGCTGATCTACGTGCACTTCCCGCCCACGACGGAGGGCGTCGAGACACTCAATGCGTTTCGTTCGCCCGCGCACCAGCGGCTGATCTTCGAGGAGTTTTTCTTCTACCAGCTCAGCCTGGCGATGCGCCGCCAGCAGACGCAGCAAGCAACTGGCATCGCTTTCCGCGTGCGCGAAGAAAAAATCCGCGAGGCGCTCAAGCGCATTCTGCCCTTCAAGCCCACCGAAGCGCAGAAGCGCGTGCTGGCGGAAATCGGTGCGGACCTCGAGCGGCCTGTGCCCATGAACCGGCTGCTGCAGGGCGACGTGGGCAGCGGCAAGACCATCGTGGCGTTCGAGGCCGCAACCATCGCCATGGAAAACGCCTGCCAGGCCGCGCTCATGGCCCCTACGGAAATCCTCGCCGTGCAGCACTACCTCGCCGCGCGCAGAGTTTTCGCGCGCGCCGGCTACCACGTCGAGCTGCTGATCAGCGGGCTGAAGCCCGGCGAAAAGCGCGCGGCGCGCGCGCGCGTGCACAGCGGCGTCGCGCAATTCGTCGTCGGCACCCACGCGCTGATCGAGGAAGGCGTGGAGTTCGCGCGCCTGGGCCTGGTCATCGTGGACGAGCAACACCGCTTCGGCGTGCTGCAGCGCAAGCAGCTCATCGAGAAAGGATCCAAGGGCGGGACCGCGCCTCACGTGCTGGTCATGACCGCCACGCCCATCCCGCGCACCCTCTCGCTCACGCTCTACGGCGACCTGGACTGCTCGGTGATCGACGAGCTGCCGCCCGGGCGCACCCCGGTCGCGACCCGCTGGACCACCGAGGCACATCTGCCCGGCGTCCGGGAGATGCTGCGCCGCGAAGTGGCGCTCGGCCGCCAGGCCTACATTGTCTATCCGGTCATCGAGGAATCGAAACAGGAGCTGAAAGCGGCGATCGTCGAGTACGAGCGGCTCTCGAAGGAAGTTTTCCCCGCCTTGAAACTGGGCCTGCTGCACGGCCGCCTGCGCAGCGAAGAAAAAGAAGAGGTGATGGAGCGGTTCCGCCGCGGTGAGATCCAGGTGCTGGTTTCCACCACGGTGATCGAGGTGGGCGTGGACGTGCCCAACGCCACGGTCATGGTTGTCGAACACGCCGAACGCTTCGGCCTCGCGCAGCTCCACCAGCTTCGCGGGCGCATCGGGCGCGGCGCGGAAAAATCCCACTGCATTCTCGTCGCTCCGAAAACGCTCTCCCCGGACGCCAACGATCCGGCCTGGATTCGCCTGGAAACCATGGTGAGTACTTCAGACGGGTTTGCAATCGCTGAGATCGATCTGAAGCTGCGCGGCCCGGGGGAATTCTTCGGCACCCGGCAGCACGGGGAGCTGGGCTTGCACCTCGCCAACCCGCTGCGCGACCGCGAACTCCTGGAGCTGGCGCGGCGCGAGGCCTTCGCGCTGGTTGAGAATCCTGATGCTGGGGCCGAACGGCGACGCCTGCTCGATTCGCTCGACCCGAGCTGGCAGCGGCGCTACCAGCTCGCCACCGTGGGGTAGCAGATGCGTGTCGTCGCCGGCAAATACCGCAGCCGCCTGCTGAAAAGCCTGCGCGGGCTGGCCCTGCGGCCTACCAGCGACCGCCTGCGCGAAACGCTGTTCGATATCCTGGGGCCCGTGGTCGAGGGTTGTCTTTTCGTGGACGTTTATGCCGGCACCGGCGCGGTGGGCATCGAAGCGCTCAGCCGCGGCGCGCGCCTCGCCATCTTCATCGAAAACCACCCCGCGGCGGTGAAGCTGATCCGCACGAACCTCGAGTCGCTGGGGATCGTCTCCGGCGCCGAGATTCTTTTCACCGACGCGGTGCACGGCCTCGAGCTGTTGGACACGCGCGCCCGCAGCTCCGGTACGCACCCGCAAATCATTTTCCTGGATCCACCCTACTCCGAAAAACACGAATACGACCGTGCACTAGACTTCCTGGATCGCTCGGCGCTGCTCGCTCCTGACGGCCGCATCGTCGTCGAGCACCTACGGCGCGATTTGCGCGCGACTGCTTCTGCCCGGCAGAAGCGACCTGCGGCGCAGCGCTCGCTGGGGCGCGTGGTGGGCATCCGCTCGGTTCCGGCGGGGCGCTGGACATTGCCGGAGCGCATGGCCAACCTCGAACGCGTCCGCGTGGTCGAGCAGGGCGATGCCGCTCTCAGCTTTTACCGCCTCGCCCTCGCCGCCTAGCCCGGGGCGCCTCTTCCCGCTATGGCCGACGGCGGAAAAGGTCGATGGGGCTGGTTTCTTTCTTGGGTTGCGCCTGCGAGGGCTGTCCGGCCGACGCGGGCTGCTCGATGGTTGGCAGGCCCCGGCCGGGCTGGATCTTCGGCTCGTGCAGCGTGCCGCGGATGGAGAAAGGCACGGTAACGCGGCTGACGTTGCGTTTCAGCACGCCGCCAAGGATTCCGGCGATGGCGTCCACCGGGTTCGGCTGGCCGCTTCCTGCGCCGCCGGCTGCGGGAGTCACCACGGTCTGCCCTTCATAGTCCAGCGAGCCGTCGAGACCGCAACTCCCGTGCAGGTCGGCGGTGAGGCGCGGGGCATCGAGGTGAATCTGGCGGCTCGAGATGCGCCGCCCCGCAACGCTGAGGTCTCCCTGGATCATGTTGAACGGCGTCTCACCGCCGAGGCCAGTGGCTTTGGCCACCGACTCGAGCGTGCCGGTGAGAGTGACGCCTGGCAAGTGACCGTCGCGGATCGCGAAATTGCCGGAGCCCGAGAGCGACTTCTGCCACTCGGGGCTCATCGCGCCAAACAGTTGCAGGGTGAGTTCGCCCGTGCCGGTCAGCTTGCCGCGCGTCGCGGGCGAGGTGGAAAGCAGCTTGCCCACATCCACATTGCGCACCTGCAGGTTGGCGGAGAAGCGCTCGGGCACGGTCGTGCGGTCGGCGCGCGCGGAGATCTGCAGCGACCCGCCGTAAAACTCCACCATCACGGGCCAGAGTTCGACTCGGTCTCCGAACCAGCGCGCTTCCGCAGCGGCATTGTTGGCCGTGAAGGAAGACCAGTGGAGCCGCTCGGCCGCCAGGCGTCCCTGCGCGACCTGCTCGCTGTGCCCGGTTCGCGGCCGCGGCGCAGCCGGGCCCGCGGTCGTCAGGCCCGCGAGCAACTGCTCCACGTCGAACTGCGCGGTTCTTAACTCGAAAGTAGGCACGGCATGCTCGAGGTTCGCGACCCGCAGGCTGCCGTTGAACTCGCCCGCTTTGCCCAGGATGGCGCGGAACTCCGATTCGATGCGGCCCTCGCGCAGGGTGAAGCTGCCCGAGCGCAGCTCGATGGGACCTTTCCACCCGGCCAGCTCCAGCACAACGCCGGCGAGCCGCGCGTCGCCCTGCCACTTCTTGATCTCCAGCGGGTCGAGCGTGAGGTGGTCGAGCCGCAGGCTCAGCTTGCGCACGTGCAGCGAAGGCACGGGCGGCCGGTCGTGCCCCGCGATTCGCGCCAGCGTCACTTCCGCGTCGGTCAGGTCGATGCGCTCGATGTCGGAGAGATGAATCGGCTTGCCGGGAGTCGCGGCGGCGGCCTTCGTTCTCTTCCCCGACGGCAGGCCGGCCCCGGCTTGCACAAAGGAGTTGGTCTGGCCGCGGTCGTCTTCGAGCAGCACGAGTTTCGGGCGCACCAACTCGAGGGCGTAGAGCCGGAGGTCCCGGCGGAGGAGCGGAACCAAGGCCAGTTGGCCGCGGATGGCCTCGACCGTCAGCAGATGGCCGTCAGGAAAGCCGGGCGGATTGCTAAGGCGGAAATCCTCCACGACGAAGCCGACGCTGGGCAACAAGCGCGCGCGGATTCGCCCGATGGTCACCTTACGCCCGGTTTCGGCCTCGATCACCGCGGCGATCAGGGTGCGGTAGTGGTCCACGTCGAGGAAGTAGGGCAGGATCAGCCCCGTCGCCACGAGCAAGACAACTCCCATCAGCAGGAAACGCATCCAGCGTGGAAGGCGCCGGCGCGGCGGACTTTCCTGTGACGCTACCGGTGGCTGGGCTTGGCTCATCGTCGCTTGCCGGGTTGGGCCCGGCACGATATCGTTGCAAATTGGCGCAGCGTCGGCAAGCCGTTATTGATTAGCGCCGCCCACCTGGCTGCCCCGTGTCGTCCCCGCAACGCGAGGTATAATACAGGTTCTATGCTCCAGCTGTTTACCCGCAGGTCGGTCCACCGGCTGCGCGATCCGCGTCTCCACGTGGTCTGGCAGAGCCGCTGGCAGGGCTTTTTCTCGAGCCTGGGGGCGATGCTGGGCGGGCCGAAGGCGCCCAAGGAATTCCGCGGTGAGCCGTTCTTCCGCGATAGCTGGGTGCGCTCGCACTGGCCGAAGCGCGCGGTGTTTGTCTCGGCGTTGCTGCATATCGCGCTGGTGTATTTCCCGTTTCCGCGCTGGAGCTGGCTGCGGCCCACGCACGAACCGCCGCTTTTCACGTCGGACACCGAGCTCACCTACTACGGCCCGATCCGCGATCTGCCGCTGGTCAACCCGTCCGGGCCACCCCTTCGGCCCAGGCCGCGGGGCAAGCCGGAGAAGCCTTTGGCGCGCAGCGGTGCCGACGCGTACCACCCGCGGCAGACCATCATCTCCGCGCCGAAAATGCCCACGCATCCGCGGCAGACCCTGATCCGGCCGGACGCACCGCCGGAGCCGCCGAAAATCCTGACGCCGGTGCCGAATACCGTGAAATGGGCCGACTCCACGCAGCCGGCCAGGCCGCGTCTCCAGATCAGCCGCGAGGTACTCGCCCGGCTTCGCCCGAAGAAGCCGGTCATGCGCTTTACCGACGATGTGCCCGTGCCGGATCTGCCCAACTCGGAAACCCAGCTGGGCGCCCTGAACATCGCCTCGAGTGACTTCTCCTCCGCGAAGCCGCGGATGCCCGTGACTCCGGCCGTGGTTCCCCGGACCGGCCCGCATCAGGCGGGAAATGACGCCGGCCCGGCGCCTGACGTGCGTGTCGCCGCGGGCAGCGGCGCTTCGAGTGACTTCTCCCCCGCGAAGCCGCGGATGCCCGTGACCCCGGCTGCGGTTCCCAGGACCGGCCCGCATCAGGCGGGGACTGACGCCGGCCCGGCGCCCGACGTGCGTGTCGCCGCGGGCAGCGGCGACGCCGGGGTGCAGCGCCTGGTCGCCATCTCGCCCACGCCCGATGACGGCCCCTCGAATCTCCCGCTTCCGGTGGGCAATCTGTCCGCGCGCTTTTCCATTTCGCCGGAGGGCACGCAACCCGGCACGCCAGGAGGCTTGCCAAGTGGCACCCTGGCGGCCAGGGGAAGCGCGGGCGGGGTTCCCGCCAGCCCGGGCGGCACTTCCAGTAGTGGCGGTAGCAGCAGTTCCCCGGCACCTCCCGACATCAGCATCAGCGGGGGGAATCCGAACGCCTCCTCTTCGGGTTTGGGCGGTGCAGCCAGTCCTCCCTCTCCAGCACCCGCGCCAAAAATCGAATCCACTCCCCCGCCCCCGGACCCGGATCCCGAGCCTGCCATGCCCAGCATCGGCCGGCTCAGGCCCGGCAGCGCTCCGGAATCCATCTTCGGGCCTCGCCGGATTTACACGCTGCACGTGAACATGCCCAACCTAGCGAGCGTCACGGGAAGCTGGGTGCTCAGCTTTGTGGAAATGCGGCATCTGGACGATGGGCCTGCGCCCTCCACCGAACTGACCGGGCCGGTGCCCCTGCGCAAAGTGGATCCCAAGTATCCCAATTCCATGATTGACGCGCGGGTGGAAGGCGAGGTCGTCCTTTACGCAGTGATCCGTCGCGACGGCACGGTGGACAGCATCCAGTTGGTGCGCGGCATCGAGCCGGAGCTGGACCAGAACGCCATGGACGCACTGGCACGGTGGAGATTCCGCCCCGCGGAGCGCCGGGGCACGCCGGTCGAACTCGAAGCTATCGTCCACATCCCCTTTCGCCTCGTCGCCCGCTAGAATCCGCGCACAACCCAGACTTGCGCTACGCCGCTCTGGCCAGGTTCGTGTAACGGCGCGCCGCAGCGCCCGCATCTTGCCGGTGGTTTTCGCTTCGCCGGCGCCGCGCACTCCATTCGGCAGCAAAATGGCCAGCAGGATGCTGGCGCTACGGCAGTGCGATTCCTCGCCGCGCCAAGAGTCGGCGGGGCTCGGAAGGACCAGAGAACGAACCCGGGCGCTCGACCCTACAGATTTTCTTCGAGGAGCTTAACCAGGGCGAACAGCGTGTGGTTGACCGGCGTGGGCACGCCCAACTCAGCGCCGCGCCGCGCGATGTAGCCGTTGAGCGCATCAATCTCGGTGCGCTTGCCGCGCTGGAGGTCTTGCGCGGTCGAGGAGGTGGCCGCGCCCAGGTCCTGCGCCAGCTTGAGCCCCGCTGTCACCAGGTCGATCGGCGGCAGCACAACCCCGGCGGCGTGCGCCACGGCCATCGCTTCTTCGGCGGTGGCAGCCATCACCTGCCGAGTGTGCTCGTTCTGTGCGGCGCGCCTGTAGCTCGACCGCCCCAACGCGGTCACGGCATTGCCGGCACAGTTTAAGATCAGCTTGACCCAGAGATCGCTCAGGATATTTTCCGAAACGCGGCAGGGCACGCCCGCGCGGGTAAACCAACTCGCGACGCGCGCCACCTCTTCGCGTCGCCGCGCATCTCCCAGCACGAGGTCGCCGCGCCCGGCGTGCTTCACTCGTCCGGGCGCTGGCATCGATGCCGCCACGTAGACCACCGCGGGCAAGGCCTCGATTCCGGTTGCCGCGCGGATGCGCGCAGCGTTGTCCACGCCATTCTGCAGGCTCACCACCAGCGCCCCGGGCGCAAGGTGTGGCGCGAGCACCTGTGCAGCCGTCTCGGTGTCGAGCGTCTTTACGCAGAAAAGCACCAGTTCGGCGCCGCGTGCCGCCTCGGCCTCGGTCGAGGCGGCCACATCTACGCGCTGCTGGAAATGAATGCTGTCAAGGAACAGGCCGTCGCGCGCGAGCGCCTCGACGTGGGCGCGGCGGCCGATCAGCGTCACGGGAGCGCCGGCCCGCGCCAGCATGCCGCCGAAGTAGCACCCCACCGCGCCCGCGCCCATCACCGCGACGCGCGGCCAGTGGCCCGTGGGTATGTTGTTCACCGGCTTTCTCCCTACACCGCCAGGACGCGGAGCAAGCGGTCGATGTCGCGCGCGGTATTGAACAGGTGCGGCGCGACGCGCAGCGCTCCCTCGCGCAGGCTGACGATCACTTTGGCCTCGCGCAATTTCTCGTACAGCGCCGCGATCTTCTCCGGCCGGCGGGCTGCGACGCAGGCATACGGCCCGCGCGCCGTGGCGTCGGGTGGGCTGGCCAGCGCGCAGCGGTCGAGCGGAAGCCGCTCGAGCATCTCTTCGATGAGCCGTCGGTTATGTTCCCACACCGTCTCGACGCCGACGCGCAGCAGGAACTCGAGCGAAGCATCCATCGCCGCGAGGTTCAAGAAATTGCCGGTTTCAGGCGCATCCCAGCGCCGCGCGCCGGGCGCCAGCTTCCACGGGCCAATGCTCAACGAGTGAAATCGTTCTGCGCCCTCGAACGCCATCCAGTAAAACGGGCCGACGCGCATCTGCTCGATCAGCTCGCCGCGCGCCCAGAAAAATCCCGTGCCGTAGGGGCTCAGCAGCCATTTGTAGCCCGCGGCGACCACGAAGTCGGCGCCCAACGCTGCGACATCGATGGGCATGGCCCCCACACACTGGCTGGCGTCGAGCAGCAGGTAGCCGCCGGCGGCGTGGACGGCGGCCGCCACGCGCGCCGCATCGAGCCGCGCGCCGTCGTCAAAACGCACCAGCGAAGCCGAGACCAGCCGCGTCCACGGCCCGATGTGCGCCAGGAAATCGTCTGCGGTCACAAATCTCCCGCGGGGCGCGATGATCTTCATCTTCAGGCGATGCGCTGCGTCGAGCGGAATCCACGTCGCGAAATGCGCCGGGAACTCCCCGCGCGCCATCAGGACTTCATCGTCGGGCTTCCAGTCGATGCCTGCGGCCACGGCGGCCAGGCCTCCGCTGGCCCCGGTGGTCAGGGCCACTTCCTCAGCTCGTCCGCCGATCAGTCGGGCCACCGACGCGCGGATGCGGTTGGGCAACTCGAAGTAAGTGCTGTCGGGCAACTGGTGCGGAAATTTTTTCCATTCGAGCGCTAGTTGCACGGCGCGCACCGAGACGCGGGGCAGCGGCCCCTGTCCAGCGACGTTCAGGAAGGCCACGTCGTCAAACTCGAACCATTCTTTACGCCAATCCATCGGTAGCCCCGAGCGCGGTAGGTCCGCCTTGCGAGAAGCCATCCGCGGTCAGCCATCAGCTTTCAGCTTGCACCTCTCAGCTTTCGACCGCCGGTTCGGCGCCCATCCCTTAACATCAGTCGCGGCCGGGGAAGTACCACCAATTGCTGACAGCTCCGAGCTGAAAGCCAACTACTGAGAGCTGACAACTTATTTCAGAAATGGTCGCGCAGGTCGCGAAAACTGCGCAGGATCACCAGCTTACCCACCCCGCTCTGCAGCTCGGCGTGTTCCAGCTCCCAGGTGGCGCGATGCGGGATGAACACGGCGTTGAGCCCGGCCTGCAGCGCGGGATTGATGTCGCTGCGCGGGCTGTTGCCCACCATCCAGCCGTACGATTTCACGATGTGGTGCTGGTTGACCAGGGTCTTGTAGGTGTTCACGCTTTTCTCGGCCACGATCTCGATGGCCTCGAAAAATCCCTGCAGGCCTGAGCGCTCCACCTTGGCGGCCTGCTCGGCGGGCTCGCCCTTGGTGAACAGGATCAGCCGGTGGCGCTCGGTGAGATAGGCCAGGGTGTCGGGCACGCCGTCGAGGATATGCGGCGGGGTGCGCTCCAGTTCGCCGACCATCTTGCTCACCTGCGTGATGGTGCTGCGCTGGGCCATGTGCCCGGCCAGCTTCAGGTAGGTTTCCTCGAGCGACCGGCCGAAGCTGCGCACGCCGTAGCCGTGCTGGCGGATGTTGCGCCGCTCGGTTTCGTTCAGGATACGACGGACGTAGTCGCGGGCATAGCCGAGCGGCTCGACCAACGAGATAAAGTCCTCAATCGTCTTCTCAAAGAAAACGTTGTTCTCCCAGAGCGTGTCGTCGGCGTCGATCAGCAGGGTGTGGCGGCGCATCGGAAAATCGTTTCCAGGGGTCCCGGTTTGGGAGAAGCGCTCCTTTGGTTGTTGCGGTCCTTCAAGCTGAACCGGGCGGGACAAGCACCGCCCCTACTGAACCATCCGGCCCTCCGTGTTGCTGTCGCAGGGGCGCGGCTTGCTGCGCCCGGCACAGACCGATTAGCCTGGCTACGGCGCCTCGAACAGGCCTAGCGTCTCCGCGGCGATCTCAGCGGCCGCCGCGGGCCGGGCCATGGCGGGTGCCGCGGCCGCCATCCGCGCCAAGCACGCCGGGTCGTCCAGCAGCCGGGCGATCTTCCAGGCCGCTGCCGGCAGGTTGTTGCAGCGGATAGCTGCGCCGCGCTCGAGCAGGTGGTCGGCGTTGCGGTCTTCCTGCCCGGGAATCGGCTCGACCAGCGCCAGGGGGACGCCGCGCGCCAGCGCTTCGGAGACGGTGAGCCCCCGGCCTTGCCCACCACCAGGTCCGCGGCGGCCATCCACTCGTCCATCTCGGCGGTGAAGCCGACTACATGCAGCCGCGGGCCTTCGCGAAGTTTCGCGTTGCGCCGAGCCAACTCGGTGAGCCGCGCGCGCATCTTCTCGGATTTGCCAGCTACCGCTACAATTTGCCACGGCCGCCCCAGCGCGAGCAAGTCCGCCACCATCCGCTCCACTGGCCCCACCCCGTAGCCTCCCGCCGAGACCAGCAGGGTCGTGCGCTCCGGCTCGAGCCCGTGCTTGCTGTGCATCTCGTCGCGATCCTTGGCCACCGCAAACACCGAGTCGATCGGAATCCCGGTCACGCGCAGGATCTCCCGCGCCACGCCGATGCGCGCCAGATACTCGGCGGCCTCCTCGGTGGCCAGGCAGTAGAGGTTCACCGCGCGGCAGAGCCACATAGCGTGCACGTCGAAATCGGTGACCACGATGGCGTGCTGCGCCGTGATCTTCCGCTTGGCCTTGAGCCAGGCGATGATCTCCGCGGGCAGAAAATGCGTGGCCACGCACAGGTCGGGCTGGACGCGCTTGAGCAGGCGGATCATCGGCCGGGTATTCAGGCGGTCGAGCGCCAGTTGCCGCGAGCGGTGGCGCCAGGGCTGGTCCAAGCGGTCGTAGAGCAGGCCCATCAGGCCGGGCGCGCGGCGCACCAGGGCGATGTAAGCGTCCTCGTAGATCTTCTGAAACAGCTTGCTGGTGTAATCAAGCGCGTCGATGTGCTCGACCGCGCAATCACCTCGCACGGCGAACGCTTGCTCAAGCGCCTGCGCCGCGCGCACGTGCCCGGCGCCGGAGGAAGCGGAAAGGATGAGGACGCGGCGCGGCATGGTCATGCGCGCCCGCTTTCAGGCGCTGGATACGCTTTCGCCGGGCGGGTGGGCACGCTCAGGGAGTCTTCGGCTCGCCCACGGCCAGCTTTTCCAAGATGTCGCGGGCGATCTTCTGGGTTTCGCCGAAGTGGGAGAGGTAGTTCTGGAACTCGCGGTTGAGATCGAGCGCCTCATTGGCATCGAGCTTCGTGCGCAGGATCATGTCACGCAACCGCACCGGATGCGGCAACACCGCGTCTTCCTTCAACTCTTCAAGAGCCGCCTTGGCATCGTAGTGATACATGGTTTCTCCCGCCCTTGCCGCGGGGTGTTCCATTCTACTGCGTTCTGGGGAAAAAGGTCAGGAATACAGGAGCGGCGCGCGGCGCTGCGGCCGGCCCCGCTCACACCGCAGCGGGCAGGAACTCGTAGCGCTCGATGCGCGCGGCAATGCCGCGGCGGCCGTTGTGCGGCTCGACGCGGACTACCTGCCCGTAGCAACGGATATGCACGTCGCCCGCGAGGGTGATTTCCTTGGGCAGGGTGAGGACGAACTCGATCTCGTTGCCCGGCTCAAAGTGCGCGTCGGTCAGAAAGTAAAGCCCGCGGAAACTGACGTCGCGGGTCTGGCCGAACTTTTCGACGGCGCCGTCGGGTCCGCTGGACCGCACCGTCAACGGAAGCGTCATCATAAATCGCCGCGCAGACCGGCGTTCGATTCCGTTCGCCATCATTCCCCCGCAAGCGGACGGTACAGATTTGCGCAAAGCTAGCACCGAAGTCAACAAAGCGCAATGGTATTTGGAGTGGAAATCTTCCGGCCGACCCCGTCCGCCGCTCCCCCGGCAGTTGCCCGGATGCCGGGTCTTGCCTGCAAACCCGAGCAGAATTCGAGGCCATTGTTTTTGACCCCTCTGGGTCGCGGCGACTAACATGGATAGGGATGTCTCAGCCGACTCTGGTGCCCGGCCTCCATCACGAACATCGGCGGCATCCTCGCGTGCAGTTGAACTTGCCGGTGCGCTTGCGCTGGCTGGGCCCGCTGGGCCAGCTCACCGAGGTCACGGAAACGCTCGACGTCTCCCGCGGCGGGATGCTCTTCTATCGCCGCGAGCCCTGCCGGCCCAGGGCCTTCCTGTGGGTCACCTTTCCCTACGACGCGGCCGTCCGGCTTGCGCAACCAGAAACGCCGGCACGCGTGGTGCGCGTCAAGCAAGCGCCGGGCCGCGGCTACCTGGTGGCGGTGGAGTTCGACGCCTTCGCCGCGCAGCGCGCAGCCAACGCCCGCGCGCGGAAGTTCCGCGACTTCGACCGCCGGCGTTCCGAGCGCATCCCCCTGGCCCTGCCCATCCGCGTCCGCCCGGCGGACTCGCCCTGGCCCGAAGAAACCATGACCATCGACGTTTGCAGCGACGGCGTGCTCTTCTGCACCACTCGGCTCTACGCGCCGGGCGATCTAGTCCGCATCACGCTTCCCAACGGCGCGTTGCGCTCCACGCTGCTGCGCAGCCGCTGGGCTTTGGGCGCCGAGGTGCCCGCCCGCGTCGTGCGCATCGCCCGCATCCCCGGCTCGGTCGAGCAGCAGGTTGGCCTCGCCCTCCATTCGGCATAGGGGCGCTGCTCCCATCCTGAGCAGCGGCGAGGGATGCTGCGCCCTCGGTATTTCTCCCCCGTGGCTGCATCCTGTAAACTACGGCTCCTCACTCTGCGGGACACCCGCCCATGCCGCCGCACACGCCTGCGCATCGCCGACTGTTTCTCGACGGCCCCGCCGGCCGCCTCGAAGCCCTACTCTGGGTCTCGCCGCTGGCAACTCGGGGTGCGGCCCGGCGGCTGGTGGCCGTGGTCTGCCATCCCCATCCGCTGTTCGGCGGCACGATGCACAACAAGGTCGTCTTCCGCGTGGCGCGCACGCTCGACAAGCTGGGCGTACCGGTGCTGCGCTTCAACTTCCGCAGCGCAGGATTGAGCGCCGGCAAGCACGACCGCGGCCGCGGCGAGGCCGACGACATCGCCGCCGCGCTCGATTTCATGGCCGGGGAGTTCCCAGGGCGCGCGTTGCTGCTGGCAGGCTTCAGCTTTGGCGCATGGGTGGGTATGCGGGTGGGCTGCGCCGACGCGCGCGTGGCCGAGCTGGTGGGGTTGGGCTTGCCGGTCGACGACTCCGACTTTTCCTATCTCGCCGCCTGCCCCAAGCCGAAGCTTTTCCTGCAGGGCGATGGCGACCAGTTCGGCGCGCGCAAGAAGCTCGAAGCGCTGCTCGCGCGCCTGCCGAAGTCCCAGCGGGAGCAGACCACGCTGGTGTTCGTGCCAGCCGCCGACCACTTCTTCACCGGGAGACTCGATCGGGTGGACGCGGCGCTCCGCACCTGGCTCCTCGCACGCTACGGCTCCCCGTAGCGCCGCCCGGCAGTTGTCCCCAGCGCAGCGACCGAGGCGCCCCGTAGCGCCGGCATCCTGCCGGCGTTTTTCCGCCTCACCTACGCGGGACCAAACCCGCCAGCAAAATGCTGGCGCTTGTATCTTACACACCTTTCAGAAAAGCTCCTCGGGAGGCAGAGGAGGTCTCGGGGAGGCCGACCGGCGCTGAGGCCCGATCCCGCTTCGGTGAGATCGAGAGCCTGTTTTGTAGATCGGCCCCCCGCCCTTTTCT